>CAZWNV010000018.1:0-27324 GCA_964635265.1 uncultured Desulfobacteraceae bacterium
GATCGGCGAATTCATCCCGGGCTTCTTCTTCCTGCCACTGCAGGGTATCAATCCATTCATCCTCCTTGACCCACATCTGGTTCAGGGTCGCTGAGTGGCTGTGCGCCGTATCCTGGATATACTGCGGGACGACTCCCAGCTTATGACATATGCGGCGCATGAAAAGCATCATGTAGGCCGTGTCGATGCCGAAAGGGCAGTACATGACACACCGGCGGCAGAGATTGCATTCCGTAAATGCAATCTCGCAGGCAGTCTTGATAAAATCCCCGGAGACACGTCCCTTTTTTTTCAGGATTTCGCCGAGCGTCTGTTTAATTTTGCCGGCCGGGGAATAGATCGGGTTTTTGTTGTTGGAGAGATAGAAATGGCAGGCTTCACTGCAGAGGCCGCAGTGGGCGCAGGCTTCCACGGCTGTCTGCAGCCGTGCCCCGCCTTCTGCGGCAAGCATCTTCTGAATCGTCTGCTCGATTTCCTCCTGGCTCAGTCGGGCAACCCCCTCCTCAATGCCCTTGTCCGCAATTTCCGGCCTGGCGTTTTCCAACGGTTCGCTCATGAAGCGTGCTCCTTGTTTCCAAAAATTTACCAGTCCTTGGCGTGCCTTACCGCTCCGAACTCCGATCCCGCATATCCCCGGATAAAAGGGAAAAAAAGCATGTGGCTGAGCCGGGTAAAGGGAATCATCATCAAAACGGCCTCCCCTGAAAGCATGTGGAGGATGCCCGCGGCAACATGGCCGGGAAACTGATGGTAAGCCCAGAAACCCGTGACAAAGGGCAGGGCCACCGCCGCAAGAATAATGTAGTCTGAAGGGGTGGTTAGGTAGCGGACATCCGGGAGAGAGAGTCTGCGGCAGAGAAAGAAAATACAGGCTGCGACAACCATCAGGGTCATGATATCGGCTGCCTGATTCGGTATGTACCACCAGTGCACCTCCCAGGCTTCATGGATGAGCACGATATGGGCGCTGAGAAAGATCGGTACGGCAATCAGGCAGATGTGGAAGACAAAAGCCACGGCCGTCATTACCGGGTGCCTGCGCATGTTCAGACTGGCGTAAGGGATGATCCAGTGCGCGATGGAGCGCAGGGCGTAATAAACGCTCATGTAGTTGAACACCATGGGATCTTTTCTGGCAGCCAGCCGCCCCATGGTGAGCAGGCGGTAGAGGCTGCCCAGGATAAAAACGGCGAATGCCAGCCAGACCAGGGGGCCGCTGGCGAGTTCGTAGACGGTATGCAGCATGCGGATCTCCTTTTGTCCCGGTTATCCCAGAATTTCAGCCAGGGAAAAGACCCTGCGCACATATTTGTCCTGATCCTCATCCCCGCCGATGCCTCGCACCAACAGTTTTTCCCCGTCCGGGGAAAACACCGGATTTTCCAGGGCCTTGTAGGTTCCGCCGATCGGCCGGCCGTTCACGACGATCCGGTAGCCCCCGTTTTTTTCGGTTTTGGCTGCCACATGCCGGCTGTCCGGGGAAAACACCGGAGGCCAGGCCATGTCATAAGTTCCGTCCCAAGCCTTTCCATCAACCGCAACCCCCCATTTGCCGGCGGTTTTGCCCACGCATGCGCCGCGGCTGCCATCCGGGGAGAGCACCGGGTCTGTTGCCAGGTCTGAAAACGTAAGCTGCCACGGTACATCATCCACAGCCAGGGTCCACCTGCCGAATTTCGGGGACACGATAGCGGCGATACGGCTGCCGTCCGTGCTGTAAATATGATGCCAGAGCTGGAAATACCGTCCGTCCCACAGAAGCTCTCCGTCCCGGGCAAGAGTCCAGCCTCCGGATACACGGACCGGGGCCGTAACGGAGTCGTCAGCCGGGCTGAAGACAGGCTGCCAGACTGATGAAAAGCGTCTGTCCCAGGGAACATCGTTTACCACAATGGTATAATTGCTCAGGCTTGTGCGAACTTCAGCCGCTACCCCCTGGCCGGCGGAATCAAAGGAGAGCTCCCAGATGTTCAAATAATTGCGCGACCAGGTGCGGCCGTCCACCGCCACGGTGAAACAGCCTTTCTGGAAAGCGTCAATGTCGGCCTCGTTGATGGCCTCTGTCTGCACCACAGCAGCAGCCGATGCGCCTCCCGGGCTGGCTGTCAGATGCGTCAGGTTGTAAAATCCATGCTCCCAGGGGACATCGTCTGTAACTGCAAAATAGCGCATTTCCTTTTGGGCGGCAGCGCAGATGCGGCCTCCGGGGGAATTGAATTTGCCGTCCCAGATAAATTCAAACCAGTTCTGCCAGGGGGTTCCGTCTGCCGCCACCGTCCATTCCGCCATATTCGAGACGAAGGCTGCGGCACGGCCGTCCGGAAGATAGCGCAGAAACCAGATTCTATCAAAACTGGTTTCCCAGGGCGTGCCGTTTTCACATACGGCAAAAGCATCCTCGTCCACTTTTACGATGGCGGCGACCGATTCCCCGTCCGGGCTGGCGCAGGGCTCCTCCACCCATCCAAAGGTGCTGCGCCACTCCCCTATATCCGAGATGACGCGCTTGCCGGGGGCCCAGTCCCAGTTGTTGATCCGGTTCATGAATGGCTCCTGTGCTGTAGGGTTGGCCTGAGTATCCGGGATTGTATATGATAACTGCGGAAATGCCAAAACTTTTTGTCTGGTTGAGGATGAACGTTTTGTTTTTATTCGTTTTTTTTGTAGATTCGCGCAAATCCGCGGGTCCTGTTCTCCCGGATGTGCCCTTCCGGCCCCCGGGTAAGCAGCAACACCTCTATCCCCAGTTTTTTCGCCAGTTTTAAGCCCCGCTCCACGCCGATCACGGTCATCGCAGTGGCTGCACCGTCAAGAAGAGCATTGGAATGGGCGCCCTCGGGGCTTACAGTGGTTACCCCGAGAATCCTCTCGGAGACGGGCCGCCCGGTTTCGGGGCTGAAAATATGATAGAAGCTCCGGCCCTGGATAATGAGCGGCTGCCGGTAGTTTCCGCTGGTGGAGACCCGGATGGCGCTTCTGCTGGTGACAACCCCCCAGAGCTTTGCCATGTCCTTTGGGTGCTGAATGCCGATGCGCCAGGGGCCGCCCCGGTTTCTGCCAAAGGCAGCGATCTCGCCCCCGAGCTGTACCAGCCCGGCATCAGCTCCCCGGCTTTTGAGCAATTGCCGGATCTGGTCCAGGATATAGCCTTTGGCGATGCCGCCGAAATCAAACCGGATTTCGGGCTTTTGCAGACGCATCTGCGGGGTTTTGCCTGCGCGCAGGGACACGTTTTCAAAGCCTGTTTGCGACAGCGCTTTCTGCACCTGTCTATGCGAAGGGATCTGCTGGTGTTTTTCCGCCTGCTGCCAGAGTTTCTTCACCGGCAAAAAGGTCGGGTCAAATCCCCCGCCGCTCGCTTTCCAGAGCTTTTTTGCGGTTGTAAGGACCTCGTAGAGCTCAGTGGAAACCGCCCTCCATTCCGTTGCGGCCTCCTGGTTTAGCGCGGCGGTCTCCCCGCTGTCGGCGAAGGGGTTGAAGATTTTGCCCAGACGATCAAATTCATCCCATGCATGGCTGAAAATCCGGCGGATTCGGGGCCGGGCCGTATCCGGAAGATGGACGCGGATTCGTGCCGGGATGTCAAAGTAGATCCTGCGCGAGCTTTCCCACCATTCGGGGGCAATCTGTTTGACGGCGGGGGCGTCTGCGCTTTGGGCGGAGCCGGGGGGCTCCCTGCGCGATTGCGTCTTTGGGGCGGCAGCGTCTTTTCGGTACAGATGAGCAAGCAGTATCCCTGCGCCGATCAGGAACAGAGCTGCGGCCACGGCAGCGGGTTTGATCCATGTTCCGGTTTTGCCGGCCATAGAATATCTCAGCGTTCGTACAGGGCGTGTAGGATAACGAGAGGCAGCAACCGCAGGGTCGCCGCGCCCCGAATCTTTTGCGGATTCGTTCCAGATCCATACGCTATATCGGGCCCGGGGTCAAGGGCTGCAATCCGGACGTTGCCTGACCGGCGGGGCTATTTCGCTTGACAAGGGCTTTTGCGGGGAACTATGGTGCTTTCTGAAAAGCTCGGGATGCCGGGCATCGGGCATTTGTTTCGGGAAAATCCGTAAAGAAAGGGACGGAAGCCGGGTTGGAACATCTGATAGCGGTTATTGGATACTCGGATTCGGGCAAAACCACGCTGGTGACGGCTCTTGTGGCGGAGTTCAAGAGACGGGGCTACCGGGTCGGCACCATCAAGCACACCTGCCACACCCCTTCGTTTGATAAACCCGGCAAGGATTCCTGGCGGCATTTTGATGCGGGGGCGGATACGGCAATGATTTCTTCCGATGCGGTTCTGGCCATGGTAAAACGCCGGACGGCGTCCGGGGAGGCAGGCTGCGGCGTCCACGGCCTGGGGCGGTACTTCGAGGACGTGGATCTGGTGATTGCGGAGGGCTTTAAATCTGCTGATTGCCCGAAAATCGAGGTTTGTCGCACGGGAGATTCACAACCGCCTTTAAGCAGTCGTTTCCCGGGGGTGATTGCCCTCGTGTCTTCGGAAGACAGAGCTTCTTCAGTGCCGCGCTTTGACTGGAACGGTATCCCTGAGCTTGTTGCCATGCTGGAAAAAGAGGTGTTGGGCGGGTAATGTCTGAGGCGTTTTGGCAAGAGCTGCAGCAGCGGTTTTCGAATTATGTTGCAGGCTATTATTCCCACAATGAAGAAGAGAATCAGGCGATTTCCCTCAAGCGCGACCATACGCAGCGGGTCTGTGCCAATGCACGCATGCTTTCCGCCAGGCTGCAGGTTTCCGGGCCGGATGCCAGGCTTGCGCAGATCATGGCCCTGTTTCATGATATCGGCCGCTTTAAGCAATATAAAGAGTACAAAACATTTAAGGACGCCGACTCAGAAAATCATGCCCGCCTGAGTGTTTCCGAGATCAAGCGCCACGACCTGCTGCGGGGTCTGCCCGATGCAGACGCCGCCCTCGTCTTGACGGCCATTTTCCACCATAATGTCTATGCACTTCCCGCCGGACTCGACAGCCGGGAACGGTTTTTCCTGAAGCTGCTTCGGGATGCGGACAAGCTTGACATTTGGAAGGTGTTTATCGAATACTGTGAAAATCGGGCCGAGGGCGCTACAGACAGTGTTTCATTGGGGCTGCCGGATGCTGAGGGCTGTTCCAGGGCGGTACTGGACTGCCTTCGCAGCGGACGCCTTGTCCGTATGCAGGATCTTGCAGGCTTGAATGATTTCAAGCTCCTGCAGGCCGGGTGGGTTTATGACCTCAATTTTGCCCCCACTGTGGAGGCCATGCTGAACAGAGGCTACCTGGAGCGCCTTCAGGCTCTTCTTCCAAGGACCCCGGAGATGGAGGATATATTTGCGCGTTTATTTCACTATGCCCGAGGATTGCTGCAAAAGGCCGGCTGTTAGGTGCGGCGCTTGCCGGAGAAAACCGCACGGCAGGCAGGCGGCAATTCTGCTCGGCAGCCGGGGGAGGCCGTCATGAAAAAATTGCTGATACCCGCAGTGCTCTTGCCCGTCTTGTTTCTCTGGCTGCCTGCTGCGGGCAGCCAGGCCGTCCTGATGGTCTGCACGCCGGATAATGCGCCCGCCGGGAGCCGGTCCTGGATTGACTGGACCGGTTTGACCATCTCTGCGACAGGCAGAGGGGAGGGACAGAGCCTGCGCCAGCGTCGGTATGATCCGTATAAGGCGATGGCCAGGGCCCGTCAGCGGGCCTACCGGCTGCTCCTGCGAACCGCAAAATCGGTGCAGCTGACAGCCAGCAAAAGCGTGGGGGCTTTTCTGCAAACCGATGACAGGCAGCTGGCACAGTTGGAAAACCTGGTGCACAAGGCGGAGGTGACCAAGAGAGAGTTTTTCTCGACCGGTCCGGTCGAGCTCACCCTGGAGCTTTCCATGACCGGTGCATTCGCCTCTCTGGCACTGCCGGATACGGTAACCCGGCTTGAAGCCATTGAGCCATCGCAGTCTCCGGCAAGCACGGACGGCTCCGCCTATACGGGCCTGGTGGTGGACGCACGCGGGCTGTCCGTATCGCCGGCCATGTGCTTTCAACTCCTGGATGAAGGGGGTGAAGAGGTTTACGGACCCGCTTATTCCAGCCGGGAGCATGTGGTGGATGCCGGGATGTGCCGGTATGTGGCGGGCATCTCCAGTGCCGAGGGGCATCCCCGGATAGGGGAGAATCCCTTGATGGTAAAAGGCATTCGCCTTCGCCGGCCGGGGGGTTCGGATATCATTATCAGCGACACAGATGCCTCAAAGCTGCGGGGTGCGGTGGAGCACCTGGCATTTTTGCGCCGCTGCCGCGTAATTGTGGTGATGGATGCAGAGGGGCAGAAGGAATAAGCCGCCGGAGGCATCTGCTCCGGCGGCTTATCATCCGCCGCGAAGGGCTTTTTGTTCGCCGCCTGCGGTTTCAGGGGGACTTAGAGTCCTGCTTTTTCCCGGATTTCTTCCTTCTTGTTGGTCTTTTCCCAGGAAAAGTCCGGATCGTTTCTGCCGAAATGGCCATATGCCGCCGTTTTTCTGTATATCGGGCGGAGCAGGTCCAGGTATTCGATAATGGCCCCCGGCCGCAGGTCAAAGACTTCATTAACGATTTGCGCGGCTTTTTCCTCCGCAATTCTGCCCGTATTCAAAAAGTCGATCATCACCGAAACCGGCTCCGCGACGCCGATGGCGTAGGCTATCTGTACTTCGCATTTTCTGGCCAGTCCTGCGGCAACAATGTTTTTGGCCACGTGGCGCGCCATGTAGGAAGCGCTCCGATCCACCTTTGTGGGGTCCTTCCCGGAAAAGCATCCGCCGCCGTGGCTTCCCTGGCCTCCATAGGTGTCAACGATGATCTTGCGGCCTGTCACCCCGCAGTCGCCCATGGGGCCGCCCACCTCGAATCGGCCTGTCGGGTTGATGAAGTAGCGGGTATCGCCGTCAATCATCTCCCTCGGGATAATTTTTTTGATCACGGACTCGATTACCGCTTCTTTCACGTCATCGTAGCTGACGTCGCCTTTGTGCTGGGTGGAGACAACCACGGTATCCACCCGTTTGGGCTCGCAGCCATCGTATTCCACGGTTACCTGGGACTTGCCGTCCGGCCGCAGAAAATCAATGGAGCCGTTTTTCCGGACCTCGGCCAGTCGTTTGGTGAGCTTATGCGCATACATGATGGGTGTTGGCATAAGTTCCGGGGTCTCATCGCAGGCAAAGCCGAACATGAGTCCCTGGTCGCCCGCTCCCTGCTCTTTGTAGAGGCCTTCGCCGGGATTGACGCCCTGGGCAATGTCCGGTGACTGCTGGTCGATGCTGGTGATAACCCCGCACGTCTGCCAGTCGAAGCCCATGCGGGAGGAGCTGTATCCAATGTCGCGGATGGTTTCCCGTACAACCTGCGGGAAATCCACGTAACAGCTGGTGGTAATTTCGCCTGCGATAAATGCCAGTCCTGTGGTGACCAGTGTCTCGCAGGCTACGCGGCATTTTTTGTCCTGGCTGATGATAGCGTCCAGAATCGAGTCGGATACGGCATCCGCCACCTTGTCCGGATGTCCTTCCGTGACGGATTCAGATGTGAATAATACACGATTTTCATTCATAGGCGTCTCCTTTGTTTTTGGTCGTCCTGTTCCATGCGGGTGGATGCCCCCCCTATGGTTTGGCAAAACCCGGATACCGCTTTCCGCAAAGCGCAGGGTCGAGCAGAGTATGGTCGATCAGGCGCACCTCGCCGATTCTTACGGCGAGAGCCAGAAGCGCCGGCTGCTCCAGGCGATCGATCTCGACCAGAGTTTGCGGATCATTGATTGTAATGTAGTCAATAGCGGCCTCCGGGTGTTTTGAAATAACTGCTTCCGCGGCTGCGATAATCTGTTCCGTGCGGGTTTCGCCTTGTTCTACGAGATCCCGGGCCGCCTGAAGCGACTGGTACAGGCTCAGGGCGGCCTGCCGCTCAGCCGGGGCAAGCCGGGCGTTTCGCGAACTCATGGCAAGCCCGTCAGATTCCCGGACGGTCGGCACCGCGTGAATTTCGATCCCGAAATTCAAGTCCCGGACCATCTGGCGGATAATGGCAAGCTGTTGAAAATCCTTCTCGCCAAAAACCGCTATATCCGGAGAGATAATGTGAAACAGCTTTGCAACGACGGTAAGCACCCCCCGGAAATGGCCGGGCCGGCTTAGCCCGCAAAGGTGCTGCGGCAGATGTTCCTGGTCTATGAAAGTTTGAAACCCCTCCGGATACATTTGTTCTGCGTCCGGCAGAAAAACCGCATCCACACCTTCTTCTTCGGCCCGTACCAGATCTTGTTCGGTGTTGCGGGGATACTCGGCGAAGTCTTCGTTGGGGCCGAACTGCGTGGGATTGACAAAAAGGCTGACAACAAGGTCTTCCGCAAGGCTCCGTCCCTTACGCATGAGTTCCAGATGCCCTTCGTGAAAAAACCCCATGGTCGGCACCAGTGCGATGGAGCAGCCTTTCGCCCGAAGTCTCCGCGAACGTCCGGCAGCTTCTTTTATGGTCCGGATAACTTCGATGAGGCCCTCCTTAATCCTCTGTCAGGCTGTTCATAACCTGGCCGGTAATTGCTTTGGGATAATAAAACGTGGTTTTCCGGGGCATGGTATGGCCGGCTTCGGCAATACTGCGAACCTGCTCATGGGTGGGCGGGTTGAGAATAAAGGCCATGTCGTACGCGCCGCTGTCAACCCCTTCTATCGCTTCTGCGGCGCTGCTGGTATAGTCAATAAGGGACTCGTTGTCCATGTCCGTTTGATCGAAGTCCAAAAGCTCGGTCAGGATAATGCGGGTCAGCACCGTTACATCAAGTTCGCGCAGCGGCTCCGGAATCTCGTTTTCAAATTTCTGTTTCATGACATCGGGCTTCAGGGTCAGAAGGCAGAATTCGGAATATCCTCTTATGTAGCCCCCGATACGGTGCCTGGCAGGATCGGCCTGCATGGCTTCAAGCATTTCTGCCCTTGCCTTTTCCTGCTCTCCTGCGCCCTGGCCGAAAGGAAACGCCTGTACGTCGAAGTAGTGCTCCGCCGCTTTTAAAAACTGTTCGCGCCGGGAGTCCGGCACGCGGGTAAGCAGCCGGTGGGTCGGCAGCACAATGAGACCCTCGTCCTCGATGGAGCATAGATACATCATGATAAAGTTGGCGGGATGATCGGGACCGAAATCCGGCGTTCGTTCCGCTACCCAGTCCCTGTAGGTAAGGGCTGTCTCATAGCGGTGATGACCGTCGGCGATAAACAGGCGCCGGCTTTTTATGGCTTCCCGGATGATTTCCTGGGTCCGGGGATCATCCAGACACCACATTTTGTGATGATGCCCGGCATCATCGGTAAACGCGGCTTCCGGGGGCATGTCCTTGACCCCGTTTCTGAGCGTCTGGATCAGATTGTTCCGGTCGGTATAAATGGAGAAGATGTGGCTGAAATTGGCGTGGCAGGCCTTCATCAATTCCAGCCGCTCGGATTTGATTTTGGAGTAGGTTTCCTCGTGGGGCAGAATGATCCCTTTTTCAAACGGCTCCAGGCGCACCCGGCCGATAAGGCCGTAGCGCGTCACATTCCCGGCGCCTGCCGGGAATGTGACCGTAGTAAGATAAAAACAGGGGGCGGCATCCTTTTTAAGGACCCCTTCTGCAAGCCAGTTCTGAAAGTATGCAGCCGCCCGCGTATAAGGATTGTCCCTGCTGTCATCAGTGGATCCCGCTTTGCCCTTGTCCAGCCGGATGATGTTGTTGGGGTGCCGTTCATAATACATATCCTGTTCTTCATCGGAGATGACGTCGTAGGGCGGCGTCGTAACATTGGCCAGATCCCCGACTTTGTCGGTATTATACCGGATACCGCGAAATGGAAAAATATCTGCCATAATTCTAACCTGTTTTCTGATAATTGGGGCTTTGTTTTTGATTTTATTCGTTTTCGAATTATATATATAAAGTATGCCTGTTTTAAAATAAAAATCCACCCCTCCGGCATTTTTTTATCTTTCTGACCTGCACCTGCCGGAGGGATTCAACCCGGGCAGAAAGGGGGAAAACACCCGATGGCGTCGGCATCTATCGCTGTGCCAACATTTAACGTCGGATTTTTGGATTTTTTTTATAACTTTCTAAAATAAATAATTATATTTTTTCGATGAGTGATTTTTGCATTTTTATTTTGGACGAAGTAACGAATAGGGACAGATAATACAAATTAAACCCGCTTGTCAAGAACATTTTGATTGCTGCAAACCCGTGAATATTCCAGCATATAATTTAATTTCGGAAAAATTGGTTGACATGGAAAAAATTTTCAATTAATATATTCAAATTATTATAACGGAACTTAGGAGCACGCTGGTATCAATTTAGATTCAATATAAAAATAGATAGGCGAAATTCAATGTATAATAAAAGCGTGCCGATATCAAGCCCTGTTCCGAAAAACCCGTAAATCAAGATAAAGAAAACTTAAGAGACAGCGTTAAGGAGGAATGATGAGCGAAACCCAATATTCAGAAACTGTCAAAGTAACGAAAAATTATTACGATAGTGATGACGCCCACACTTTCTATTATACGATATGGGGTGGAGAAGACCTTCATCTGGGCTATTATAAATCGGACTCCGATTCTGTCTACCAGGCAAGTCGTCAAACTATAGACCACATGGTTTCGCGCTCCGCCTTTCTAGGCAAGAAAGCCCGTGTAATCGATCTGGGCGGGGGCTTCTCGGGCTCCGCCCGGTATCTGGCCAAGAATTACGGATGGGAGGTCGTGGTTCTCAATTTAAGCGAGACGGAAAACCAGCGCGCACGGAAGATGAATAAGGAGCAGGGGCTGGATCATATGATCGAGGTGGTTGACGGCTCCTTTGACACCATCCCCTACCCGGATGAGTCCTTTGATATTGTCTGGTCCCAGGATGCCATCCTGCACAGCGACAACCGGCAGAAGGTGCTTGACGAAGCCAGGCGGGTATTGAAGCCGGGCGGCGAAATGATTTTTACGGATCCCATGCAGACAGACGATTGCCCGGCGGATGTGCTGCAGCCCATCTATGACCGCATTCATCTGACCAGCCTCGGCTCTCCCGGGTTTTACAAGGATTATGCCCGGAAAATCGGGTTTGAGCTGGTTGGCTTTGAAGAGCTGGCCCCCCATCTTACCAAGAGCTATGCCCGCATTCTCGAGGAACTGGAAAAGCGGGAGCATGAGGTGAAGGGAAAGATCAGTCAGGAGTATATCGACAATATGAAAACCGGTTTGCGTCACTGGGTCGACGGCGGCAACAAGGGCTATCTGACCTGGGGCGTCTTCCATTTCCGCAAACCGCAGAAGTAGTGATGGAGCCATAAGCCCCCGCGCAGCGGTGGCAATCAGAGAAGCAGGGTTTTGTCCGAACAGTTTACGGAGAGCAGTTGCAGCGAGCTTAATTTCGCTTCGGAAACCAATGCAAGCAAATACAAGGAGGAAAAAACATGGCTGAAGATTTAGGCAAAGTGGCAGAATCATTGATTGCCGGCAAGGTGGAGGAAGTCGCCCAGATGGTCAAGGATGCCCTGGATTCGGGGATGGATGCGGAAGAGGTCCTGAATAAAGGCCTGATCGCCGGGATGGACGTTGTCGGACAGCGCTTTAAAGTGGGCGATATGTTCATCCCGGAAGTGCTCCGGTCTGCAAAGGCAATGAGCGCCGGAATGGAGCACCTTCGCCCCGCGCTGGCCGCAGGCGGCTCCAAGAGGTCCTCCACCCTGGTTATCGGAACCGTGGAAGGCGACCTCCATGACATCGGAAAGAACCTGGTGGGCATGATGTTCGAGGGTGCGGGCTTTAAGGTTGTCAATATCGGCATTGATCTGAAGCCCGAGGTGTTTGTGGAAGCAGTCAAGGAACACAAGCCGGACCTGCTTGGTATGTCCGCGCTTCTGACCACAACCATGCCCAAAATGGGCGAAACCATCAATGCCCTCAAAGAAGCCGGCGTGCGGGATCAGGTGAAGATCATCGTCGGCGGCGCTCCTGTCACCGAGGAATACGCCAAGGAAATCGGTGCGGATCTCTACGGGGCCAACGCGGCCAGTTCCGTGGATAAAGGCCGGGCAGCGCTCGGGGTATAGGGCCGGTAAACCCCGTCTCGGGTGTAACAGGATAGAGGCCGGTGCGGGGGCGAATGGCGGCCGCGCCGGCATTTTTTTCAGGCGGCAGAATCGGCTGTATCCAGAATAGGGGCTTTGCTGCGGCAGTGCAGCAGCCCCCTGGTGCGCTTATTAACGCAAATTCGGGCGAAGGAGTGACCCCATGGAAAAAATGAATCAGACGATCCAGAAAACACCGGTGTTTCGGGTGCTCTCGGATCAACAGATCGAGAAAATATACTATTCGGCGCTGGAAGTACTGGAGCGCGTCGGCGCCAATGTGTTCCAGGACGAGGCGCTGGAGTTGTTCAAGAATTCCGAGGCGGTAGTCCGCGGAAACCGGGTCCGCGTGCCGGTCTCCCTTGTGGAGCGGGCATTAAAGACCTATCCGAATAAGATTACGCTGAAAGGCAGAAACGGCAAGCGTTCCGTGGCCCTGCAGAAAGACCATGTGTATTTCGGCACGGGGTCGGATCTGCCGTTTACCTATGACCAGGAGACCGGCGAGCGCCGGCGGTGCCGTTATAAAGACGTAGTTGATGCGGCGCGGTTTGTGGATTATCTTCCCAATTACGATTTTTTTATGTCGCACGGCATTGTGGGGGATGCCCCCAATCCGCTTACCTACGACCGGCATCAGTTCATGGCCATGCTTGAGGGCTGCACCAAGCCCATGGTGGTGACCAGTGTCGACGGCGAGGGCCTGGAGGATCTCTGGAAAATGGCCTGCCTGTTCCAGGGCGGAGAGGAGGAATTTCGCCTCAATCCTTTGTTTGTTGCTTATATCGAGCCGATCTCGCCGCTGACAAATGACCGCACGGCGGTGGAGAAGCTTTTGTTTGCCGCGGAAAAAGGGATCCCGGCCATGTATACGCCATGCCCCAGTTCCGGGGCAACGGCTCCGGCAACGATTCCGGGCATGCTGGTGCAGTCGCTTGCGGAAACCCTTCTGGCAGTGGCGCTTTGTTATCTCAAAAGACCGGGGATGCCGCTGATCATGGGCGGTGTGACCACCGTAATGGACATGCGTACCACCACCTACTCCTATGGTTCCCCGGAGCTCTCCCTGGCATCGGCGGCCAATACCGACATTTCCAAATGGCTGGGGCTTCTGATGTTCTCGACCGGCGGCTGCACGGATTCCAAAACGGTGGACGAACAGGCGGCGGCGGAGTCCATGCTCTCGAACCTGAACGCGTTTCTCTCCGGGGCCAACCTGGTTCACGATGTGGGCTATATCGACTCCGGAGTCAATGCTTCCCTGGAGAGCCTTGTCATGAACGAGGAGATTATCGGTATGGTCCGCCAGATCGGAAAGGGCATCAATACGGATCCTGAATACCTGGCCCTGGATGTGATCAGCGAAGCGGGGCCGGGCGGAGAATTTGTCACCAAGGACCATACCTATGAGCACTGGAAAGAATGGTTTTTCCCGAAGCTCCAGGACCGATCGGACTGGGAGACCTGGTGCAATAACGGCAAAAAGACCATGCTGGACCGGGTAAAAGAAGAGACCAGACGCATACTGGATACCTATGAGCCCGAGCCCATAGATGACGGGATCCGCAAAGAGCTCAAGCAGATTATTGATGACGCGGAAGAGCGGCATTCCAAATAACCATACCCTTTGACCATGGCCATGCCGCCTTGGGCTGCATGTGTGAGCATAAAGGAGAGGCTGTTATGATTCATGACAAGGTAACCAACTATATTGCCAATGACACCGTCCGGTTCTCCATGATGTCGGAGGACCAGAAAGAGCGGATATTTCATGGCGTTATCAAGACATTAAACGATACAGGGGCTGACGTCCATCACGAAGGCGCCAGGGAACTTCTGGCCAAAAACCGCTGCAAGGTCGACGGGATACGCGTGCGCATTCCGCCGGAAATCGTCCGGCAGGCCCTGTCCACGCTTCCGCCCATCACCACCCTCTTCAGCTGGGACGGAAACGAAGAGATGTGCTACGTGGAGCGCGGCCGCAGTTATTTCGGCCCGGGCCCCACGCCGCCCAATTTTATTGATCCGGAAACCCTGGAGCGCAGGCCCTACCTGCGAAAAGATGCCACGACCGTGGCCCGTGTCTGCGATGCGCTGCCCAACATCGGATACGTCCAGTCCCTGGGCTCCATCAATGACGTGACAAACGGTCTTGCAGACATTTATGAGTTTGCGGACATGATTCAGAATACCCGCAAGATCATCATGAACTGGGCTTTTACCAGGGACGGATGCCGCGATGAACACCGGGTCGGCATCGTCATGGCAGGCGGCGAGGAAGCGTTTCAGAGGCGGCCGAACTACATCCATTACGGCGAGCCGATCTCTCCGCTGGTTTCGGATTTCCATGCCATTGACAAGTGTATGTACTGTGCAGAACACCGGATTCCGCAGGTATACAGCCCCTGCGCCATCGGCGGGGGCACAGTGCCCGCCACCCATGCCGGCCAGCTCGTGGTCGCCATGTCAGAATCCATGGTGGGGGTGGTGGTCTCCCAGCTTATGAACCCCGGTACCTGCATCATTATCGGCGGGGTCCAGTCCATCCTGGATATGCGCCATACGATTTATTCCTACGGGGCTCCGGAGCTGAGTATTTTGAGCGCCGGGCTTACGGAGATGCTCCAGTTTGTGGGGCTGCCCATGTATTCGACTTCAGGCTGCACGGACACCAAGTGCCTGGAGCTGCAGTCCGGTATGGAAGCTGCACTCTCGATTCATATGGCCATGCTCTCGGGCGCAAACTTCGTCCACGATAACGGCTACACGGAATCCGGCCTTTGCGGGGATATCTACCAGACCGTCTTGGATGATGAAATCATCGGCATGAGCCGCCTGATTGCCGGCGGCCTGGAGGTGAATGAGGAAACCATGGCTGTGGAGCAGATCTGCAACGTGGGGCCGGGCGGCCATTATCTCTACGAGGACCACACAATGAAGTGGTTCCGCAAACACTACATGCCGACCCTGATGGACAGAAACAGCTATGAAGACTGGGATGCCTGGGGCCGGACCACGATGAAAGACCGGGTGCTCAAGAAAGGCCGGGATCTGATGGAGAACCACGAAGGCCCCGAAAAACGCGTTCCGCCGGAGGCCAAAAAGGATATCGACAAAATTCTGGAAGAAGCCGAAGAGCGGGTCCGGA
Source organism: uncultured Desulfobacteraceae bacterium (assembly GCA_964635265.1). Taxonomy (GTDB): domain Bacteria; phylum Desulfobacterota; class Desulfobacteria; order Desulfobacterales; family Desulfosalsimonadaceae; genus M55B175. The sequence goes on from CAZWNV010000018.1 coordinate 15,257, forward strand.
GCACCTAAGCGGCCCGGGGCTGCAGTCGCAGCGCAGAATCAAACGGAGAAAGAGCCTGTTCGTCGCGCACGCGGGACGAACAGGCTTTCGATCATTGCGCCGCCCCTATGACGGCGGCCTTGCTTTGTCTGTGGGAGTCGGCAGCGCGCTATGCCCCAAGGGCGCGACGGTTGCCGCGGCGGCACCTGCATCCATCAAAATGAAGGCGGCGCCGCGGGAGCAGTTGGAAAACAAAAGAATCCGGTGACGGCTGCCAGAAGGCGTCTTATATGATGGTGCGGCGCAGCGGAAAAACTGATGCGGAAAGAAGGAGGAAAGCCCTGCGGCCGCTGTATGCTGCGGACGGGGGCGGATGCCAATGTATACGAAGGAAGGGAAATCAATCCAATTGAAAGAGGTGGGTGCAGCAAAAAAGTCCTTTGCCGGTGATTTCGTGGTGGGCATTGATACCGGGGGCACCTATACTGACGGCGTGTTGATGGATTATCGCACGCGCCGGGTAGTGGCCTCGGGAAAGACGCTGACCACCCGTGCGAATCTGGCCGAGGGCGTTATTACCGTACTGAAAATGTTGGAGATTAAAAACCCGGCCAATGTCAAGTTGGTGGGAATCTCCAGCACACTGGCCACCAACTCCATTGCCGAAGGAAAAGCCCGGGAGGTGGGGTTGGCCCTGATCGGATACGATCCGGAGCTCATTTCTTCCTACGGGCTGGATGCCAATTTTGCCACCCGGTATTTTGCCTATTTCGAGGGCGGCCACAACTCGCAGGGCGCAGAGAATGCCCCGCTGGACCTGGAGGGTATCAAGGCATGGGTCAGAGAGCATCAGGACAAGGTGGATGCCTTTGCTGTCTCCAGTTATTTCAGCCCCCTGAACCCTTCCCATGAAGAGGCAGTATTTGCGGCTATCCGGGAGATCTGCGAAGTGCCGGTGGTGCTGGGCCACCAGCTCTCCACCCAGATCGACTCCATCAAGCGGGCCACCACAGCCTGTCTGAACGCTTCGCTGGTCGCCGTCATGCAGGAGTTTATTGCAGCGGTGCAGGAATCCCTGGAAGATCAGGAGATCCACGCACCGCTGATGATTGTCAAGGGGGACGGATCCCTCATGCCCCATGCCGAAGCCGCGGAAAAACCGGTGGAAACAATTCTCTCCGGTCCTGCCGCAAGCGCGATCGGCGGACTGTTCTTCTCCCGCCATGGCAATGCCCTGATGATCGATGTCGGGGGCACTACCACGGATATGGCACTGATCCAGGATTCCCAGATGACCATAACCGATGAAGGCGCCCGGGTGGGCGAGATCAAGACTGCTGTAAAGGCCGCCCGGATCCGTACGGCCTGTGTGGGCTGCGACAGCCGGATATCATTTGCCCAGGGCGGCAGAGCCCAGGTAGGCCCCGACCGCGTGGTTCCCCTGTGCCGTCTGGCCTCCCAGTACCCGAGTGTCAAAAAAACCATTGCCGGTCTCAAGCGCAAGGATCCGAGCACATGGACCCAGAATGATCTGGATTACTGGTTTCTGCATAAACCCATGGATCCGGAAGCCTGCGGCATAACCGATCCCCAGCATGCGGAACTGATCCGTTTTTTAAATGAATCCCCCCGGAGTCTTACGGAAATATTAAAGGCCATGGGGGTCTATCATGCGGTTCAGCTACAGGGGGATCCCCTGATCCGCCAGGGTCTGATCGAGCAGGCGACCCTTACGCCTTCGGACCTGCTTCATGTGAATGGGCAGATGGACGTGTGGGACGTGGATGCAGCCCGGCAGGCAATGGAGTGCGCCTGCCATATTTATGGCAGAAACCCCAAGCATTTTGTCTCCGAGACCCTGGAGATGATCGTGGCCACCATGGTCGAGGAGGCGATCATATTTCTTGCCAGCCAGGAGGATGAAGTGGATCTGCCGGAGATCGTTGACGGGGACTGGGGCCGGTGGATGGTCGATGAGGCCATCAGCGGCAGCAATGAATATGTTTCCGTAAATGTGGCCAGTCGTTTTCCCGTGATCGGCATTGGTGCGCCTGCCGGCATATTTGTCAAGAAGGTGGCGGAGACCCTAAAGGCCCCTTTTATCCTCCCGGACCATGCCCATGTGGCAAATGCCGCCGGTGCGGTGGCCGGATCCGTGATGGCGGACAAGGAGGCGCTTGTCTACGTGCAGGAAGTTGACGGCGCACACGCCCATATCGTCCAGATCGGCGATGAACGGAACAGTTTTTCCGAATACGAGGAGGCCTTTGCCTATGCCAAGGCCAAGGTGAAAGAACTCGCGGTGGAAAGCGCTTCCAGCTCGGGGGCCGTGTCTCCGCAGGCAAGTGTCAAGGTGAAAACCGATGGCGCCATTGAACGGGTTCAGGCCCGTGCGGTAGGCAACCCCCGCTTGTCGGAGCAATGGGGAACGCTGCCCCGATAGCGCAGCAGGAAGAGGAGTTATGACACTTGAGGAAAGTATCCGGCAGATACTGGAGCAAAACCAGGTTGCCTATGAAGTGATAGCCCACGAGCCGGTTTATACCAATCCGGCCATGGCGCAGGCCCTGCAGGTGGAAGAATCGGAGACCGTGAAATCCCTGGTGCTCAAGACCCGGGAGAGCCAGATGATCGTGATGGTACTGCCGGGCGATCGCCGTGTGGATTGGAAGCGGGTGGCAAAGGCGGCGCAGACCAAAAAGGTGTCCTTTGCCAAGCCTGAAGAAGTTCTGGAGAAAATCGGCTGTGATGTGGGCTGCGTGCCGCCTTTCGGCCATTTTACAGAAATGCCGGTGTATATGGACAAGGCGCTGGTCAACACCTCCAGTATATACTTCAACCCCGGGGTCCATGACAAATCCTGCAGGATTGCAGGAGCAGCACTCGAGGAGTTGTGCCGGCCGGTGTATGTGGAAGGCCCGGAACAGTAGCGCGATCGCACGGCTGTTGTGGAGTGGATTTTTCAACGCAAGCATAGCGGGAATCGAATGGGTGCATTATGAAACAGGAATTTATTATCTCTGCCGTTGGGCGCAATGTTACAGGCATTGTGGCCGGGGTTTCCAAGGAAATCTATAACTGCGGGTGCAATTTTGAAGACTCGCGAATGACCCTTCTGGGCAACCATTTCGCCCTGATGATTCTGGTGAGTGCCAGCTCAAAAGAGATGGGTGATGCGCTATCCGCGGCCTGCGAGCGGCTTGACGGGCAGGAGGGGTTGAAAGTCACGCTTTTCCCTGTGGATGAACCAAAAGGGCCGCAGAGAGAATCCGAGCCCAACTACGAGGTGCGGGTAAAGGGGGTCGACCGCATGGGCATCGTCTACAGAACGACCCAGTTGCTGGCCTCTTTGAATATCAATATCGTCGATATGGAAACAAAGATTGAGTCCCGGAAAAGAGATGGGAAGCCCATCTTCCTCATGCGGACGAGCGTGGTTGTCCCCAGGGAAGTCGACGGTGAAGAGCTTCGCAAGGACCTGAAGTTCTTGGCTGAAGATCTCCAGGAGATGATCTCCCTGACCCGGCTGCCCGGGATCTGAGCGGCATCGGACGTTCTCTGTTCGCCGGGGGCCTTGAGCGGCCAAACCTTCATCCCTACACCCGCAGTTGGAAACAATCGGTATCAGCAATGCCAAAACTGACCATATATCCATTACATCAATCCATTGAGATGCGGCGCGGCGAAACCGTTCGCGACGCTCTTTACCGGGCCGGCGTCGAGCTTGACACCCCCTGCAACGGCCAGGGCATATGCGGCAAATGCCGGATCCGGGTCGAGAATCCGGAGAATGTGGAGCGGACGCCGCATCCGGATATCACGGAAGAACAGGAAGCTGAGGGCATCCGGCTTGCCTGTCAGCTCAAGCCCCGCCATGATATAACGGTGCATCTTCTGGAAGGCTATACCCGTGATGAGTACCGAATCCTGGAGGGAGACAGGTACCCGGAGGATGCCCGGGATGAGGCGGGCTCCGCAAACCCGGACCGGCAGGAGGCGGAGCCGTCCGGCAATCCGGCAGTGCGGATCAGCAAAACGGAAGAGGGCTTCTGGCTGCATTACGAGCAGCAGGAGCCGGTGCGGCTCGCTGACTGGGAGGAGGGCATGTCCCCCAAGGGGCTGGCCATTGATATCGGGACCACTACGCTGGTGGTAACGCTTCTTTGTCTGGATTCCTGCCGGGAGCTTTCCACCGCTTCAAGCCTGAATCCGCAGATTCACTACGGCCATGATGTGGTGCGGCGGATTCAGGCCGGTTCCACGCCGGAAGGCCTTGCAGAGCTTTCCAATTGTGTCCGGGACGGCTTAAATCTTCTTATCGAAGAGGTCTGCTCGGATTCCCGGGTGGGTACAAACGGGATTGTGGACGTGGTGGTCGGCGGCAACACCACCATGCTGCAGCTTGCCGCAGGCATTGATCCGGAGCCGCTCGGCCGTGTTCCCTTTCGTGTCGGGATTGAGAGCGGGACGAGCTATCCTGCCTCCCGTTTCGGACTGGACGTTCACCCGCAGGCCCGGGTTTATGTGCCCCCTGTGGTGCATGCCTATATCGGGGCGGATATATCCGCAGGCCTTCTGGTCTGCCAGGGGTTTTTTGCCCGGGGGCAATCGGTCCTTTTTGTCGATATCGGCACCAACGGAGAGATGGGATTGAATGCCGGCGGCAGGTATCTGATGACCTCCACTGCCGCAGGCCCGGCCTTTGAAGGCATGGGCCTCTCAAGCGGGAGTCGGGCCCAGATCGGGGCCCTGGAAAGGGTCACGACGAACGGCGGACAGATTGCGCTGAAAACCATCGGCAATGCGCCGGTGAAAGGGATCTGCGGCAGTGGTATCGTGGACTTGACGGCAGCCCTGTGGAAAATCCGCGTGATTGATGCAACCGGCCGTATGCGCCGACCGCATGAGGCCGACGGCCTGGATCCCGACATCGCTGCCCGTCTTCACGAGATCAACGAGAAGGCGGCCTTCCATATCGGCGGCAAGGTTTATTTTACCCAGGAGGATGTGCGCCAGGTGCAGCTTGCCAAAAGTGCCATCCGGGCGGCGATCGAAATCCTTATGGCAGAAGCGCAGGTGAAGGCCGACGAGGTCGATCGTGTGGTCATTGCCGGCGGCTTCGGCTATTCCCTCCGGCCGGAAAACCTGGAAGGAATCGGCCTCCTGCCCCAGGGGATGGCGCAAAAGGTCTTTTTCGCGGGAAACACCTCCCGGATCGGCAGTGTGCGGCTTTTGCGCAATGTGGCGAACCGCAGATTCCTGGAGGAGCATATGCAGCAGATGGAGCATATATGCATAGAAACCCGGCCTGATTTTATGGAGCTCTATGTAAGCAGCATGGAATTTTCCTGCTGAAGCGGAGGGAAAAGCCGCCGCGGGTTGCAGGACAACCGGCTTTCCCCGATACCATCAGTATAAAAGTTACTTGGAAATTTGGGACTTTGGTTTAGGTGGAAACAAAGTTTTATTATACAAGGAGTAAAGGAGAGGGCGTATGCAAATTGTAGGCGAATTGATCAATTCCAGTCGAAAGCCGATTAAGGCGGCTATAGACGCAGAGGACAGTGCGGAAATAAAAAAAATTGCAAAGGATCAGTACGAACACGGAGCGGATTTTATTGACGTCAATGCCGGGGTTTATGTGGGCAAGGAATCCGGATACATGCAGTGGCTTGTCAAAACCGTGCAGGAGGCGGTGGAGACTCCCTGCTGCATAGATAGCCCCGATCCTGCAGTGGTGGAGGCTGCGTTGTCCATTCACAAGGGTACCCCGATGGTCAATTCCATCTCCCTGGAAAAAGAGCGCTATGATGCGCTGCTTCCGGTCATTGCCGGCACCGATCTCAAGGTGATCGCCCTTTGCATGAGTGACAAGGGAATGCCGGAGACAAAGGATGACCGCGTGGCAATTGCCGATGAATTGATTAACAGTCTGGTGAAAAACAACGTGGCTATCGAAAACATTTATGTGGACCCGCTGGTTCAGCCGATTTCCACCAGTGATTCGTATGGAAGGGAGTTCCTGAATGCCATAGAAGCCATAATGACCGGCTTCCCCGGTGTTCATACCATCTGCGGCCTGTCGAATGTTTCCTATGGCCTGCCGGAGAGGAAGTTGGTCAACCAGACTTTTATGGTCATGGCCATAGCCAAGAAGCTGGATGGGGCTATTATCAATCCCCTGGACAAGCGGATGATGGCCAATATTATTGCTGCGGAGACCCTGATCGGAAAAGATGAATTCTGCTCCAATTATCTGTCCGCATATCGGGATAACCGTTTAAATTTGGAATAGATTATTTTGCACGTCCGGGCAGCCGGGGATGTGCCTGCCCGGACCAAGGAGGTATGAAGATGAAAGTACTGGTAAGTGATAAACTCGGCGATGCCGGAATCAAGCTGATGGAAGAGGCGGACGGCATCGATGTGGACGTAAAGACCGGGCTTTCTCCTGAAGAACTCAAGGAAATCATCGGCGAATATGATGCGCTTGTGGTCCGCAGTGCCACCAAGGTAACCGACGACGTGCTGGAGGCGGCCACCAATTTGAAAGCCATCGGCCGGGCCGGGATCGGAGTGGACAACATTGATGTGGAGAGCGCCACAAAGCGCGGCGTTATTGTGATGAACACGCCAACGGGCAATATCGTCACAACGGCCGAGCATGCCATTGCCATGATGATGGCCCTTACCCGCAATATCCCCCAGGGTACCGCCTCCCTGAAAGCGGGGCGGTGGGACAAGAAGAAGCTGCAGGGCCGGGAGATTTATAACAAGACGCTGGGCGTGATCGGTTTCGGCAAGATCGGCTCCATCGTCGCCAACAGGGCTCGCGGCCTGCGCATGCAGGTAAAGGTCTACGATCCCGTGGTAACCCCCGATAAAATCGAGAAAGCCGGCTGCAAGAGCGTGTCGCTGAAAGAGCTCTTCAGTTCCTCCGACTATATCAGCGTGCATGTGCCGAAGTCCAAAAAGACCACCGGGCTTATCAACAAAAAGGCCTTTGAACAGATGAAGGACGGGGTGATGCTGATTAATTGCGCGCGCGGGGGGATTGTGGACGAAGATGCCCTGTATGAGGCCATGCAGTCCGGCAAGGTGGCAGGAGTAGCCCTGGATGTTTTTAATACCGAGCCCCCTCCGGAGGATTACAAGCTGCTCCAGCTTGACAACCTGATTGCAACGCCCCACCTGGGAGCCTCCACGGCAGAGGCACAGACCAATGTGGCCGTGATGGTGGCCAATCAGATTATCGCCTATCTCAATACCAATACTGTGGAAAACGCAGTGAATACGCCGTCTGTATCCGGCGAGGATCTGGAGCTGCTCAACCCCTTTCTTTTTCTGGCCGACCGGATGGGCCGTCTGCAAGCCCAACTGATAAGCGGGCATATCAAGGAAGTCAAAATTGAGTACAACGGCAATTTTGAAAACATGGATTTAAAACCCGTTTCCACCGCCTTTCTGACCGGCCTGCTGGACCATCTCTCCATGGAGGATGTCAATACGGTCAATGCTCCGTTTCTGGCCAAGGAGGACGGTATCAAGGTTTCCGAGTCCACCAGCGAGGAGGCGATGGAGTATAACCATCTGATAACCATGGAGGTGGTTAGCAGCGAGATGAGCAGCATGGTCAGTGGAACCGTTTTCGGCAGAAATTATCCCCGGGTCGTTAAAATTAACGATTTTCGCCTCGAAATGAAGCCGGAAGGTTACCTGACCCTGATTCACAATTTAAATATTCCGGGGGAAATCGGGAGCATCGGGACCCTTCTGGGAGAGAACCAGGTAAACATTTCCAAGATGACCGTTGGCCAGGAGCCGGACGGGGAGCGCAATATCGTATTCCTGAGAACGGATTCATCCCTTTCAGAGGAACTGCTCGAGCAGCTCCGCGATCTTCCCATGGCCAAATCGGTGATTTATCTGGAGCTTTAATCTCCCCGGTACGCCGGGAGCTGCAGCCCTGCAGCTCCCGGACGGACCTGCCTGCCCTGCCTCTACAGGCCTTGGCCTTTGATTTTTGGCCTGCGATCTGTTAGGGGAAAAAGGAAGTTTGGCGGGTGTGCGTTTTTTTGCCGGGAGACCCCGGAACCGGAGAAAACAGGAAAAACAGGAGGCTGACTGGATGCAGGCGGAGGATATCAGACAGATTTTGATCATTGGAGCCGGGAGCATGGGCCAGCAGATCGGCTTCCATTTTGCCGCCTCCGGATTTGCTGTCAACCTCTATGATATCAGCCGCGGGGAACTGGACAAGACCGGGCAGCGGGCGGGAAAGGTGGCCAGGGCTTACGTAAGAGCCAATCGTCTGGCACCGGAGGCTGCCGATGCCGCGCTGGAGCGGATTCGGCCGACCGATGATCCGCAGATGGCCGGCGAGGCCGCCGATTTTGTCAGCGAGTCCGTGCCGGAGGATCCGGATCTCAAGGGGCGGGTGTTTTCCCGGTTTCATGCCATATGCCCGGCGCACGCGGTTTTTACCACCAACACATCATCGCTTCTGCCCTCCCGGTTTGCCCAACAGACCGGCCGTCCGGAAAAGTTTGCGGCACTGCATTTCCACGACCTGCGGTTTAGCACGGTGGTGGACATCATGCCCCATCCCGGCACCTCGGCTGAGACCGTCGCCTTTATCGAAGCATTGGCGGCGCACAGCTGCCTTGTGCCGATCATGATTTGCCGCGAGAGTCCGGGCTACGTGTTCAATGCCATGCTGATGGAGCTTTTAAAAGCCGCCCAGGGTCTTGCGGCAAATGCCGTGGCTTCCATCGAGGATATTGATCGCTCCTGGATGGGCGTTATGATGACGGATGTGGGACCCTTCGGGATAATGGACGGGATCGGCCTGGATACCGTGTTACAAGTTACCGAGTACTGGGCAGAGGAAACCGGGGATCCCCGGTACCGGAAAAACGCAGAATTTCTTCGCCGGTATGTGGACAAAGGGCTTCTGGGCACAAAAACCGGCCGGGGCTTCTACAGCTATCCCCATCCAGCCTATCGCCAGCCCGGATTTCTGGAGAAAAAAAACGAAGAGGGACAAAAATAAAGCGCCCGGGACTCTTTAATCGCGGAATTTTATGGTATGGATAACAATGCGCCGGGCCATATCCGCCCCGCGAAAGGTCTTGGTGACGCTCTCCGCCGTCATGGCCCGGGGAAGCCGGGAAATGAATTGTTCCGAGCTGTTGCGCTGCCGGTCATGGGCCAGGTATATGCGTCCTTCCGGCTTTAGGTGCCTGCGGAAGAGCGCCGTCAGGGGAGCAAAAGCAGATTCCTGGTAAATTACCTCTGCACCGCAGATGATATCAAAGCGGCCCTCCAGATCCGGCTCATGCCAGTCCAAAGACCGGATCCGGGCGTAGTCGGATAAGCTGTTGTATTCGACGTTGAGCCGCAAAAGCGCCAGACTGTCCTCCTGATTGTCGGTAAGGGTTACCTCGTGGCCGAAGGCAGCCAGGAACATTCCGGTAATTCCCATGCCGGCCCCGACCTCCAGCACGCTCTGCGGGCGTTTTAGGCCTGCCTCCAGCAGATAATCGGCAAGAACCAGGGAAGCCTCCCATATTTTGATCCAGTGGGGAAAGTCCGTAAAACTGCCGCCTTCTGCAAAGAGCTTTTCAATGAAAGGCTCCCAGTTGCCCACGCGGTAGAACTGCATCCGCTTGCCGCCGATGCCGATGGGGACGGTTTCCAGTTCGTATTTTGTGCTTATCGGGTGATTTTCCAGGTTCATAGGCAATGATTTGGCCGGGAAAGCCCCCCTGACGGGGGGCGATCCGGTTAACCGGCTTTCTGAGAATAATCGTGAATCTGCTTGATATAATGCTGCAGCATGTTTTCCTGGTCTTCGGCCGTTATTTCTTCGGGCAGCATCCGGAGGGCTTTTTCACTGGCTGAATCCGCAAGTTCGGCCATCAACCGGTGCCTGGCTTGCATTATCCGGTTGGCCGCCTTTTTTTTCTCCATTTCCAGCATATTGCGGCTCTGTTCATTGGCCTGATCAATAATCTCCTGGCGTTTGCGCCGCCCTTCCTCCTTTATCCGGGCCTGGATCTTCTCGAACCGCTTTTCACTCTGGGCGATCGCCTCCCGGTATTGCTGAATCTGGCCTTCGAGTTCCTGCTTGCGGCCCTGCAGTTTTTCGATCTGGTCGGCAATTCCCTTTTTCTGGCCCTGCAGGAAATTGGCAAGGGGCTTGCGCCCGAAATGGTAGATGAGCCCGGCCAGAATCAGGAAGTTGATCCAGAGCATAACAGTGTCATAAATGCTGCGCCACTCCGCTGCAGAGGAATCAGCGGCGGCTGCATGGGCGGCCAGGACGTGGAGCCCAATCAAAATGAGCGGCAGCAGGCGGATCAATCGGCCAGCGGTTGCTCTGCTTCTCTTATTCACGGGCCAGCCTCCGATCAAGAATTTTTTCCATCATTTCCCTTGCAAGGCGTTCGGCTTCTTTTTGCAGGCTTTCACGGGCTTCTGCAATCTGGGAGGCCACAAAGCGTTCGTTTTCGGCCTGGATTTCACTGATCTGCTGTTTGGATTCCTCCAGCAGCGTCTGAGCCTGTTTTGCGCCCTCGTTTTCCATCCCGATTCGTTCGTTGGTGGCCTTTTCAACCGCTTCCTTTTCCTGGGCGTCCAACTGTTGATGCAGTTCCCTGATGGTATCGCGGGCATTATTGATTTCCTGGCTCAAATCGGTTATGTGCTGATCGCGCTCCTGCATTACGGCCCGCAGGGGACGGAACATGATCCGATTGATCAGGAACAGGAAAATCAAAAACGAGATCAGCTCGACAAAAAGTGTCTCGTTAATGCTGACCATTACGATTTTACTGATAATTTCCATATATTGCCCCGCCTGCCGAGGATTTTAGACAACAAAGAGCAGAAGCAGGGCAACGACAAGGGAGTAAATGCCGGTGGACTCGGAAACAGCCTGTCCCACCAGCATGGTGCGGGTCAAAAGGCCCGCTTCTCCGGGATTTCTGCCGATTGCCTCGCAAGCCTTGGAAGCCACGAGCCCTTCGCCGACCCCCGGTCCGATAGCCCCCAGGCCCATGGACAGGCCGGCACCCAGCAGTGCCGCCGCTTGCACCACGTGTACACCTTCAATAGCCATTTTTTTCCTCCTTGATATTGTATACGGTTGTTTACACAACAAATATAAGCAAAAGCGCTACAACCAGTGCATAAATACCGGTTGATTCGGAAACAGCCTGCCCCACGAGCATGATCCGGGTCAGCTCCGCTGTAGCATCCTGGTTCCTGGAAATCCATCGAACAGCACTTTTGGCAGTGGCGCCTTCGCCGATACCCGGTCCGATGGCTCCGAGCCCCATGCAGAGCCCCGCCCCCAGCAGCGCCATTGCTGCAGCCGGGGAATCGGAGGGGGGAAATCCCCTGAATAACAGAATAAAGGCGATAAGAAGACCGTAAATCGCTGTGGTCTGTGTTACCGCCTGGCCCAGGAGCATAATATTGGTAACCGGCCCTGCACTGGCGGGCTGCCTGGCAATGCCCTCGCAGCTTGTCTGTGCCACCAGACCGCCGCCGACCCCCGAACCGATGGCGCCGAATCCGGCTGCGAATCCCGCCCCCAGGATTGCCGCCCAGGTAGGGGCTATCGGCTGGCCGCTGAAATCGCTGAACAGGAGAATAAAGGAGATCACCAGCGCGAATATGGAAGGGGTCTGGCATACTGCTGAGCCAATCAGCATATTGGTTGTCAGCTGTCCGCTCATCGCCGGTTGCCTGGATATTCCCTTGCAGGCCTCTCCTGCGGGGAATCCGGAGCCGACGCCGGAGCCGATGGCCCCCAGGCCCATGCTCAGGCCGGCGGCCAAAAGTACGGTTACCGCGACAACAGACTGCCCGGAAAAATCGGTAAACAGAAGGAGCATGGCCACCACCAGGGCAAAGATCGCGGCCGATTCCGCAATGGCCTGGCCGACAAGCATGTTCTTGAAAACATCACCGGATAATTTTGCATTCCGGGAAATCGCAAGACTGGCCTCAGAGGCGGTAAAACCCTCGCCGATGGCCGCGCCGATGGCGCCAAGGCCCATGGCCAGACCTCCGCTTACAAA
>CAZWNV010000019.1:0-27054 GCA_964635265.1 uncultured Desulfobacteraceae bacterium
TGGACGAGCCGACCTCGGGCGTGGACCCGCTGGCCCGCCGGGAGTTCTGGCACCGCATCAGCCGGCTGGCCGAGCAGGGGGTAACCGTGCTGGTGACCACCCATTTCATGGAGGAGGCCGAATACTGTGACCGCCTGGTCATGATGGCCGAAGGCGAGATCCTGGTGGAGGGGGCACCCGAGGAAATGAAGGAGCGGTTCCGCAGCGAGCAGACGCCCGAGCCCTCCATGGAGGACGTCTTTATCGGCTGGATGCAGCTCCAGGAAGAGGCCGGCGCATGAGCACGGGGCCGGAAAAGCAGCAGAGCGCGGCCAGGCATCCGGGTTTCATGCGGCTGCGGGGGATGATCCGGAAGGATACGCTGCAGATCCTGAGAGACCCCTCGAGCATTGCCATTGCCTTTATCATGCCCCTGATTCTTCTCTTCATCTTCGGCTACGGCGTCTCCCTGGATGCCAAACACGTGCCGCTTGCCGTTGTGGTCGAACAGCCCACGGCCCAGACCGCAAGCCTGACCAGCGGGTTTGCCCGGTCCGAATACTTTGACGTGAACACGTTTGCCAATTTCCCGGAAGCCGAGGCCGCCATGCGGGCCCGCCGGGTCGAGGGCATTGTCTGGCTGCGCGCCAATTTCTCCGACCGTGTGCTTTCCGGGGATCCGACCGCCATCGGGGTGTTCGTAAACGGCGTGGACGCCAACAAGGCGCGCATCATCGAGGGCTACGTCCAGGGCGTCTGGCGCAAATGGCTGGGCGATTTTGCCGCCGATCAGGGCCGGGAGATCCATATTCCCGTCGAGGTGCGGCATCGCGTCTGGTTCAACCCGGCGGTGCGCAGCCGCAATTTTCTGGTGCCGGGTTTGGTGGCCATTATCATGACACTGATCGGCGCGCTTTTGACCGCCCTGGTAATCGCCCGGGAATGGGAACGCGGCACCATGGAGGCGCTCATGGTGACCCCCATCCGGGTGCGCGAGATCCTGATCGGAAAGGTGGTCCCCTATTTTGTCCTGGGCATGGGCGGGCTTATGCTCTCGGTTGCCATGGCGATCTGGCTGTTCGAGGTTCCGCTGAACGGCAGCATGTGGGTGTTGATCGCCACCTCGGCGCTGTTTCTGCTGGCGGCCCTTGGCATGGGCCTTTTGATCTCGACACTGGCGAAAAACCAGTTCGTCGCCGGGCAGGTGGCGATTATTACCACCTATCTCCCCGCCTTTATCCTCTCGGGATTTATCTTTGATATCGGCAGTATGCCCTGGCCGATCCAGGGGGTGACGCACGTGATCGCCGCCCGCTACTATGTCTCCATCCTCCAGACCGTGTTTGCCGCAGGCGACATCTGGCATGTCATCGTGCCCAATGCCCTGGCCCTTGCCGCCATGGCAGCCGTTTTTTTTCTGCTGGTCGGGAGGAAAACACGCAAACGCCTGGATTAGGAAGATACGATGGGACGCCGCATACTGGCACTGATGGTAAAGGAGTTTCTGGCGATTTTAAAGGACAAGCGAAGCCGCACGGTTCTGATCGGCCCGCCCATTATCCAGCTCATCGTATTCGGCTATGCCGCCTCCTTTGACCTCAATCACGTGCGCTTTGCCGTGTTCAACGAGGACGAAGGGCCCGTTGCGCGGCAGGTGCTGGCCCGGTTTGCGGGCTCGGACACCTTTGAGCTGCACCGCCGGCTTGAAAAAGCGGCGGATATCGCGCCGGTGATCAACCGTAAGGAGGTCCTGATGGTCCTTCATTTTGGCCCGAGATTTTCCGAGAAGCTGCAACGCACCCGTCAAATCCGGGATCAGGCTCCCCTGCAGGTGATTATTGACGGTAGAAACTCGAACACGGCGCTCATTCTCCTGGGCTACGCGCGCAGCATTATCGCGGATTTCAACCAGGAGTGGCGGGCCAGTCAGGGAACGGGCGGCGCGCCGGCCGAACTTTCCATGCGCGCCTGGTTCAATCCGAACCTGGAGAGCCGCTGGTTCATCGTGCCCGGCATCGTGGGGCTTCTCACCCTGGTGGTCACCATGCTGGTGACCGCCTTGTCCGTTGCCCGGGAGCGGGAGGCGGGCACCTTTGATCAGCTCCTGGTCACCCCGCTCCGGCCGGTGGAGATCCTCCTGGGAAAGGCGCTGCCGGGTTTTATCGTGGGCTCCGTGGAGGCCAGCTTCATCATTTTCATGGCGGTCATCTGGTTTCAGATTCCACTGATCGGAAGTCTTGCCGCCCTGTATCTGGGAATCATTCTGTTTCTGCTCTCGGCCATCGGCGTGGGGCTGATGATCTCCTCGCTTTCCATGACCCAGCAGCAGGGTCTGTTCGGCGCCTTCATGTTCCTGGTGCCGGCGATTATCCTCTCCGGTTTTGCCACCCCCATCGCCAACATGCCGGTGCTTATGCAGCGGCTGACCCTTCTCAATCCCCTTCGCTATTTCCTGGTCATCCTCCGGGGTGTCTTCCTGGAGGGCAGCACTGTCCCGCTCCTGCTCAACCAGTACTGGCCCATGGCAGTCATCGGCATCATCAACCTTGCTCTGGCGGCCTGGCTTTTTCGTCACCGGATGTATTGAGACCGGCTTCTTCTGCGCGATTTTTGAAACGCAAGCCTTCCCTCCTGCCCATACAGGCTCCGTGCGGGAGCAGCGTTCGTGATAGTGCGGGGATACGGCTATTTCGAATTCTGCCCGCTTGTCCACAGGGGATCGTTTCCAAAGGTTTCCATCCACCATTGGCCGGGAGAACGGTGTCTCTTGACCGTTTCCTCGGAAAAGGAATACTGATAGTTATTGCAGTAGTCCATGATGGTCTCGTAGGCGGAGACGATCTTGTGCGTCATTTCCTGGCAGGTCTCCGGAGCTTCGCTGCATGTGTCCGGATGCCACTTGGATAAAAGGCGCCGGTAGTTGGATTTGATCGTCTCCAGGGTGGCCTCTTCCGGAAGCTCCAATATCTTTCGGGCCTCCGTGATTTCCTGATATTTGCTCCGTGTCATCGGCAATCACGCCTTCCTTCCTTCCGGGAGGACAGGAAGTCCTTTTGCGTACCAGACAGGTCTCTTGTATTTCAGGGGTACCGCGTCCCCTGCCGGAAGCAGCAGGGCTTATCTGAGAGCCCATCTTCCTCCATCAGGCCCTTTGTGTCAACAAAAGCCTGTAGCGCGACGACCACCCTCCGTGTATCTGCAGCAAACTTGAAAACCGCGGGATGAACTGCTATAGCATTTCTCATTTGCCGTGATGGCAAGGCTGCATTGGAGGAGATGAGGAGGTTTGGACGTCAATCCGGCTCGCGATGAGGGCCTAATCGGGCGGCAGCATCGGGTAAAAGGGGTGCTGTTAACCATGCTGGGGGCTTTCTGTTTTGCCCTGGCCCCGGTATGGGTGCGCTCCATCGAGGCTTACAGCTCCACCAGCATCGTTTTCTATCGCGCGTTGATCGGCTCAATTCCGCTGGTGCTCTGGGTTCTTCGCTCTCCCAGGCTGCGCAGGGGAGCAGACCTGCGGCAAATGGACGCAAAACAGCGCTGGGTTCTTCTGGGCATCGGGATCTCCATGTGCAGCACCGCCTCTTTTTACTATTTCGCCATCCTCAAGACCACTGTGGCCAAAGCTGTGCTGCTTCACTATACCGCACCCATATATGTGGCAATTTTAAGCCCCCTGCTGTTAAAAGAGAAAAACAGCCTTCTGACATGGGTTGCGGTTGGAACGGGAATTGCCGGCACTGCTCTGATCGCCGAACCGACTGCACTGCAAGCGGCCGGCCGTGACGAAGTCATTGGTATTGCAAGTGCCATGCTCTCCGGTCTCTGCCTGGCCGGAGTCTTCCTTTTCGGCCGGTTTTTATCCGGTCATGTCCCCTCCCTGGTCCGGACCATGTGGGGCAGCCTGATGGTGGTGGTGCTGCTGCTGCCCTTTGGCGTTGCTGTGCCCGCCGGGTATTTCTGGGGCAACCTGGGTTTTCTGCTGATTTTGGGCACAGTTTCATTGGTTCTGCCCTATACGCTGTTTTTTAAAGCCCAAAACCACATTTCCGCCCCGGCCGCCTCCATTACCGCCCTGTTTGAGCCGGTCTGCGGAATCGCTATCGGCTTTCTGATATACGGCGAGCACTTAAGCCTGACGGGCGGTCTCGGGGCTGCGGCAGTGCTGGCAAGCATCTGCATCTCCAGCTATCGGGCCTGAGAGGGAGCCGATGCCCACAGCCCAAAATGAGGTTGCTCCAAAATACCGGCTGTGCTATTAAATTTTTATTTATGCGGTAGCGGATACACCTTAATGTGCAGCCGTGATTACCGCTTTGCTGCCTCCACCCCTATCTTTTCCAAGCGTCCGGATGAGGCCTCTGATGCAATCCGAGAAGCCAGGGATCCAGCTTTTTTCCCCCACCTTTCACAAGTCGTTTTTTCTGCCGCTGCTTTTTCGAAAACTCAAACCCTCCATAAAACCCAGTACCCTTGCCGCAGCGGAAACGCCTATCGAATACACGATTCTTCCCGGGGGAGCCCTGGCCTGCATGGTGATCGGGCTTATGCATTATCAGGCAATGAGCGGGCGTATCATAGGTATTTTGGGTGCAGGCGGTTTTCTCATCATGCTCTTAAGCAGCGTTCGTTCCCATTTAAAAAGCCGTCAAGAGACGACCTGGGAACATTTCCGGCCGCTTCCGCTCCTGTTTCTGGTGTTGGCCGGTGTCACCATCAGCCTTTGCTACACGGGCGGTATCGTCGGGGCCGGGATCGGCATGAAAATTACAGGGGCGTCCGCTGGACTGCTCCTTGGATACCTGATCGGCATCCCTGCCGGCTTTTGGTTCCAATCTCTGGGGTGGATTTCGACAATCCTTGAAATTTCCCTGGTGCCCCTTATGATGGGGCTTGTCGTAGTTTCCATATTGATGGTGGCGGCATAAACCCCATCTGCCGGACGGATACCCCCCCAGCAAATGGGGCCGGGGGAGACATATGCGCCGCCATTTCGTTGAACAAGAAAGGCCACCATGAAGGCTTTTGTTTTAAAGATTGTAATTCTGATGATTTTCCCGTAATAAGAAGTTTCTGCGATCATATCCACTTCTCAGATGCTGCGATGAAGTTCAGAATACAGGATAAAAAAGAACTGCTCCTCAGCCTGTTGATCCTTGTCATCACAATCGGATTGTTCCTGCACGCAGCGCACCTCTACGAAAGAAGTGAGACGCCCCGCATTGATAAGGGTAAGGTGATTGAGATCACCGGGGAGGACCTCGACGGGCATACGCAAATTCAATCCGGCTACCAGGCGCTTGAAGTGCAGATGCTGAGCGGCAGGTATACCGGAGAGATTATTCAAGGGGTCAATGTCCTGGTTTATGATTTACAGTTCGATACGTATCTGGAAACCGGAGATCCTGTGTCCGTGGTTGTAGAAGACTCCGGAAAGGATACCCCGTCAGCCAGAGTGGTCAACTTCCACCGCAGAAACATTTTATATGGCATGGCCGGCATATTCGTTTTTCTGATCGTTATAATCGGACGGATGAAGGGCTTCCGATCGCTGGTATCGCTCTTGTTTATTATCGGTCTTATTTTGGCCGTCCTCCTGCCGCTCATTCTCAAGGGCCATTCCCCCGTGATGGTCACTGTTGCGGTTTGTGCATTTGGAGGATTTACAGCCCTGTTCCTGGTCACCGGTCTCAATTATAAGGCGGTTGTGGGTTCCGTGGGTTTGTTGACCGGGACGGTCTCTAGCGGGCTTCTTGCCGTAATTTGTGGAAATTTAATGAAATTGTCCGGCAGTGACACCGGCTTTGAACAATTGCTGGTCCTATATATGCCCAATAAAGTCGACATCTCGGGCATTCTTTACAGCGGGGTCATTATCGCTTGCCTGGGAGCCGTGATGGATGTTTCCGTCGAGCTTTCCTCCTCGCTTTACGAACTCAAACGGCGAAATCCCGGTGTCACGTTTGCCCAGCTTGTGGACAGCGGAATGAACATCGGACGTGACGTGATGGGAACCATGGCCAATACTCTGGTTTTGGTTTATGTCGGCACATCGCTTGCCATGTTTCTTTACTTTTTTTCCCAGGGATTTATCTATGACTATGCCATAGATCTCAACTTGATCGCCAGCACATTTCTCCAGGCTGTCAGCGGCAGTATCGGGCTCATTCTCGCGATTCCTGCAACTGTCCTTTTTGGCGCTTATTTCTATACCCGTTAGGGGCCCGGAAATAAAAAACACCCAAAAAAGGGGCGAAACGGATGAAGAAACGATGGATACGGTGTAATCCCCGGCTTATTTTATACTTCTTGATGATACCGGCCATCCTTTTGCCAGGCAAGGCCTATGGCTGGGGGGCGGTTACCGTTCCGATAAAGCCGGCTCCGGGCCCCTGGGAGTCCGTCAATTGGACCTGCCCGGTCACTACGCACCAGTTTATCCTTTCCAAAGCCCATTTACGGCTTCAAAACGATCCCGCCTACTACGGCTCCGGCTTTCCAAACTTCAACGCCATCCTGGCGTATGAGGGCGTCAAATTCAACGGAGCCTATCAAAGCCTGCAATGGGGAATGTCGGGACCGGGGCCCGATAGCGAGGGCAGAACCAATTATTCGGATCACTATTACAACCCGGAAATCGGGGAGGGGGGAGCCCCGGCGAAAATCACAGAAAATTACGAAAGCTTGGTGGAAGGGCTGCTTCACGGTGACGCCAATAAATCAGCAAAAGCCGCCAGCTGGGGCGCCCACTTTCTGGCCGATATGCATGTACCTTACCATGTCGTGGGAATTCCCGGCGAAAAGGCATATGCGGACGAGAGTTACCTGAATTTGGCAGAATCCGGCCCAACCTGCTTGTGGAGCCCGGATAACCCGGACGAGGAGCCGTATTACGGCTGGGGAGGCGGCCGATCATTTGCGTATGCATTTGAAAAATACAGAAAATACAGTGAAAACCATGATTATCGGGACTGGCTGGATCCCTGGTATTTTAACGGGCACCGGGGGAATCTGAAAATCAATGTTTTAACCGGAAGTCACGCCTCCTGGGAGAAGGCGGTCCATGCGAAGCACGTACGGCATAGCGCCAAAGATTATAAAAAGATCCCGTACGAACCAGGCTGGAATAATGCATCATTCTCAACCTCCGTTTTTCGTCAATTGTCCACCGCCAGATCCCTGCCTTCCCAGAAACAACGGGATCAAGTGAACCATTACACCAAAACAGCCGCCAAGGAAACGCGAAACAACATAAGGCCCTACTTGAAAGAGCCCATGACAGCCGTTGACCGGGCAATCCAGAGGGTAGCCACACTCTGGCGCGCCTCCATCTCCGCCTTGAAACCCTCTATCCGTCATATGGCCATCTCGCCGGATAAGCCGGGTAAGCGCGAAGTTACGTGTGCTGTCGAGAATTTATCGAAAAAATATCGTGCCGGCGATGTGCTGGTAAAACTGACCGTAGATCAGGAAATTATCGGGATCAAACGCCTAGGAGAAATAGCGGGTGGTGCAACGCAAGAATTTGCCTGGCAATTTGAAGCCGAAAATTCGGCTCCATGCACGGCAAAGCTGGAGGCCATCGGCACCTATCAGAACTTACCGGATTTGGGATATGCAGTCGTCAAAAAAGAAATCCGGCAAAGTGAACTGGAAAAACTTTTCAACGAACTGGAAGAAACAGTCGACGCGGCTGAAGCCCTTTCCCGGGAGAGCCTGAATTTTTGCAGCAAGGCCAAATCCCGTGCCGCCGAAGCGCAAGATGCGGCTTCAACCCTGCGGGCGGCATCCCGCAATCTGACAGAACGTATAGAAAAGCTCAAACCTGATCTGTCCCGGCTCTCTGAACTGCAGGCCCGGATTGACCGCCAGCATAAAAACGCCGAAACCGCAGCGGTCAGGTTAGAACAGAGCGATTCCCAAATCGAGAAGCTGAGTCTCCAGATCTGCCGGAAATCCGAGCAGCTGCCCCGGGCTTCAAAGCCCCGTGCGAAAAAACTCCTGTCCGACATTGAGCAGCTTTCCTCCACCCTGAAAAAGCTTCGGGCTCAAGGCAAAGAATATGCCGGGCAGGTCGGAGAAGCAGCCCGCCAGGCGGAAAAGAGCGCCGAAAGGTTCTCAGAGACCTGGAATCTGCTGGAATCGGTCCGCGACCAGGAGGATGGGGCGGATATACTCCTTCAAAAACGAAAGCGTCTGAGCGAAGCAGACAAGCTGATTGCAAAAACCCGGGCCAAAAACCGCAGGCTGAACCATACAGAAAAAAAGGGGAGAGAACTCATTGCTGAATGTCAGGAATTGGTTCAGGCACCGGAATATCAAGAAAAGAAGAAGAAATACCGGGATAGCCTCGATGAACTCGCTGGACGAATGGAAAGAGCTGTTCAGGATGCCGGCAATTGCAGCAGGCAGGCCGAAAATGCAGCCATTAGAGCCAGAGAAAGCCTTAACACGATAACGGAGCATGTCAGTGCGGCATCCGCGTTAAGAAAAACCGTTTTGGAAAGTCCTTATGCGGATGAAAAGGCCAAGGATAAGATACTGGAAAAAGCGGACCTTACAGAATTTTTGGCAGAGATGGCCCGGGGATATCTGGAGGAAATCGAGGATTTGGCCGCAGACGGGGCGTTTTGTCTTATTCTGGCCCGGGATCAGATGGAAAGAGACGAAAAAGATGATTATATGGCACTGCCGGATCTGCGCGGCAAGCAGGCCAATCAAGCCAGGGAAATACTTCGGAGAAAAGGATTTGCGGTGCGATTCCAAAATGTCGGGAAGCCCCCCAGTCAACGATTGAGCCGGCGCGTGCAGGGCCAGGATCCGGATGCCGGCGAAAAAGTACCCCGCAGCACAACGGTCACCCTGAGGGTTTATGATCAATTCGATGTTAAGGATCTTTTGGCCAGCGTGGATTGCTCGGCCCACCCCAATACAAGAGCGGTGTATGATCCGGACACCCATCGGACCCGATGCGCCTGCAAACCCTTTTTCGTACCGAACACCAATGGTCCGGGCTGTGTGGATTGCAAAGAGTTGAAGGAGCAGTTTTATGCTTTATTGCAGCAGGGGAGGCACCGGGAGGCCCAGTCCGTATTGTCCCAGGCCGGCAACTGCAGTTTTCAGGGTAAAGCCCGGGCTGCGATCAACGCACACCGCAACCGCATCATGGCCTGCCAGAAACGCAATATTCAAATTCTTCGGGCCATTCGGCAAAGGTCCGCCCGGCGCGCCTATGCCATGATCAAGGACGCCCGAAATTTCGGCTGTACAGTGGATTCAAGAACGATCACCGCCTACAATCAACTGGTGCAGCAGATCAAAAGGGAACGTCATCTGCAGGCGGAAAACCGTCGAAGACAGGAGCAAACAGAGGCATTCAATACATTTATTCAAGGGATGAGCGCCATCACCCAAAATGTTGAGCGGCAACGCCACCAGGATCGAACCCCCCCGACCCGTAACCGCGGCAGTAATCCCTTAACCGGCACACTCCCATCCACCAACCCCGGTGATCGGCTTAACGATTACAGCTTCAGCAACTCCCCGGAGTCATCCGGCAGCAGACACGCCGGCGTTTCAAGCGGCGGGCAAAGCAGCACAACCACCGGCGGAGGTGCCGGCAGCGGCATGAGCCGCTCCGACTGCATCCAAAAGTTCTGCCCGGTATGTCAGTCCGACAGCGAGGTAACAATGATCGGCGTGTCAGCAGACGAGCAGTGCGAAGCGTGCAAAAAGCGAAATGCCGCCAAGATCGCCGCATGTGAGAAAGGAAGAACAACGGGGGCCGGCAACACCATAGAGTCCTTTCAGAAATATTACCTGTACAAATGCTGGTTCAGATATGGCCGGGAAGATTATGAAACAACGTATTACAGATATTATATGACCGGACCGGGGGAGCCCTCTCTTGGCAGAAGAAAAAGCCAAGAGACCAAATCCCGGGAAAGTCAATGCATAAGATGCGAACGGATCATGGGACCGGACACGCGTTCCAGGATCCGGCTGAGCGGCGGGGCGGACAGCCGGCGGCATTACATTAATGAATAAAGCAACAAACGAGGCGATCTCTCGGGTTAACAGCTTATCCAGCAGGTAAGGAGAAATGCCATGTTCCGTATATTGACAGCTGTCGTACTCGTTATTTTGACAAATCATCCGGCCGATGCCTCCCGGATTACCGGCATAGTGGCGGAGGTTCGCGACACCGGGGTGATTATCACGCTGACCGATGAATCAACCCCCCGGAGGGGGGACAAGGTAAAACTATGCTATGAGACAAGCACCGGAATGACCATGAAAGTGGGAATGTGGCGGGTGGTTTCCGTGAAGGGCGGCGAGGTTCAGGCTGAATTTCTCTCCGGTGCCAATCGCCCCCGAAAAGGGTTAAAGGCGATCTTCATGGCTTCTGATTCTGATTCTGCTCCGGAGCCTGGTCCGGAATTCCGCTCTGCTGTTTCGGATGGCGAACCGCCAGAATCCCCAAAAGCGAAATCCGGAATCAAAGAAGCCCTTATTTTCAATGAAGATTTCCATGATAACAGCAACGGCTGGACACTCGGGCAATTCGATTCGCACGAAGCCGTCGTCCAGGAGGGGAAACTTTATATGCGCCACCTTGAATCCGGCACAAGCTTTGTTACAAATGATGTCGGCATCGGGTGGCAGGATACTTTTGCCATCGAAACCCGCATCAAAAAACGATCCGGCAGCAATACGCCCCGTTACGGCCTGTTGTTTGGCTACAACGAAGCCTCATCCCATGCCTACTGCTTTGCCATAAACGGCGAGGGATATGCGGGGCTCTATTTCCTGAACCAGGGCAAATGGGAAAAACCGATTATCGGGGGCAAGGTTGGCCGCCTCCAAACGGGAAACAGGGACAACACACTTGCCCTCGTCCGTAATGCAGGCATCACTTACTTTTTTATCAATGGGAAAAGCCTTGGCTCAAAGGACAATCTCAACCTGTTTGGAAACCGGGCGGGTTTTTCGGTTGCGCAAGATACGGCATTGGAGGTGGATTATCTTCGCGTCTGGAATGATATTCCAAGGCATTTATCCGGAGCGCTTCTATCCGCAAGGGCCGTGGATCAAGGCTCGGTTCGGTTTACCGGCATGAAGATCATTCCCTATAGGCTGCCGGCCGGAAAAACATTGGACTTTACCGCCACTTATACGGTCACTGACCCCGCAAGAAAAGGGCAAAAGCTGCCGGCAAAGCTTTCCTACGTTGTCAGTAAAGGCCATTTGCCGGGAAACAAACTCCCGGATCCAGACAATATTATTCTCGAAAAGGTCGTTTCTCACAAGGTGACTGAAGGACAGCCATTCACCTTTACCCAACGGGGGGTGGAACCAGCAGCGCCTCCGGGCCCCTACACCCTGTCAATAGGCATCAAATATCAAAAAAGCCACAGAATCATGCGGCAGGAGTTCACAATTCTGCAGTAATGGATTAACTTCTCAGTTTTGCCGCAATATCTTCGGCGATCTCGGCGAGACCCAGTTCCTTGAGCTTCTCCGGCTCGGGGATCCCCTTTTCCCGGCTCCATCCTCTCTGCTCCCAGTACCTGGGCAGGCACTCGTCGAATAGCCTGGAAATGTCACCGTCAAAAGCGGTTTTTCCCTTATAGGGACCGGTCGGCAGGGGTTCCCGGAACCACCGGGCCGGAAACATCTCCGGGCAGTCCCATTCTTTCCGGGGATCCCGTATATCCTGGGCCCGGAGATTAAAGAGCCTGCTGAGGGCATAGGCTCTTTCGCCGACCTTCAGAAACTCTTTTTTGCTGAAATCGCTCCAGCCGGTCACTGCCCGGAGAAGCTCCACGTTGCCCTCGTCTCCCCAGAAGCCGCTTGCAAAAAGACAATAGATCATGGAATTGACGGCTGCATTCATGTTCTGCCCCTGCACGGCCCCTTCATAATCTATCGGGTCCTTGCGGAAAGCTGCCGATCCCCCGCCGGTGTGCTCACAGGGGCGAACAACGGTAACATAGTCCAGTGCATTCCGGTCGTGATTGCTCCTGGTCCCGTGAGCGGGCTGTGCATACCGTTTTCCGGTCATGCTGTAGTACATGATCTCCGGGTTGTCTTTTTTGCCGCTGAAATAGCGGGCCGTCTCATAAGTGCCCCGGGCCAGAACCTTTCCAATGCCGCTGCCGGCAATGGTTTTCTCCAAAACAGCCTGCACGGATTGCACGTCTCCCCACCGCAAGTCGATGCCGTCCAGATCCGCGGGTTCAATCATATCCCGTTGCCGCAGCTCCATGAGCAGGCCCAGCAAAGCCCCGCCCTCGATATAATCCATGCCTGCATTATCAGAGAACCAGGTGGTGTACTGGGATTTGGCGGCATTTTCCGTCATATCAGCAAAAGTACCGCTATAAGGATCCCCCGGATCCATTCCCGCTGCTTCCAGGTAGCCGATATTGCCGCCGACCATGCCCATGGCCTCCCAATCCGGCATATCGGTGATGGTCTCGTCCAATAACGCATTCTCACTGCTCACCCGTGCAGGATAGAGGCAATGCAGCGTACAGCCGGGGCAGGCCTGCTTGCGGGCAAAGCTGAGCTGATCCACAAAAGGCCCGGACAATGTCTTTACGGTTCTCGGATCCGCCCAGGATTCCCACTGCCAGTTTCGGATGGGATATCCGCCCACAATATTGGCCTCATGGGTGCTTGCACCGGCGGTTCCGTATGTCCGCCAAAAATGGCTTTTGCCCTCGCGCTGCTGGATATTGTGCATAATCCGGACAAACTTCTGCTTGTCAGCGAATTTCTGGCCCTTTGTCCCCCTGACAACGATGCCCTTCAAATTTTTGGCGCCAGCCACCGCCCCGGACCCGTAACGCCCGTGGGCTCTGGCTCCCTCTGTGACCATGTTGGCGAACCAGACCATGTTCTCCCCGGCGGGGCCGATAACCCAGGTGCTGGCCAGCCGTTTACCGCCTATGCCCTGTTTCTGCGGCGGCCTGAGATGCGCCCATTTCCTGGTCAGGTCGGCCTCGGAGAGGGTGCTCCCGGAACTCTCGAGGGGGGCAAGGACTCTCTTTCGCAATTCCATTTCCGCCTCCTCGGTTCCCATGCCCCAGAACTGCCCCGCATCCCGGATTTCGATGTGATCGTCGATCACCGCAATATATACCGGTTTTTCCGCTTTGCCCACAATCTGCAGCCCGTCCCAGCCGGCAAATTTCAGATTGGCACCCCCCTGGCCGCCGCAGAAAGTGATGCAGTTAAAACCGTAGGGACTTTTCGTCACGACGGCGGTCCTGGGGTTGGGGGCCACTCCTGTAACCGGTCCCACGAGAAGCTGCAGCATATTATCGGGCCCCAGAGCATCTATATCCGGCTCTGCAAGACCTTCCTTGACAAGGAAATACATTCCCAGCGCCCATCCCCCCAGGTATTTCCTGTATACCTCCTCGGCCGGCTCTATGGCTTCAACCGAGCCGGAGGACAGGTCGACCCTGGCAATTTTGCCGGTAAATCCGTAACATTCCTTCATTACAGGTCCCTTTCCTTGTTATACATTTTTTTATACAAAAGCTCCGCCGCATGCTCCGGACTGTTCGCATAGTAACGCCCGTTGACCTGGACCGGAATAAACTGCAGGGCTCCTTCCGGACAGGCTTTCACACATTCCGGATCACCGCCGCAGCGGGTGCAGACCTGGGCCTTGCCCTCTATGGGATCAAAGGATATCCCGCTTCCGAACTGCTCTTCACAAACTTCCAGGCAGCGGCCGCAGTTGTTGATGCCCAGGCACTTGTCCCTGTCCACGGTCATATAGCCCATGCCGGTATAGCCTTCCCTGCCCTCCCCCTTTTTTACCCTGTGGAGAGCGCCGGTCGGGCAGACCGCTTCACAGGGATGCTGTTTACTGCCTTCCGCCCATTGGATCAGTTCGCAGTACTGGCAGACATTGACAAAATCCACGAATTGAAAGCGCATGGGCCTTATCCGGGAAAACTCCAGGTTGATGGTGTGGCGGGCCTGTTCCGGCGCAATCTCCTGCATAAACTTATCAGCGCAGGCCACGGCACAGGCCATGCATCCTGTACACCTGGCCGGATCCCACAGGATCGTATGGCCGGGTTTGCCTTCCGGGTCATCGGATTTTTCCGAGGCTGCAGCCATATCCATGAAAAAACCCGGCGCTGACACGGAAATCCCCAAGGCGGTCAGCATCCGGAGAAATTCCCGCCTGCTTATAGCGCCCTGCCGGTATTTGTCCTGCAGTTCCGCAATCTGTTCCTGATCACAATCAGCCATAATGCCCTCCGTTAAAAAAACGCAATTGGCTTTCGCTGCACCGCTGCCCGGAACAACCCGGCACGGAAAACCATGGTTAGCTCGTCACGATATCGCACACACCTCGTGAACAGGCCTGTATGGAGCCCAGGCAATCCTCGACTTCCTTAAATCCGTGATTCTTGAGCAGGGAAGCAGCAATGATCGCCCGTTTTCCACTGTTGCAAAAAGTTGTTATGGGACCATTGGCACTGATCTCTCCCATGTGCGCAGGAATATCGCCCAGATAAATATGGCGGGCCTGGGGAAGGTGTGCCTGATCAAATTCTTTTCTTGTCCGGATATCCAGGAGGGTGAAATCCTCATGGTTCCGAATCCGCCGCTGAATCTCTCCCGCATACACGGCCGGGATGGTCTCGTAATATTTGCCCCTGATCTCCCACTCGTGAAGTCCTTTTTCCAGGAAGCCCACAACCCTGTCATATCCTATACGGGCCAGAAAGCGGGCCGCGGCATCGACATCCTGGCACGAGTCTACGATCAGACCGATATCGCGCTCATGCGGCAGAAACCACCCGGCATACATGGGCAGCATTTCCAGGGGGATGGCCACACTTCCCGGAATGTAGGCCCCGGCAAAGGCTTCGGGACTCCGGATGTCCACGGCCACCATTCCCTGCTGCATGGCCTGATCAAACTGATCCGCATGAAAGGGTTTGAGGGGGAATAAGAAATTGACCGAGGGGGGGCCCTGCAGATTCCATTCTTTCATCCGGGAAAAATAAGGGGGACTGGCATGATCCTCCCGGATTTTTGTCTGTACAAAGGCTTCCCTGCTCTCATTCTGAAGGGCGGGATTGTTGCGGCGTTCAAAACCAAGGGTGGAAAACTCCCGGTTGGCTATGCGCCCCCCGCAAATCGAGCCGGCTCCGTGGGCCGGATAGAGCATAACATGATCGCCCAACGGCAGGAGTTTCTCAAAAATGCTGTCATAGAGGGCGGCAGCGCAGTCTTCCATCCGGTCAGGAAACAAGTCGGTTCGGCCGACATCGCCCACGAACAGGGTGTCGCCGGTAAAAACACCGATTGGATCCTCGCCGGCGCTTTTGTCAAACAGGACAATCGAGATGCTCTCAAAGCTGTGCCCCGGCGTATTGAGGATTTTCAGCCGGAGTCCGCCCACCTCGAAAAGATCTCCCTCCTCCGCGGAATTTCCGTACGTAAAGGGCAGGCCTTTTCCATGGTAAATTTTCGCCCCGGTTATCCGGGCGAGCTCCAGGGAGCCGCTGAGACAATCCTCGTTGCGATGGGTTTCAAAGATGTATTTGATCTGGGTTCCCTTTTGGTAGGCAGTATCAATATATACCTGGCAATCCCGCCTGGGATCGATCACAGCAGAGTACCAGCCGTCCCCCAGGATATACGACAAATGGGACAGCCCTTCCGATTGCACCTTTTCCAGAAACATTGCTGCAGCACCTCCGGTAAAATGGAATTTTTCTCCGATATCTGCTGCGGGCGTTTCCCGCATGCAGGCCCGGTACGAGTTTGTTTATGTACAACCTAAACCTGAATTCCGCTGCTGTCCAAGACAAGAAAAAATCAGAGAACTTTATCCCGGTTTCGCCTGCCGCTCGGAACAGGGCCGGCTCCGGTTTTTTCTCCGGAGACAATGGCCGGAATATGAATGCGGAGGCGGGATCTGGAGGGGGGGGGCGGGCATCAAAAACAATTGATACCCCCGGCGAGAATCGAGCCGGGGGTATCGCCAAACGTGCGGCGCATCGGCAAGCGCCCCGGGCGCGTTACTTGGCTGCCGCCTTGGCCGCTTTCAGCCAGGCATTCCATTTGTCCCGGTTTTCCTGGATCCACTCGTCCACATGGCGTTCAATATCCTCCTGGCTGTCCTCGCCTTCGAACATCTTGTTGTTCTGCTCGGCGATCTCCGGAAAAGGAACGGACATCATGGCAAACATGGTTTTGATGGCCGGGTTGTTGTTGAGCCACTCCTTGTTGGCCACCACCCGGATGTCGTTTGCCACATATCCCATCTTGCAGGGGTCGGTAACGGTACCGGTCAGGCCCTTGGCGATCATCGCCTCCTCGAGTCCCTTCTGGCCCTCTTTCGGAATGATCTCGGGAACATTGATCCAGAGCACATCCTTGCCGGGTTTTAACTTGTAAACGGTCCAGTTCGGTGTCCAGGTATAGAAAAGAATGGGCTCGCCATGATTGTAGCGCGACAACGCATCCGCCATACCGGCGCTGTATCCCGCCTTGATCAGGTTAATGTGGTCCCATAGATCATAGGCATCCATATGAAAGGCGATTGTCTTCTCGCAGCCCCAGCCCGGCGGACAGGCAACCATGTCGGCTTTGCCGTCGCCGTTGGCGTCAAATGCCTCTTTTACCTCTTTGCGTTTGAAATCCGCCAGGGATTTGATATCATACTTTTCCGTATGCTCCCTGGATACCAGATATCCCTGAACGGCCCCGGCTTTTACCACCGTGCCGGCCATGGCGACTTTCTCTTCCCAATTGTTGGGCAGAAACTCTTTTTGCAGCGGGAACCAGCCGTTGGCCCAGAAATCGAGCCCCCCGTCCTGGGCCACGTTTCTGTAAAAGATGGGCGCCGCCAGCTTCTTGGCGGGTTCAACGGTATAGCCGAGTTCTTCACATGCCCTGGAATACAGGGCTTCCAGGAAAAAGCCGGTGGTCCATGTGGCGCAGCCGGGCTCCACGGTTTTGCCTTTGCCCGGCAGATTCGCAGCACTTTGCTGCATGCTTTCAGCGGATTTCTCCTGTGTGGCTTGTTGCGCTTCTTCTTCCTGGCCGCACCCGATAGCGAAGAATATACAGACTATTCCCAGAACCAGCAGCAGCAGCTTTCTCATGGCGATCTCCTTTCTTCAGTTTTTTGCTCAGGGAGCAAAAGAAAAACGCAGCCCGACATAAATGTTGTGGCTGTCAAACTCCGCCTCCGAAATTTCAAACTCCAGAAGGCATCATAGCACAACGAAAAATCCCCTCAATCGATTTCTTCTACGAGCTCTCGGGAACAGCCCGGCTCTGCCTTGGCTTGCCGCTGCCGCCGGAAGCCATTACCCGGTTGCGGCCATTTCGTTTGGCCTCATACAAGAGGGCATCGGCTCGCTTCATCACATCCTCTATGCTTCCATCCGCGGCAATGAAAGCACTGACTCCGAGGCTTATGGAGATTTTTTTTCCCGATTGGCCGGGCTCCACCTGCACTTGTTCTGCTACCCGGCGCAGCCGCTCCGCCAGCCAGCAGGCCTCGTTGGCATCGGTATCCGGCAGGAGCACGGCAAACTCCTCACCGCCTATCCGGTAAAGCGAATCCACTTCGCGAAGCTGTGCAGCACAATGTTCCGTAAGCCGGCAAAGAACTTCATCGCCCGCGCTATGGCCGAAATCATCATTGATCTGCTTGAAATAATCAATATCCAATATCACCAGAGCCGTAGGGCGGCCATAGCGTTTGAATTCCCGGAACCCCCTGCCAAGCTGCTCAAGGAATTTGCGCCGGTTGAAAGCCCCTGTCAGAGAATCGGTTTCACTGAGCCGCTGAAGTTCCATCTCGAGTTCATGCTGGTGGGTGATATTTCGGGCCGCCCAGACCACTGCCCGTTCACCCCAGAGAGACAGCGGCAGCGGCTGGATGCGGCCTTCAAAACGGATATCGCCGTCAGGCCCCGGTGCTGCCTCCAGCCCCTTCACCTCATTGCCGGCAAGAGAGTATTGCACCGTTCGCAGCCCTCCCTGTCTCAATGTCTGCCTGATCTGCTCCAGCAACCAGTCCGCCTTCTCCTCTGGCAGCACGGCATGGAGTGCCATGCCCTTCAGGTATGACCCGTCATGATAATAGGCGGGATCCCTGCCGCCGGCGATTTCGAGATAATATCCGCTCTCGGTGATGACAAATACCGGGTCCGGCAGCGCTGTCACCATTGCCCGGAGCAATTCGGCTTCAAAATCCATAACTGATCTTTTTCCACGACTTGCCTTGGATTCACAAACTATAAATGGCACGCGGTTTTGTCCTGCCGGCCTCTCAGGTGCCGACCGCCCCGCTTCGGAGCTGTTCATTGACCCAGGACAGCAGCTTCGGCATGGTCCGGGAAACTGACGCCGTGCGGGGGATCATGAAAACAAACACCTTTTCCTGCTCCGGCACAAGGGCGATATGCCGTATCGTCCCGGGCAGTCCGCTTTGGGAAAGCAGTCTGCGCAATTGCCGGGCGGCTCTCCCGGAGCCGGAGTACAAAAAAAACTCCATCCCTCCCCAGTCTGCCTCCTCGCAGCGCAGCCTCTCCTGGTTGGTTATTTTGGGGCCTTTAAATCCGGCATATCGCTTCTCAATCAGGTGGGCTTCGTCCATACCGGCTGCAAGGCCTTCTTTTAGATGCAGTGTAATAAACAGGCGGTCAAACCCCCGCAGGATCCTGGATACGGGGTAGTAGAGCAGGGCCTGCCTCGGCAGCAGCGTGATGGTGGCATCCACCCTTGTGATGGTGCCCCGGCCTTTCGGGAACAATTTCGCATGGTAGCCCGTCAGTCCGCCAATGTTGGTAAATTGCCGGTCACGCGGGTCAAATATGGCGATCAGCTCCTCAAACGCCTGCCTGTATATACGGACATTCCTTCGTCTTCCCCAGCAATATCCCAGCACAAGAAGTATCGTGAAAGCGATGAACAAATAAAAAACCGGCTGAGTGGCAACTGTGGCCTCTGGTCCCATGTTTTTCCCTGTTTCCTGTCCGTTTACAGAAAAATTTGGCTCAGGTCTCTTCTGACAAGGCAGCTTTGGCCGGCTTGCAGGTCAGTGCTGTATACCCTCTGCAGTTTCAGGGCAAAATCCGGGCCGAGGAGCGCCTGTTCAATCTCGTCTGCCGCCTGCAAATTGGCAGGATCGACCTTGTTGTGCAGGGCCGCCGCAGGCTTCAATGCCAGATCCTGCAGCCCGTCCATCAAACGCCTGGATTCCCGCAGGGAGAGAAAATCCGGGTTCAATACCACGGCGATCATGTTGTCCCCGCCCTCCAGCCACCGCTTTACGCGTTCATAGCGCTGCTGCATTTCCAGAATTTTCTGCATGACCCGGTCCTGATCCTCCCTGTAAACCAGTTCCACACCCTCAGGGTCATACTTTCCGGTAATATTATGAATGGTATAGCGTTTTTTCAGGATATCCCGGCGCAGACCGATCAGATGTTGCAGCCAGGCGCAGGTGATGGCCGGAAGTGCCAGAATTCTCAGGGTGAGGCCCGTGGGAGGAGTATCAAACACGATAAAATCAAACGCATTTTCCCGGTTCAGAATCTTTTCCAGGCAAATCAGGGCCGCGTACTCCTCTACGCCCGGAGAGTACTGGAAAACCTGAAAGTATTTTTCCAGGTTAAAGGCCTTCATATAGCTGTAGGCCTCGTTGAGCAACGCCAGATGGGAATGCAGGTACTCGCGGGCCGCCTCTTCCAGATCCGTCTCCTGCAGATAGAGGTTGGAAGTGTAGGAGTACTTTTTGTGGCCCAGTTCCAGGTGGAAGATATCCCCCAGGTTATGGGCCGGATCAAAGGATACCAGCAGAACCTTTTTGCCTCTTTCCGAAATCTGCAAGGCCGCTGAGGCGGAAAGCGTGGATTTTCCCGTGCCCCCTTTTCCTGTAAAGAAAATGCTTTTCATATAACGGCAACAATACTAATCAATGTCCAGGCTGCCCATTAGTTCCGCCAGCGCGTCCGAGCTTTCACTGGCCCGTTTATTGAGAATTTCCAGTTCATGTCCCAGATAAGGCAGCAGTTCCATGGATACCGCGCAAGGCGGGGCCGGCAGTCCTATGAAAGAACCGATTGTAAGAAGAACAAAAATATTTTCCAGCTCCCGCAGTTCATACCGTGTCAAATCGACAGCCGTTTCGCGCTGGGAACGCTCGATAGTATGGATATACTGTTCGAGCTTTCTTTTGAGTTCTCTGAGCATCTTCATCCTTTTTCGCTGTCAGGACGCGGGCTGCGGTTCCATTCTGCTTCCATACTTGATAAAATCAATAATGAACACAATGTTCATCCCCAGCATGATCAGTTCAATGCACAGGACAGTGATGCCGGTGGCGGGATCAGACTTGATGGTCCCGGGCAGAATGACCGCACAGAACCATATGATGGCCGCTGTTATGGTGACCCAGAGAAAATAGGCAGGAAAAAGGATCTTTGCGGATTTTACATTCTGCCGCTTCAGGGCCCAGGTAGCGCCTGTCATCAGAGCCATGGAAGCGATCAGCTGATTGGCAGAGCCAAACGAAGGCCAGAGGATGGTAAAATTGCCGCTCCAGGCCAGCCAGATTCCTATAGCAGCCGGAATAAGAGAGGCTACCCACCGGTTGGTCAAAAACCGGAACAGGGATTCGTTGGATTTCTTTAAGGGAAGCAAAAGTTCCCCCAGGGTATAGCGCGCCAGCCGGTTGGAGGTGTCCAGCGTGGTCATTGCAAAGGAGGCCACCCATAGCCCCGCGATTACCTTGACAATGCCCAGGGGAATAAAATGCAGCCAAGTGGTATTCACCATTTGGGCATAGGAATTGGTAAACATGGAGGCTTTCGGATAACTGCCCATCATGGCCGCCGTGTACTGCTGCCCCCAGGAACTCACGGAAATGGTTTGCCCGGCTTCCTGGATCAGGGACAACCCGAATCCGGCCACAGCCACGATCACCAGCGTGGAAAGAAAGCCCTCGGTGAGCATCCCCCCGTAGCCGATGAACAGACCGTCTCGTTCTGTCCTGAGCTGCTTGGAAGTTGTGCCGGAGCCCACAAGGGAATGAAAGCCGGACAGGGAGCCGCAGGCAATGATCAACGGGATGGCGGGCCAGAAGGGAGTTGCTTTGCCTCCGGAGATGACAGGGGAAAAGGAGGTAAATGCAGGGGCACTGAAGCCGTGAAAGCTGAATACTGCAGCCACTCCGCCGATCAGGATCCCGAAGTACAACAGCCAGGAATTCAAGTAATCCCTTGGCTGGAGCAGCACATCAACCGGTATGGCAGAGGCGATGATAATATAGAAGAACATGATGATCATCCAGGAGCTGTAGCTAAGAGAGATCGGGATAAGGGAGCCGCCCCAAAGGGCGAGTATAAGCATGATGATCCCGGCAATGGTTGCTGCCAGAAAATTGATTCGCATCCTGTACATCAGCACCCCCAGGATCAGCGCAGCGATGATTTTCAGAATGTATGCCGAGGGAATGTTGGGGTTGTCCACAAACAGGCCGCCAAGCACGGCACCGAATGCAGCAATCACCAGGATCAGCAGAAAAAAGACGATATAGTAAAACAACTGGCCGGTTCTTTTGGTGATCAGGTCTGAAGCAACAAACTGTATGGACCTGCCGTCATAGCGCACGGAGGCCATAAGTGCCAGGTAGTCATGAACTGCTCCGATAAAGATGTTTCCGAACCAGACCCACAGCAGGGCAGGCAGCCAGCCCCAGGCCATGGCGAGTACCGGGCCTATAATAGGGGCCGCCCCGGCAATAGAAGCAAAGTGGTGTCCAAAAAGCACGGATCTACGGGCTGATACATAGTCCACACCATCAAACATACATTCAGCCGGCGTCTGGCACGTATCAGAAACCTTGACCACATCCCTCTCCAATTTTTTGCCGTAAAGCATGTAGAGCAGGACATAAAGCGCCATGCCTGCAACAACAATAATAGTTGTCATAAGCCCTCCTAGATGTAAGTGCGATAAACTATCGCAGATCCCTGCCGCAAATTTGCGGATGCGGATTCCGGTTCCGCCGGCTTCCCTGCTTTGTTGCATGCTCCCAAAATAATTGAGTTATAATAAAAATCTACTAAAGTCAAACAGTCATCTGCGGCTTCTGCCGGGGGGCAGCAGCACGGCCTGCAAAAAAGCCCCGTCCTTGACATTACAGCAAAAGAAGCATAAAGGTGTTTCCAGTATTTTTCCATGATCCGGGATGCACGCGGAAAAAAGCCTTATAAGCCGCTAGCGGTCCCAAAAAGAGAACCCATTCGGAGGGGGCCCAGCCACTGAAGACTGAAACATGAAGAATTTCCAAAAACAACAAGCCTTTTCCTGGTCTCTGCGCTATATCCTTGGTGGTGCTACCTGAGCCCAGGCGGTCCTTTTGGCGACCGGCAATCTTCCGGGTCCGGAGGATCGAGATTTGCTCAAGGCAGCTACCAGCCTGGGTGGCGGCATCGGCCATGAAGGAGATACGTGCGGAGCCCTTACAGGGGCGGTGCTGTCGCTGGGGCTCTATCACCAGGGGGGAGACCGGCGGGCTTTATACCGCGACGCCGCAAGTTTCTATAACCGTTTCACACGGTACTACGGCAGCAGCAAGTGCAGGGATATTATCGGGATCCGGCTGAAAGAAGGGAACAATATCAGGCGATTCCTGTATAAAGGCGTCATATGCATGGGGGCAGTCTACCGCTCCATAGGCTGGCTCTTTGATCTGATGGAGCGGGACAGCAGCAAAGAAAACAAGCTGCTCGGGCTGCACGATGCTTCGGCAATACCGACCAACGGCAATACGGACTGTTCCGCTCTTGTGCTGCAGGAAATCAGCAGCCGCGCCAACCTGGATACCAGCTCCCTGGCTTCCGCCCTTTCCGGTTTTTCCGGCGGAATCTGCCGGCAGGGTGATGTCTGTGCTGCACTTATGACCGGAATATTAATTGTCGGGCTTGTCCACGGAAACGACCCCGAGGCCAACAGGCTTACCCGGAAGCAGCTGCTGCAGGTCGGCTGGAAAATCATGCAGCAGGGCAACAGGGCCTTTGCCTGTGAAAGTCTGCATCCCTCTTTTGCCGCAAGCCGCAGGGCCGAAATGCTGTATCAGGATTTCCTGGCGCACTTCGGCAGTGCGGATTGCAAAAGCATTGTAGAAAACCAAAGCTCCCCGGCAGGTTCCGGGTGCTGCCAAAGCCTGGCCAAGCACGTATCCGAGACCACCCTCGCTCTCCTGTAAGCTTCACGGAAGCGGCATGCCCAGCAGAAGCCCTGCCCTGCTTCGCTTTTACCCGGCCTGCGAACGGATGTGCACATCATACCGGGGATAGGGGATCGTAATGCCGGCTTCCCGGAGCTTTTGGTAAACAGCCAGATTCACGGCATAGAGTGTTTTGTGGTATTCCTTGGTCGGCACCCAGTAACGCATCCCGATATTGACCGCGGATTCGCCGTATTCCTCGATGCCGATGATCGGCGCGGGGTCCTCCGGAACCTGGCTGAAGGATTCCACCACCTCCCGGATTACCTCGATTGCCCGTTCCACGTCATCGGCATAGGAAACCCGGACACCGCCCTCAACGATCCGGCAGGCGAAAGAATTGACCAGCACCTCGCCGATAATATGTTTATTCGGGATCGTAATCTGCTCGCCGTCCTCTGTTGAAAGAATCGTAGCGGCCAGCTTGATCTCTTCCACCACGCCGCTGACCCCCTTGATGGTAATCGTATCGGCTACCAAAAACGGCCGGGTCAGGATGATGACCAGTCCGGCCCCGTAATTGGAAATGGGCGCGGATATGGCGAAGCTGGCACCGAACAGAAGAGCACCCAGGGCCGCTATGATGGGGGCGATGGAAATGCCGAACTGGTTGACCACGGCAATCACGACAAAGGCCAGAATAAGGATCTTTACGAACTGCCGCAAAAACTTGGTCAGCGTCACGTCCAGCTCGACCCGCTCACAAACCCGCACCACGAGCTGCGAAATCCACCGGGCCAAAAAAACACCGATAACAAGAACAATTATAGCGCCAATAATCTGAAAGCTATACTGCACACAATACTCGATAACCTTTTCGGCTATCTTCTCAAGATGGGTCAGCTCTTGCATTAGGGTCCCTCCGCTCCGCTGCTGCAGATCCTAAACTGTCTGCCTGCCGGCTGCCGCAAAAAAGCTGTCAGCCGCGCGGTTTCCGTGCTGTGTCTTCTATACCCCGCTGCCCGCAAGCCGCTTCACTCCGTCGGTATCCTCAACAAAGACCTGCATGTGCGGAAAGGGAATCTCGATGCCCGCACTATCCAGGGCTTTTTTGCATTTTTCCGTATACTCCCAGCTCAAGGGGTACTTCTGTACAGAATCCTCCGTCCAGAACCGCATCTCCAGGTTTACACTGGAATCGCCCAGGCTTGTCACCAGAACTGCCGGGGGCGGGCTGGACATGACGCGGTCATCGCCGGCAAGCGTGCTCAGCATTACTTGCCTGGCATTTTGGATGTCCTCCTTGTATGCAATACCGATCGGCACCCGCACCCGGATTTTCGGCGTCAGCGTATAGTTGATCACCCGCTCCTGGGCGAGCTGCTTGTTGGGCACCACCGCGGTTTCATTGTCAAAAGTGGTCAACACCGTAGTGCGCAGCCGGATCTCGGATACCGAGGCATGCATGTTCCCGATGGAAATCCAGTCGCCCTCCTTGAAAGGCTGATCAATGATGATGGCAACCCCGGAGATAAAATTGGCTATGGTGTCCTGGGCGGCAAAGGAAAATGCCAGACCGGCGATACCGACGCCGGCAATAAGGGAGGCGATGTTGATGCCCAGTTGATCCGCAACGGTCAGTGTTGCAATGACCACTACAATATATTTGACAAACCGCTGCAAAAGCCTTTGGGCGTGTTCGGACATATGGGTCCGCTCCAGCGCCCTCCGGATCACCTTGTTCATGGTGCGGATAATGATCCAAAACAATAAAATCAGCAGGATGGCGCTGAGGAACTTCGGCATATACCCCATGGCGCTTGCTGCCAGGGCATCGAAGTGAATCGCTCCCAAAAACTGCTCAACCATCTATAAATCTCCTCGCAAATGAATATGTGAATCATCTTCTGCCGACTATATGCAGTATCCACCGAATCCGAAAAAATTTCAACTATCCTTTGCGGCAATATCCCGGTGTCCCCTGTATACCGGCCCACCGTTGGTAAACATAACTATATCACATCTCATATCAAAGACAAGCCACCGCACGGAAGGGCCCTGCCAATAGCGTCGCATCCCGAAGATCCGGAAAAATGCAGACTTGACCTACGGCCTTTGAAACATGATAAAAGAGGTCTCATACATAATCCAGCAGCAGCCTTTGCGGGGGTTTTGTTGGTGATGAAATTTTCAGTCTTTCGCTTATCGGAGAACTACGGGCAATCCGGCCCGGAGCCGCGCGGGTAGCGGCTATTGCAAAAAAAAGGAGGAAAAGAGTGCCTGGAAGATGGAACCGCTTCATTTTGTCGATTTTCATAATCCTTCTCATTTCAGCCAATATTGGTCTTGCCGCGGAACATCGCATGGAATACCAATTTGAAGTGATCAATAAAGATGGCGGCAATACCCTCTGGAATTCGCTTTGGATCCCGATACCGAACACAACAAACTATCAATACAATATTGATTTAACAGGGATCACCCCGGAGCCTTCAAAAATATATACCGATCCGGAGCATAATAATACCGTATTGTATTATGAAAACGCCCCGGCCGTTATTTCCGGCAGCTTCGAATATAGACGCAAGCCGCCCTTTGCCTTTGATGTGGATGCCCAAAAGATCGGCCAATATGAAAAAAAGTCCCCTCTCTATCAACTCTACACCAGATCCGAGACCTGGATCGAGGCGGATGCCCCGGAGATTGCAAGCAAGGCTGAAGAAATTGTGGAGGGCTTGGCCAACCCGTATGCAAAAGCCCAACATATCAATGATTTTGTGTATAATTACCTTACCCCGGAGCAGATTCCCTGGACGACACCCGAAGAATACTTTGATGCATATGGAGCCTTGGCGACCTATAAGCGGGGCTCTGGAACCTGTCAGAATTATGCCCTTGTATTTGTCGCCCTCTGCCGGGCGGCAGGCATACCAGCCCGCACTGTACACGGCATCAATTTCTTTGAGGGGTTACTCGGGGAAGAGATCAGCATTGAAGACTGGAGCCACACCTGGGCGGAGTTTTATCTTCCCGAATATGGATGGATTACTGTGGATCCCAGCCAAAATCAATTCGCGGAAGTCTCGAACCTGCGCCTGGCCTATTCCGTGGGCAACAACATAACTGTAAGCCCGCCGTGCAATTCGCCGGACACTTGGTACTGCCATAAAGGAACAGCCATGTCCCTGGGCTATACCGTGCCCTTTACTGAAGAACGGATCACCATAGACGAACGCGATCCGGAAAACCGGAACAACCTGTATTTTCCCCATGTGGCAAGCGACGGGCAGTGGGGAACGGAGATCGCCGTCGTCAACAAGAGCAGCGGGCAGGTTGCAGGGACCCTGGCGGCCTATGACGGAGACGGCAAGAAACTGGAAGAAGAGTCCCTGGCGTTATCCGGCAACGGGCGCTGTGCCCGGATTGTCGGCGAGGCATTCTCCGATCCGGGAAAAATCCGCTATATCGTGTTCTCCCCGGACTCCCCGGCGTCACCGGATGTGTGCGGCTACACCAAGTTCTATCAGGAGGACCTGTACAGGGTTGCTGTGCCGGCGGTGAAGAAAATTAACGAAGGAGACATATATATTCCCCATATTGCCTCCGATGATACGTGGTGGACGGGACTGGCGCTTGTCAACACAACAGATACAGAAAAGAGCCTGACGATTCGCTTTGACACCGGCCGGACCGAGACCGTCCGGATGGCTCCGGGCGCCCATCAAAGCTTCTCCATCCGGGAGCGCTTGGGCGCTGCGCAGCCGGATATCGAGTCCGCCGAGATAGAGGGCGGCGAAGGCGTTATCGGCCTGGAGCTCTTCGGGCACAAAAAAAAGCCCCAG
>CAZWNV010000020.1:0-26802 GCA_964635265.1 uncultured Desulfobacteraceae bacterium
CCATGATATTCTGGTGGCAATAGAGAACGGCGATATCGATCTCAGCCGCTATTACCTGGATCAATGGCGGCTTATGCATATCGGTGCCCAGCCGGTTCCGCCCGCGTTGATTCAGCGGTGGAAAACCTGGTTTCCAGGCCATGATTACGACACCAACTATGGTTTGACCGAGGCCACGGGACCGGGATGCGTACATTTGGGTATGGAGAATTACCATAAAATCGGGGCCATCGGTACCGCCGGATTTGACTGGGAGTGCCGGATAGCCGATGATACAGGAGAAGTCGTAAACGGGGATCAGCCGGGGGAACTGCTGGTAAAAGGCCCGGGTGTCATGGCCGGCTATTATCAGAATCCCGAGGCTACCGCCAGCGTGCTGCAGAACGGCTGGCTGCGGACAGGCGATATCGCCCGAAGGGATGCGGACGGTTTTATCTGGCTCATAGACCGCAAAAAGGACGTTATTATTACCGGCGGAGAAAATATTTTTCCAGTGGAGATCGAGAACTTCCTGATGACCCATGAAGATATTCTGGATGCCGGCGTCATCGGGGTTCCGGACGTTCGCCTGGGGGAAATTGTGGCTGCCGTGATTGCGGTCAAGCCCGGCAGAAACCTCTCAGAGGAAGAGATCCGGGGGTTCTGCAAGGGGCTTGCCAGATATAAACGCCCCCGCCGCATCTTCTTCGATGATGTGCCGCGAAACCCCACCGGGAAAATCGAAAAACCCAAACTTCGCCGGCGATTTGGAGACGGCGGTTAATCAGTCTCCCGGGCTTCCCTGAGCATGGCCCTGGCAATGCTCAGGTCATAGGCCTGGGCGGGCCGGAACTGCCTGCCCTCATACATTTTCATCGCTTCACGAACAGCCTCATAGGGCACCCATCCGTGCTCCTGCCAGAGGCTGTCATCATCCGCACTCCAAAGCCGGAAGTATATGGTGTCCTCGTCCTGGGTTACATACATTCGCACCCGTTTGTTGTCCGGGAAGGGATAATAGAAAACGCCGCGCTGATCCTTCATTGCTCTTTTCTCTTTTGGTTGTTCCTGTGTTGGCTTGTCGCCCTTTCCGCAAAAGGCGCTGTTTTCCGCAAGTTTTGTGTATGCAGCCAGCTTGTCAGGAATGCGGGCCGGGAAGTTTTGCCGTCTCAAAATTGAGCGTGGCAAAGTAGTCTTCCATGGTTTCCGCCCGCCGGATGCGTTCCACACTGCCGTCGGTCCGCAGGAGCAATTCCTGCGGCCGCAGTCTGGCATTGTAGTTAAAGCCCATTGCATGGCCATGGGCACCCGTGTCCTGGATGACCAGAAGGTCGCCGGGCCTTACGGGCGGCAGTTGGCGCTGGATTGCAAATTTGTCGATGTTTTCACAAAGTGCTCCAACAACATCGACGGTTTCGCCGGAATTTTTTGCGGGGTCCTTTCCATAAACGTCAATATGGTGGTAAGCGCCGTACATTCCCGGACGCATCAGAGCGGACATGCAGGCATCCACCCCGACATAGCGGCGATAGATATTTTTTTCGTTTATGGCTTTGGTGACGAGCACGCCATGGGGACCCGTCATGTACCGGCCGCTTTCCATGTAAAGTTTGGGCGCATTTCCGTGCTTTGCTTTGTAATCCCCAAAAAGGGCGGCGATTTTTTCTCCCATGGCCTGCAGATTCAGGGGGGCATCCCCGGGAGCGTACGGAATTCCCATGCCGCCGCCGATATTGATAAACTCGAACCCGATGT
The DNA here is from genome assembly GCA_964635265.1 of uncultured Desulfobacteraceae bacterium. GTDB lineage: Bacteria > Desulfobacterota > Desulfobacteria > Desulfobacterales > Desulfosalsimonadaceae > M55B175. The sequence continues at coordinate 1,735 of CAZWNV010000020.1, forward strand.
CCAAATCCGCAGAGAGCCATTCAATCATCTCCAGCAGCATCCTTGCGGTCTCCACCATGTATTCATGATGGAGTTCATTGGATACAAGCATGGTGTGCAGGCCGAAGCGTTTTACGCCCAGATCCGTCATGCGTTTATACGCATCCCGGATCTGGTCGTGGCTCACACCATATTTGGCCTCCACCGGGTTGCCGATAATGGAATTGCCGGAACGGCGTTGTCCCGGATTGTAGCGGAAGCAGATTAAATCGGGCACAGCGGGGAGTTTGTCAATAAGGGTGATATCATCGAGGTTGATGATGGCCCCGCCGTCTGTCATGGCGGCCCGGAAATCTTCCGTGGTGGTATTATTGGAGGTAAATATGATCTCCTCCCCGGCCGCGCCGATTTTCCTGCTTAATACCAGTTCCGGTTCGGAACTGCAGTCGAAGCCGAAACCCAGGTCTTTCATTATGGCTAAAATGCGGGGGTTGGGCAATGCCTTGACAGCAAAGAACTCCTTGAATTCATCAACTCCGGAAAAGGTCTGCTGCAGATTATGCCCGGTCTGCCGGATGCCGGTTTCATCATAGATGTGAAAAGGGGTTTGAAAATGCTCAACAATCTGCGGCAAAAGGGGGTACAACCGCTTTTGAAAATCTGCTGTCATCGGCATAAAGGCTCTCCTTGCACATTTCATTTGGGTAAAGCATATCTAATAACCATATTTTTGTTGTTTTTCAAGACCGGAGGCACATTGCCATCCCACAGGCATCGGGCGCTCTTTTTCGCAAATGTAATGGTAGAACATGTATAGTTTTCTATACAATGGTATACAAAACCATAATTTTTCGGATCGGCAAAAAAGGCTTTGGAGAGGAAAACAAAGAAAGCGGTCCTTCCGGGCACAGTCGGTAGAAAGCTGCAGAAGCTTCTCAATACCCGATTACTGGCCTTCTAGTCGCATTTCGGGCCGAATGCAATCCCGGATCGCGCGTTCGATTTTGCCGCCGAAGAGTTACTGGCAGAAAAATTGCAATTTTTTCCGCCATGGCCGGCGCCTGCAACCCGTGGAATGCTGCACCGGTGTGTTCCTCAGTTTCGGAAAAATGCGGGTTTTTTTTGGGAGTGCAATTTTTTTTGAATAATTTGCTTGACATAACAACAATTTAAAGGCAAAAATAAACCCGGTCTTTTATTAAATGTTTGAATTGCAGGCATGAGGGTAATAACATCCGTAAAATATTGCTGATTTTCATTAACGCAAGCTGCCTTTAGCGAGTCAACGTTTTGAAAAAACACCCGAGCGCCGAACAAAATTTCTCCTATCTGTCCGTAGCGCCTCATTTCCATACTGCCGGAAAAAACCGGCAGTTTCTTTTTTGTTCTACTTCGTTTACAAAGCCTTTTCATATTAACAACAAACACAGCAGGCAGAAATAAATCATGTTATTTACGCCCAAAAACCAGTTGGTAGGGTTGGACATCGGCTCCAGGGCTATTAAAGCAGCCGAAGCGGTGGAAACCAAAAAAGGGTGGGAACTGAAAAAATTCGGCAGCGTCGATATTGAACCAGGGGCCATTGAGGAAGGCGTTATCAAGAATCCCGACGTTCTGGCCAACGCCATTCAGCAACTGCTGGATCTCTATAACATAAAACGGAAAAATGTTGCGATCTCCATTGGCGGATACTCGGTGATCGTCAAGAATATCAACGTCCAGAAAATGCCCGAAGAACAGCTGGCGGAATCGTTGAATTTTGAAGCCGAACAGTATATCCCTTTCGACATCAATGACGTCAATCTGGATTTTCAGGTGCTGGGCGACAATGAGCAGAACCCCAATCAGATGAACGTGCTCCTTGTGGCTGCCAAGAAAGACATGATCAATGACTATATCAATCTGCTGGATTCGGTTCAGTTAAACCTGTGCATTATTGATATCGACGCATTTGCCCTGCAGAATATCTATGAAGTCAATTACGGAGACCAGAAAGAAAACGTCGCCCTGATCGATATCGGAGCCAGCAAAACCTCGGTAAACATATTGAAAGGCAACACCTCCGTTTTTCTCCGCGACGTCTCGCTCGGGTGCAATCAAATCAATGAGAGAATTGCCTCCATCGCCAACTGTTCCATGGAAGAAGCAGACACGATCCGGCGGCAGGATGCGCCGGACAGGATTTCTCCGGAAAACCTGAAGCAGGTGCTCTCTTCTGTAGTAAACGATTGGTGTGATGAAATTGGCAGAGCTTTGGATTTCTTCAAGTCCACCAATCCGGATGAAGAAATGAAACAGATTGTTTTAAGCGGCGGGGGAGCCAATATTAATGAATTCCGGGATTTGTTGGCCATGCAGACTTCTACCGAGGTCAGCATGATCAACCCCTTTGAATCGTTTTCCATCGGCAACGACCAATTGGATGATGCCTATTTACAACAAATAGCGCCTCAAGCTGCCATCGCAATGGGGCTGGCACTAAGAAAAGTGGATGACAAATGATAAGGATTAACTTACTTCCCTATCGGGCGGCCCGAAGCAAGGAAAACATCCGACGGCAGGTTTCCGTTTTCTGTCTGTCGATTGTTTTGCTGTTGATCATACTCTGGGTCTTCAACGGATTTTTAAACAGCCGGATAAAGCGCTTTTCCGAACGGGTGGAACATCTGGAGAAAGAGGTGAAGCGCTACGAGAAAAAGGCCGAGCAGGTGGATGCTATCAAGGAAAAGCTGGCAGAGTTGAACAAAAAGATCGAAATTGTCAACCAGCTGAAAGCCTATCGCAAGAAGCCGCCGCAGCTGATGGCCGAAATTACGGAAATGGTGGTCCCGGATCGGATGCAGCTGACCATGATGGAATCCAAGGAGGACGCGATCTCGCTTGAAGGGCTTGCCATGGACAATGAAACGGTAGCCGTTTTTATGACCCGGCTGGAACGATCGCCTCTTTTTTCCACGGTAACGCTGAAATCCGCCAAACAGGAGACCAAATACGATATCGACATGAAAAACTTTCAAATTGCATGTAAAAAAGCTTCTCCCGAAGAGGGCGATAACGACAAGGCGGGCAAGTGATGAAAAAGAGCAGTCTGTCAAGCTCGGTTGAGTCATTGGTGCAAAGGATCGGCCAGCTCTCCAGGATGCAGCGAATCCTGATTTCTGCGGGCACCGTGGTCCTGATAATCGGCGTGTTTGTGTATTTTTTCTGCATGCCCAAATTTCAGAAAATCGATTCCCTGCAGGAAAAGGTCAAGTCGCTGGAAAAAACGCTGAAAGACACCAAATTAAAGGCCTCCAAGCTTGAGGAATACAAGGAGAAAATGGAGGCCAAGCGGGCCGAGTTCACCATTGTCTCAAGGGCGCTGCCTCTGAACAACGAAGTTCCCTCCCTTTTGACCGGTATTTCCCAGGCCGGGAAGGATTCCGGGCTAAGCTTTCTCCTGTTCGAGCCCAAGGCGGAGAAAAAACAGAATTTTTACGCCGAGATCCCTATCAATATGGAGATGTCCGGAAAATATCACGAGGTAGGCGAGTTCTTTGACAAACTGGCAAGCATGCCGAGAATTGTAAACGTCAAACACTTTCAGCTCAATTCCGGCAAAGAAGCGCCCACCAGGCTGAACATTGGCTGTACGGCGAAGACCTACAAGTTCATCGAATCCTCCAAAAAAGACAAAAAGAAAAAATGACGCTGGAATTTTCAACCAAAAGAAGAGATATCATGCAAAAGCTGTTTCTACCATTGCTCTGTATTGGATGCCTTTTGTTTTTCGGCCCCGCAGCAGGTGAGGCCCGCGCAGAATCCTCGTCGGAAACAAGCTCTTCCGGAGGTGCCAGTCAGCGGGTAAAGATTGTTCAGCCGGAAAAGCAGTCTCCGGAAAAGCAGCAGCCGGAAGAAAAATCCCGGACTGAGGAAAAAGAGAAGGCGCCGGCTGCAGCGAAAAAGCCGAAGAAGGAAACCGCGCCGCAGGAAACGGCTGCGTCCAAAAAATCCGTATCCAAAGAAGCCGCCCCGGCAAAGGCGCAGACCGGAAAACAGCAGGCACCGGCTCCGGAGCAGAGGCCAGCCTCCGCTTCATCCGGGGAGACGGGGACGATGTCCGGCGAAGCCGGCGATCTTATGGGCGATGCGCAGCAGTATTATGTCAGCAAGGGGCGTCCGGATCCGTTTGCCCCCTTCGTAAGCGGCGAAGAGCGCGAGGAAGAGGAGGGCAAAGGCGGTAATGAACTCAGGCCTGACCATGTAAAGGGACCGCTGGAGAAGATGCGGCTGAGCCAGCTTCGGCTCACCGCGGTAATGAAGACTCCCGGAAGGAATCTGGCGCTGGTCGAGGAGGCTTCCGGCAAAGGGTATGTGGTGAAAAAGGGGACCTACATCGGTGATCAGGGGGGAAAGATTGTCGAAATCCTGTCGGATGCCATCGTAGTGGAGGAAAAATATCGGGATGCTTTCGGCAATGTCGCAGTCCGAAAAAAAGAATTAAAACTTCAGAAATAACCTGGAGAGCGTAAAAATGCTGAATCGTAAACATTGTGGCAGTTTCGCAAAAGCGCTTGCAATCGGGATGCTGGCCGCGGTCGTTGCAGGCTGTGCAGCAAAGTCCGCCAGCGAAAATCAGGCCGGGCCGGCATCTGCTGAACTTCGCACCATTTCAGATATCACGGCGGCGAAAACCGATGCCGGGGTGCAGGTCTCCATTACGGCCGACGGGGAGTTAAATTACACGGCTGTCAAGCAGCGCGAGCCGATGGGTGTTGCCTTGTATTTCCCCTTTACCCGTCTGAGCGATACCGGAAAAGTGCAGGTGGCAGACAATGATCTCGTGGGCTCCATCAAGCCCGGAATGTCTGCAAACCAGAAAAACGCGAAGGTGCGCATCAATCTGCTCCGGGATGCCGCCTACCAGGTGGAAAAACAAGGCAACGGGATTCGTGTGGCTTTTCGCAAGGAGGGGGTGCAACGTGCCGGGGATGCACCGGAGAAGGTTTCCCCCTCGGAAAAAAGGGGGGCTGAAGATCCGACAAGCAGTCTCAGCTCCGCAGGCGGGCAAAAAGAGCCGGGAAAAACTCTGCATACGGAAAGTGAAGGCCAAACGGCGGATGTCAAACAGCAGAAAAAGGAGCGATCCCAATCCGCGCCAAGCAGCCGAAAAAATACCGGCGCCACGGCAAAAGCGGCCAAGGCCAAAGCCATGGATTCGGGACCGGCCACCGTCAAGCAGATCGATTTTTCAGCCGGGGAAGCCGGCAAATCCGCACTTGTTATCAAAACGGAAAGAGCGGTGGAGTATGAAATAAGCAAAAAAGCCCCGAAAATTCTGCAAATCCAATTGCATAACACCTACCTGCCGGATTACCATCAGCACCGCCCGCTTATAACGACCCGGTTTGATTCCGCAGTGGACCGGATTATCCCCGCAAGGGGCGAGGCCGCCGGGAATGTAACGGAAATCCTGGTCGAACTCCGCGAGGCCGTGCCCTATCGTCCCGTGCAGCAGGAGGGGGAGCTCACCATCCATTTTGAGCCCTCGGAAATTGCTCCCAGACCCATGGCTTCTGCGGACCTGCCTCCATGGCAGCAGGTGCTGCAGGAAACATCGGATGAGGAAAAGCCGGCTGCAAAAGAAGCAGCCGAAGCAGCCGAAGCAGCCGAAGCAGCCGAAGCAGCCGAAGATGCCAGGGATCCTTACGCGGATCTGCTCGATGAAGACGAGGAATACACCGGGCAAAAAATCGCCCTGGATTTTTACGAGACCAATATCAAGAACGTATTCCGCATCCTCCAGAAAGTGAGCGGCCAGAATTTTGCGGTTGATCCGGGGGTCACCGGCTCCGTGACCCTGTCTTTCCAAAAGCCTGTGCCCTGGGATCAGGTGCTGGATCTGGTCCTCCAGATGAACGGCCTGGACAAGGTGGAGAAGGGAAACATCATCCGGATTGCCAAGGAAGAAACCTTACGGGCGGAAGAAAAGGCCCGGCAGCAGAGGATTGAAGCGATAAAGAAAAAGCAGGAACAGCAGAAGGACCTGGCTCCCCTGGTCACGGAGTACATTGCTGTCAGCTACGCCAATGCCAAGAACGAAGTGCTGCCGCACGTCAAGGATGTCTTGTCCGATGACCGGGGTAGCGTCACCGTGGATGAGCGAAACAATCAGCTGATTATAACGGATACAAAGGAGAAGATCGGGAAAGCCAGGGAAATAATCTCCAGGATCGACAAGGTAACCCCGCAGGTGATCATAGAGGCCCGCATCGTAGAGGCAAATGACGATTTCAGCCGGAAGGTGGGGGTGACATGGAGCGCCCAGAGCGAGGATGTCTACCGCTCCGATCTGGGGGGAAATTATTCCTATAACTCGGTTATCAACACCCCCTTTATCGGGGGAGGCACGGCTGAAGGCGGAGCCGAGACCCCCAGCACGTTTAACTTCTCCTTTGAGCGCCTGCCCAGCATGGGAACGCCCTTCCTGCTGGATGCCACACTGCGGGCCATGGAGACAGACCAGGTACTCAAGATCATCTCCACGCCGAAAATCGTCACCCTGGACAATAAGGAAGCCACGATTACGCAAGGGATCGAATGGCCGTACCAGAATGTGGAGGATGAAGAAGTGGAAACCGAGTTCAAGGAGATCAACCTGACGCTTGGTGTGATCCCGCATATTACGCCCGATAACCGGATCTCCCTGGAAATCGATCTCCAGAAAGACGACATCCGGGAAATCACAGCCTCCGGAGAGCCGGCCCTGTCCACGAACGAAGCCCAGACCGAGCTTTTGATCGACAACGGCCAGACCATTGTTATCGGCGGCATCGTAAAACGGACCGAAAACAATGCAGAGGCGGGGGTTCCGATTCTAAAGGATATTCCGGGGATTGGATGGCTCTTTAGTTCCAGCCAGAAGGAAATATCCAAGCGCGAGCTCCTGATCTTCATGACTCCCAATATTGTCCAGCTTGAGCAGCGCGATGCTGTACAGGCAAGCACCGGCGCAGGGGAGAAGAGTTAATCCAGCCGGATCCGTAATGGTCTGTGTCTGGAAAGAAACATCTTACGAGACTGAAAGGAAATGATTTATGAGATTTCAGTATGCAGGAAGAACCATGTGGATGATTTCCGCGGTCATCCTTATGGCATTTTTGCTCGTCAGCTGCGGCTCATCCGGGAGTTCCGGCGACGATGACGAGGAGAGCACCGTGACAGTCAATACCATTGCCCTGGTAGCAGCCAGGGACTCGGTCAAGCCGGAGGAACAAACAACAGTTACTGCAATGGTCTATGATGAAAGCGGCCATGGCATAGGCGGCAAGAAAATTGCGTTCAAACTGGATGATCCCACCCTGGGCTCCATTACCAACGAGGGCAGGACCCAGTCCGACGGCACCTTTGAGGCCAGTTTCCAGGCGCGGGGCACAACCGGTGCGGTGCAGATAACTGCAATGGCCGGCTCCGCAACAAGCGAGGCGCAGGAGATTATCATAACGGACCAGCTGGTGGAGAACCTCTCGCTTTCTGCAAGCCCCACAACGATTATCGTGGAGAAAACCGCGACCATTACCGCCGAAGTCACGGACGAGAACGGCGAGCCCGTGGCCAACGGGACAACGGTGAATTTTTCCCTGGAAGATGACGCGTTCGGCTCGATTACCGAGCAAGCAAGCACCAACGCGGGAAAAGCCAAGGCCACATTTACTGCGGCCAATTACGGGACCGCGACCATACAAGCAGAGTGCGGCAAGGCGGAAGGCTCTGTAAAGGTGCGCATTGAACCGGCCCAGGCAGCGTCCATCGAATTTGATTCCGTGTCGCAGAACCCGATTGCCATCCGGGGTACCGGCGGGCAGGAATTCGGCAATGTGGCCTTTACTGTCCGGGATGTGAACGGCAATCCCGCCGAGGATGTCGACGTTTTGTTTACCATGGTTTCCGGCGTGCAGGGCGAGGAATACCTGGAAGAAGATGACGCGACTCCCTATACGCAGACCGTCAGTACTTCCGAGGGCGTGGCCGAGGTGACCATCCACAGCGGCAACGAGGCGGGGACCGTAAGCGTGAAAGCCAGCATTACAACCGCCGAGGGCGGCACCATATCCGCAACTACGCCGGTTATTTCCATGGGCGGCGGTGTTCCCAATGATGAATGGTTCACCGTGGCGGTCGATGAATCGCCGGGATGGAATATGGGGGGCCTTGCCTGCGTGGGCGTGGAAACCGAGATTACCGCCTGGCTGGCGGACCGGTTCGGCAACTATAACGTGCTCGACGGCTACAACGTGTTTTTCGAGTCTGAGGTCGGGCTGGCGGTCTATCCCACGGCAAGCACCGAGGGCGAGAACGGAAGCGCAACCGCAACGGTGCGCACCCAGAGCGCGAACAACGGGGCACCCAAGGATGTGGCGCCGGAGTTGTGGGAAACCGAGTTAAAAGAGGATATTGCCGACGACTTTGACAATGGTGTAGGCGATCCGCTGCCGTCCGGGCATCCGCGGGACGGGGTCTGCAACGTGCTGGTCTTTACAAAGGGCGAAGAGGCATTTGTGGACGGATCCAACGGCAATCCGGTAAACGGCCTCTACGATGCCGGCGAGGACTTTGCGGATACGGCAGATGATCCCTGGCGCGATTATGATGACGATGGAAAGTGGGATGATGGAACAGAGAATACGCCTCTTACCGTTGTCAGCAGTGATAATCCGGAAGAAGACGCGTACCAGGACAGGGCCGGCAACAACGAATGGGACGGAAAAAACGGTGTCTGGGACGGGCCGCACCCCAGTGATCAGTACAGCACCAAAAACCTGTTCCGCCAGGTGGACTTCCTGATCACGGGACTCCCCATTATTCGTATTGACCAGGGCAGTTTCAACGTTCCCAACGGCGGTCAGGACACAGTGCAGATCCTGATCTGCGACCGCAATTACAACCCCCTGGCCACGGGATCGACCTACTCGGTATCGGTGGATACGGGCAAAATCACCGGCGGTACCAAAGATCATACGTATCCCAGCAGCAATTTTTACGGCAGTGAAACCTCGACCGATATGGATGCGGACGGCGACATCGACAGCGATGATTACATGCTGGCCCACAGAGGCTTAATCGTCAATCAAATCACGATATCCGACGACAACCCGGAGGAAGCGCAAGCCGAGCAGGCGGAGCTATCCATCAATGTCGTCTGGACCAGCAGCGGCGGCTGCGCGGACGTGGAAGAAACCCTTTCGATAACCGGGACCGTCAACTAGTTTGTAATCGGAGGAGTGCTGTAGCAAAACGCCGCACTGCCCGCTGAAATCTTGTCCTCACACGGGGGCCCGAAGAACCTTGCCGGGCCTCCGTTTTTTTGTGGAGTTCATGCCGGCTTTGACATTTGGGCCGCAGGGGGTTATAAATACAACCTCAACCGGGAACAAAAGAGTGAAACCCAATAAGGGAAAAAGCGCATGAAAGTTCTGGTAATTCCGTTTCTCCTGCTTGCTGCATGGGTTGCCCTGCAGCTGTGGATCCTGCCGCGCCTCGGCGTTTCCACCTGAATGCGCGATGCCTGCCAGGCGGCGGACAAAGAACGGAAAAAAAAGCGCACAGCAAAAGATTGAGGCTTGATACTTCCGCCTAAAAGTGGCGGAGTGCAGGTTTGGGCGGGATCTGCCGGCCGGGTCGGCGGATCCGGGTCGATGCGGATAACGGAGAGGCACAAAGAGGAGAGCAGATCATGGCAAAAGGGCTTAATAAGGCAATTTTAATCGGCCGTCTCGGAAGGGATCCGGAAATCCGCTATACGCAGGATGGGCGGGCGGTTGCCAATTTCACGGTTGCTACAAACGAGGAGTGGAAGGATAAAAATACCGGGGAGAAAAAAGAGCGGACAGAGTGGCATCGGATCGTTGCCTTCGGAAAACTGGGCGAAATCTGCAGCGAATACCTGTCCAAAGGCCGCCTGGTGTATGTTGAAGGCCGGCTTCAGACCCGCTCCTGGGAGCAGGACGGGGTAACAAAATATACCACCGAAATCGTGGCCAGCGACATGCAGATGCTGGAGGCCAAAAATGCGGGAGCTTCCCAGTCATTTGCCAACTCCCCTTCTTCCGGTCAAGGCGCGCCGCAGCCCTCAACAAAGCAGCAGCCGGGAGGCGGCGATGAATTCGATGATGATATCCCCTTCTAAAAGCCGCTGCTGAAGGCGTGAAATCAGGAACTGCCATCGTCTTTTTCTTTTTTGTCCTCTATCTGCTCCGGATTCTGTTCCTCCTCGGTTGTGGCTTTTTTAAAGTTCTTGATGCCCTTGCCGATGCCGGAGCCGATTTCCGGTAGCTTTCCGGCTCCAAAGACAATGAGGATGATTACCAGAATAATAATCAGTTCCGGCATGCCAATACCAAACATATGCTCTTCCTCCCCTGGTTTATTGCCAACCCCGAAAGGCTGCGGCGCAATTTTGTATTTGGTTCTCCAAGCCTACGCCATCCCCGGAATTCTGTCAATTCATTCCAATCATTGAGAATACAAAGCCATACAAAAAACTTGTCAAGCCGGGGAAAGGTCTGTAAAATAATATATTTTATCAAAATTGCTTTTATCAACCCGGCAGGGGGTTTTCAACCCCCATGATCAGGGTTTTGCCTGCTTTTGGGGCAAACCCCGCCAAGGGGCGGCATTGCTGCACAGGAAGGGGATCAAAGTCGGCTGCGGAAACGTCCCCGCGCTTTTTGCAGATCCGCCGCAGGCGGCCGAACCTCTTCGGGCCGGGAAATAATAAGGCAGGAGGAGAGGAGTATGAAAACCGACTTTACCCCTGGCGGGCTTCCGGCGCTGATCGGCAGTCTGCCAATGGACGACCACAAGGAAGCCGTACGCCTTATGGCGGAATATACCCCGGAGATTCCCCTGTGGATTCAACTTCCCCGCTTTGGGGAAGAAGGGATGATGGCCCAGTTTCTGCCCGGTATGCCGGGCTTTGCCAAAGAGGGGGAAAAACTTTTTGTAAATGCCGGCGACAGCGACTTCGATTCCGCTATGCTGGAATTCTTTGAAGAGTATATGGCTGTAACGGAAGGGGGAAAGGACATTGCCGATTCCCGTTTTGCCCTTACCGAGACCGAGGCCCCGGGGTTTTTCGAATTCCTGCGCTATTTGAACGGGCGCTCCGAGCCACCGCAGGCACTGAAAGCCCAGATTACCGGTCCCTTTACATTTGCCACCGGCGTGGTTGACCAGGACGGCCGGGCGATATTCTATGACGACCAACTGCGGGATGCCGCCGTCAAGTTGATTGCCATGAAAGCCCGGTGGCAGGTAAATCAGCTGAAGACTTACGGGCTGCCCGTGATTGTTTTCCTGGATGAGCCCGGCCTCGCCGGATTTGGTTCTTCCGCCTTTATCAGCATATCCCGCGATGATGTGGATGCATGCCTCGGGGAGGTTATCGCGGCCATCCACGAAGAGGGCGGAATTGCCGGCATTCATGTCTGCGCCAATTCCGAATGGTCGGTTGTACTGGATTCAGGGGCGGATATTGTCAGCTTTGACGCCTATTCCTTTTTTGACAAATTCATTTTGTATGCGGATACGGTCAGGCAGTTCGTCTCCTCCGGCGGTATCCTGGCCTGGGGAATTGCTCCCACCAGTGATACGGAGGCCATTGCCGCCGAGACAGCCAACTCCCTTAAACAACTGTGGGAAAAAGAGCTCCGCCAGGTGGAGGCGCTCGGTTTCAGTCGTTCTGCAATCCTTCAAAAATCGCTTGTTACGCCGAGCTGCGGCACCGGCTCGCTGTCGTTCGGCGATGCAAAAAAGGTGCTGGAGCTGACCCGGGATCTGTCGGCAATGATCCGGGAAGAAGAAAATGCGTAAGTGCCGGGGGCACAACGCCATCATTATTCAGACAGAGAAAAACAGGGAGTATTATGAGTAAGAACGGAGATATTCAAGAGTTTACCGGAGCCAGCCGGTATGTGCTGGACCAGGAGCTGGCCAGGATTGTCAATATTTCCATGTCTCTTGAGATGCCGCTGCTTTTAAAGGGAGAGCCCGGCACCGGCAAGACCATGCTGGCCCATGCCATTGCTGAATCGCTTCACATGCCGCTGATTGTATTAAACGTGAAATCCAACATGAAGCTGGTCGAAGCGCTGTACCAGTATGATACGCTGACCCGTTTGAATGACTCGCGCTTCGGCGATTCCAGCAGGGATGTCAGCCGCATTGAAGACTATATCAAGATGGGCAAAATCGGACAGGCCTTTGTGGCAGAAAGCCGGACGGTGCTTTTGATCGACGAGATCGATAAAGCGGATACCGATTTCCAGGATGACATGCTTGACGTCCTGGACCAGATGGAGTTTGACATCATCGAAGTGGACAAGACCATCCGGGCCAAGCACCGCCCGGTAATTGTCATCACCTCGAACGCGAAAAAGGATCTCTCCGATCCTTTTCTGGGGCGCTGCAATTTTCACCACATCGCGTTTCCGGACCCCAAAATGATGAAAAAAATCGTCAGTGTCCACTTCCCCGATCTGGATGATGAAATCATGGATAACGCCATTGCCACCTTCTACAAGCTCCGCGAAATCGACGTGGTGGAAAAAAAGCCGGCAACCCGGGAGCTGATCAACTGGATCCGGGCCCTTCAGATGGATCCGGACTTCAAGCCCAAACAGTTGACAAAGGGCGATATCCCCTATCTTGGCGTACTGTTCAAAAAGAGCCAGGATTATGTCAATGCCGGCAACTATATCAGCCGCCGCAAATTGTTTTAAGAGGCGCTTATGTTCGTGGAGTTTTTTTATAAATTGCGCGAAGCCGGCATACCCGCTACCCCCACGGCCTTTCTTACCCTGCAGAAGGCGCTTAGCAAGGGCCTGATCACTTCCCTGGAGGATTTCTATACCGCCTCCCGGGCCATACTGGTCAAAAGCGAGCGCCATTTCGACCTTTTTGACCAGCTTTTTGCCCATTACTTTGAGGGCGCGGAAATGCCGGATACCGAGAGCCTGGAGCTCGATGAAATGGCCCGGGCCCTGCTCGATGAATGGCTCAAAAATCCCAAGGCAATTGCAGAGGCCTTTGGTGTGGATGAAAAGAGCCTGGAGAAGTACTCTCCAGAGGAACTGCTGGAATACTTCAAAAAGCGGCTTGAAGAGCAGACCGAGCGCCACGACGGGGGAAACCGCTGGATCGGGACGGGCGGGACCTCTCCCGTGGGCCATTCCGGCTACCATCCGGAAGGTATGCGGGTAGGCGGAGAATCACAGAATAAATCCGCCGTAAAAGTCGCCAATGAAAGGCGTTATAAGGATTATTCCCGTTCCGGCCCGCTGACTCATTCCTCCATGGGCGAAGCGTTGAAGCGGCTCCGCAACCTGGTTCCTTCCGGGCCCAAAGACCAGGTCAACGTGGAGGAGAGCATCTATCAAACCATGAAAAATGCCGGGGAGATCGAAATCGTGTTTGACCGCAGGCTCAAGGATCGGCTGAAGGTGATTCTGATGATCGACAACGGCGGCTGGTCCATGGATCCTTATGTGCCGGTGGTACAAACCCTTTTTAATTACGCAAAGAGCCAATTCAAGGACTTGAAAACCTATTTCTTCCATAATACGGTCTATGATCGGGTGTGGGAGGATCCGAGCCGTTACAAGAAACCATTCCGTGTGGCGGATTTCGCCCGCAAGGACCCGGAGACAAGGCTTGTCATGGTGGGCGATGCGAGCATGGCCCCCTATGAGCTCATGGCCCAGGACGGCTCCATTTATGCGACAGAAAGAAGCGGCCTGCCGAGCATTGAGCGGCTGCGGTTTTTGGCCAATACCTTTCCGCACAATGTCTGGCTCAATCCCGTGCCGGAGCGGATGTGGCCCTACACCCGCACCATTACAATGATCAACCAGATTTTTCCCATGTTTGAGTTATCCATTGACGGACTCGAAGGAGCGGTGACCCAGTTGATGGCGGCTTAGGGACAAGGCAACCGGAGGACAAAATGAATCCGAGGCGCAATATATACTGTAAAACAGGAGCGATGGTGTTTGTCTGCATTCTGCTGCTGGCAGCGGCGGCCGCTGCTGCCGAGCGCATGGCCGTTTCCGTGTCCGTGGCCAACATCCGTTCCGGGCCGGGCCGCAGCCATGAGGTGTTGTGGCAGGCGGAGAAATACACTCCGGTCAGGATCCTGGACCGGGACCAGTCCGGCAGCTGGTGTTACTTCGCGGATTATGAAGGCACCAGGGCATGGCTGCACGAAAATCTGCTGCAGAAAATGGACACCGTTATTACCAAAACCGGGCTGTGCAATATTCGCTCCGGCCCCGGAACTGACCATGAACTGGTGTTTCAAGCGCAGGAGGGCGTTCCCTTTAAGGTGCTTGATCGCAAAGGCGCCTGGATCCGGGTGCGGCATGCAGACGGGGATACGGGCTGGATCCACAAAAAGCTCGTATGGTAGAAAACCGGGGGGCGCAACCGGAAACGAGTTTTGCAAAGGAGTAATATGAGCGGATTGTCATTTGGCAAAGACAGGCAGGTGATTGTTGGCGTGGGCTCAGCCCTGGTCGATATGCTGGCCCGGGAAGAGGATGCGTTTTTGGAGAAACTGGGAGTTGAAAAAGGCGGCATGAACCTGGTGGAAAGCGACTATATCGAAGAACTGGTGGCACAGATTGAAAATCCGCCCAGTATCGTACCCGGCGGTTCGGCCTGCAATACGGCCATAGGCGTCGGCATGCTGGGAGGCAGGGCCAGGTTTGTCGGCAAGTTGGGGGAGGACCAGCTGGGCACCCTGTTTCGCGACGATTTACAGAAAAATCATGTGGAGCCGATCCTGTTTGTCTCTGACCTGCCCACCGGCCGCGTGCTTTCGGTTATCACCCCCGATGCCCAGCGCTCCATGTTTACCTATCTCGGGGCCGCATCCGAGCTGAAACCCCAAGAGGTGACCCCGGCGTGTTTTGAGCAGGCGGCCGTTGTCCATGTTGAGGGCTACCTGCTGTTTAACCGCGATCTGATGATAGCCACCATCAAGGCCGCCAAAGCTGCGGGCGCCAGGGTTAGCCTGGATCTTGCCAGCTTCAACGTGGTGGAGGAATCCAGGGACCTGCTGGATCAAATCATAGCCGATTATATTGATATTCTAATCGCCAATGAAGACGAAGCCGAAGCCTATACCGGCTATCGGGATGAGGAGAAAGCCCTGGCTGCCCTGGCGGAAAATGTGGAAATGGCGGTTTTGAAGATCGGACCCAGGGGCAGTCTGGTTGCCTGCGGAGAGGAGAAAACGATCATCGAACCCCTGGTTTGTCCCAATGCTGTTGACAGCACGGGGGCCGGAGATTTATGGGCTGCTGGTTTTCTCTACGGAATCGTGCAGGGCCTTTCCATTGAAAAGAGCGGGGAACTGGCCTCTGCCTGCGGCTCCGAAGTATGCCAGGTGGTGGGCGCCAATATTCCTGAAGATGGATGGGAAAGAATTCGTCAGCGCAAATAACCTTTTTTACCAGTTGGAGACACAATGGCCGAAGATTCCGAGAACAAACTCCATCTGCCTGAGCAGGATCAGCTTGAGGCTTATGCCAAGCGCCTGCTCGAGTTTGTAAAAGCCAAACAAAAGATTCTTATAGCGGCGGCGGCGGCCGTCGTTCTGGTGGCTGCGGCAGTAGCCGGAGTTGTCTATTTTCAAAAAAAGGCCGAAGAAAAGGCTCAGACCCTTCTTGGCAGCGCGCTTGCCCAAATACAGACGGCAGCGCGCAACCAGGCCTCTGATGAACAATACGGCCGGATACAGGCGAGGCTGCAAAAAATCGTGGAACAATACGGCTCCACGTCAGCAGGCAAGGCATCCATGCTCAAATACGCGGATCTCTCCTACCAGCAGGGGGATTATGAAACGGCCATCACGATGTACCAGCGTGCTCTGGAGGCATACAAGGATGATCCCGGCTTTTACACCCTCGTAATGAACGGGCTGGCCTATTGTTATGAGGCCAAAGAAAATTATGCAAAAGCTGCTTCCTGTTTCCGGCGGATTGTGGAAAAACAATCCGCAGTGATGAAGGACCAGGCGCTTTTCAACCTTGGCCGGATGTATGCAAAAACCGGTGAAACGGAAAAACGGCGCCAGGTATATGAACGGCTTGCATCCGAGCACCCGGATTCGATGTATGCCCGGCTGGCGGAAAAAATGCCTTCCGGGTGATGCCTCTTCTCCCGAAACAGTTCGGCATGCAGAAGCAGTGCCGCAGCAGCAGGAATTGCCCGGCATGAACCGGACGGGTATTTGAGCGATGGCGGAAAACAAATCCATGGCGGTTCCCCTTTCCGGCCAGATCGAGCGAATTACCTATACAAACCCGGAAAACGGCTATACCGTGGCCCGCCTGAATGTGCACGGCAGCCGGAAGGTGGTAACGGTAGTCGGCACCCTGGTGGATCCGGTTCCCGGTGAAGTCGTCGAGCTTAGCGGGCGCTGGCGGGCCCACCCCCGGTTCGGCGATCAATTCGAGATCCATTCCTATCGCACCACAGCCCCCTCCACAGTTGCCGGGATCCAGAAGTACCTGGGATCCGGACTGATCAAGGGAATCGGTCCGGGCATGGCCGAGCGCATTGTCAAAAAATTCGGCAAAAACACCCTGGACATCATCGAAAACAAGGCGGAGCGCCTGGCCGAGATCGATGGCATCGGCAAAAAGCGGGTTGCCATGATCAAGGCTGCCTGGGAAGAGCAGAAAGAGATCCGGGATGTAATGGTATTTCTCCAGTCCCACAACGTGAGTTCCGGTTATGCCAGCAAGATATTCAAACAATACGGCAGCCGCTCCATTGAAGTGGTCACCAGAAATCCCTATCAGCTGGCAACGGATATTTACGGCATTGGATTTTTGACAGCGGACCGCATTGCAGCGGAAATCGGTTTTGCCAAGGACTCCGCTGTCCGGATCGAGGCGGGTCTGCTTTATGTGTTAAACCAGATGGCCGAAGAGGGCCATGTCTGTTATCCATACGATGCCCTGCTGAAAAAGGCAGGCGAGATCCTCGAGGTTGAGCCTTACCTGGCTGCCGATGCCGTGCGGCGGAGTGCTTCGGCAAAACGGGTCGTGGTGGAATCGGTGGCACCGGAGTACACGGATACCGCTGTATACCTGGCGCGCTACTATACCTGTGAGACCGGCATCGCATCCATGATAAAACGCCTTTCTGCAGCGCCCAAGGCCATCCGCAGCATTGACACGGACCGGGCCCTGGAGTGGGTGCAGAAGGAACTCTCCTTCACCCTGGCGGAAAAGCAGGCTGCGGCTGTTACTGCGGCTCTGCAGAACAAGCTGCTGGTGATCACCGGCGGCCCGGGAACCGGAAAGACCACTATCGTCCGGGCGGTGCTGCAAATTTTCGCCCGCATCAGGGTGAACATCCGGCTGGCAGCGCCCACCGGCCGGGCTGCCAAACAGATGAGCGAGACAACGGGCTTTCCGGCAAGCACAATCCACCGGATGCTCTCTTTTAATGCGAAAAGCGGCGGGTTTCAGAAGAACGAGCACAATCCCCTCGCCTGTGATCTGCTGGTCGTGGATGAGGCATCCATGATAGATACAGTCTTGATGTATCATCTGTTAAAGGCCGTACCCAAAGAGGCCACCCTGGTTCTGGTGGGAGACTGCAACCAGCTGCCCTCGGTAGGGGCCGGCAATGTGCTTGAGGATATGATAGCCTCCAGAAAGGTGCCTGTCGTGCGCTTAAACGAAATTTTCCGGCAGGCCCGGCAGAGCCGGATCATTGTCAATGCGCATCGCATCAATTCAGGCTATATGCCGCAGCTGGACAGCAAGCAGAAGGATGCGGACTTCTTTTTTATTGAGCAGCAGGAACCGGAGGACGCTGCCTCGCTGATTTTGTCGCTGGCCGCAAGCCGCATTCCGGATTCTTTCGGCCTTGATCCGGTCGAAGAGATTCAGGTCCTGTCTCCCATGCACAAGGGGGTTGTGGGGACAGCGAATCTGAACCGGGAGCTTCAGAAACGCCTAAACCCGGGAAAAGAAGGAGTGGCTGCGGGCAGCGCCATGTTCTGTCCCGGCGACAAAGTTATGCAGATACGCAACAATTATGACAAAAGCGTCTTCAATGGCGATATCGGGCGCATCTGCCGGTTAAACCGGGAGGAACAGGAACTCTGTATCGACTTTGAAGGCCGGCAGCTTTCCTATGATTTCACCGAGCTCGATGAACTCGTGCTCGCCTATGCCGTATCCGTGCACAAATCCCAGGGATCGGAATATCCGGCAGTGATTCTGCCGGTACTTACCCAGCACTACATTATGCTTCAGCGCAATCTGCTGTATACAGCGGTTACCCGCGGCAGAAAACTCGTTGTTGTCGTTGGCACCAAAAAGGCCCTGGCTATCGCCGTCAAAAATGATCGGACCCAGCATCGCCACACCCGTCTGGATCTGCGGCTGACGCGGCCTGCTGAACATTTTTACAGGGAGCAGCGGGAGTGAGAATTATTATTGTGGGCGCAGGCGAAGTGGGCTTTCATATTGCCAGCCGCCTGTCTCTTGAAAACAAGGATGTCGTGGTTATCGATACCAGCCCGGCGGCCATTGCCCGGGTATCGGAGAATATCGATGTGGAGAGTGTTGTGGGCTCGGGCAGTAGTCCGGTGGTCCTTCAGGAGGCGGGTCTCCGGGAGGCCGAAATCATGCTGGCTGTCACGGACAGTGACGAGACCAATCTGGTGGCCTGTTTGATGGCTGATACGATCTCGCCTACAACCAAGAAACTGGCCCGGATCCGGCAGAAGGACTACGATGCCTATCACCAGGTTTTCCGGGATTCCCCGCCGCACATTGACACCGTGATCAACCCTGAAATAGAGGTGGTGCGAACCATCGAGCGTTTTATGGGCGTCCCGGGTGCAGTCGATGTCGGCGAATTTGCTGACGGACGCCTGAAGTTCGTGGGCATATATCTGGACAAAGGGGCCCGGCTGGCGGGCCTCAAGCTTTCCGAACTTCCCCGAAAGATCGGCAATACCGTTCTGGTTGCCGCGGTTCTCAGAAATGAGAAGCTCATCATTCCCGGCGGCGAGGATCGCATCTATCCGGGAGACCTGATTTATTTTATCAGTGAAGATGCGGGGCTTGCCCGCATCCTGAAGGCCTTTGACAAGGAATTCAAGCCCCTGAAACGCGCCTTTATCGTAGGCGGCGGCCGGCTCGGGCTGCGCCTTGCCAAGTCTCTGGAGAACCAGTCCATTTATACCAAGCTGATTGAAAAAGCCCCCCAGCGCTGCTCCGAACTTGCAGAGGAAATGAACAAGGTCGTGGTCATCCACGGGGACGGCTCGGACCAGAGTCTGCTGGTGGAAGAAAATATTCAGGACATGGACGTGGTGATCACCCTGACAGACGACGAGGAAACCAATATTCTGGTTTCGCTGCTGGCCAAGCGCATGGGGGCGAGAAAAACCATTACGCGGCTCAGCAAATTCAGCTATTTTCCCCTTATGTCCAGCATCGGGCTGGAGCAGGTGGTAAGCCCCCGCTTATCGGCCATTGATACAATTCTGCAGTTCATCCGCCGGGGGAAGGTGCTGTCTGCCCGGACCATATCGGATGAACAGGCGGAGGTCTGGGAAGCCGAGGCTCTGGAGACTTCTGATATTGTGGGGCGTCCCCTCAAGGAAACCAACATGCCGCAGGGGGCCCTGGTGATCGGTATTATCCGCCAGGACGAAATTCTCATCCCCTCGGGGGAGAGCGTGATCCAGCCCAATGACAGGATCATTGTTTTTGCCAAGCGACAGGTGATCGCCAAGATCGAGAAGATCCTGACCGTCAAGCTGGAGTTTTTTTAAATGCGGTGGCGCATTGTTTTCTACCTGGTCGGCTTCCTGGTGCTTCTTCTGGGCCTGATCATGTTCCTGCCGCTTCTCTACGGCCTGTATGCAAAGGATGCAAGCCTTTGTTCACTGCTCCAGTCCGCACTTGTTACGGTTTCCGTCGGTGCGGTCCTGTATCTGTCCCTCAGGACCAGCCCGATCGACTATATCAGCCAGCGGGAGGGTATGGCGATTGTGGCCATCGGCTGGACGGCCGTGGGTTTTTTTGCAGCGCTTCCCTTCTACCTGTGCGGTATGTTTGATTCCTTTGGAAATGCCTTTTTCGAGTCTGTCTCCGGATTTACCACCACCGGGGCCTCGGTGATTACCGATATCGATGCTGTGCCCGAGGCCATCCTTTTATGGCGAAGCCTGATCCAGTGGCTGGGGGGCATGGGCATTATTGTTCTGTCTGTAGCCATCCTGCCGTTTTTGGGGGTCGGCGGCATGCAGCTTTTTAAAGCCGAGGTGCCCAGCCCGGTGCCGGACAAGTTAAAGCCCCGGGTAAGCGATACGGCAAAGACCCTGTGGAAAGTCTATGTGCTGATTTCCTTGCTGGAGCTGCTGCTTTTGCTTTTTGGCGGGGTGGAGCTTTTTGACGCCCTTTGTCACACGTTTACCACCATGCCTACAGGCGGATTCTCCACCAAGGGTTTGTCCATCGCCCATTATGACAGCTTGTATGTGGATCTGGTGGTGATGTTTTTCATGCTTGTTGCCGGGATCAACTTCTCCCTGCATTATCAGCTGCTCAGGGGCAGGCCCCTGTCCTTGTGGCGGGACTCGGAGGCCCGGTTTTATCTCGCTTTCACGGCTATTCTGATCCTCGTGGTAAGCCTCAATATTTATGGTGCGGTATATGCATCCCTTGGCAAGGCCTTCCGGTACGGTGCCTTTCAGGTGATCTCGATTCTGACAACCACGGGATACGCCACTGCGGACTACAATCAATGGCCGGCCATGGCGAAAGTCATTCTGCTGCTGTGCATGTTTGCAGGGGCATCGGCAGGTTCCACAGGCGGGGGGATGAAGCTGATGCGGGTTATGTGCTGTTTTAAATACTGTTACAAAGAGCTTTTTAATCTTTTGCATCCCCACGCGGTGACGCCTGTGAAAATGGGCGGCAAAATCGTATCCGATGCGGTTATAGGCAGTATTCTGGGTTTTCTTGCCCTTTATATGGGGCTTTTTGGGGTATGCTCCGTACTGTTGGCCGGACTGGGAGTGGATTTCGTCACCGCCCTCTCCGCTGTAGCCGCTTCTATCGGAAATATCGGACCGGGCCTGGGCCTGGTGGGGCCGATGGGCAATTATGCGGATATCCCGTTGGCCGGAAAATGGCTGCTGGTCTGGTGCATGCTGCTGGGAAGGCTGGAGATCTATACCGTGATCATTTTCCTGGTGCCGGAGTTTTGGCGAAAATAGGCGCGCCGCGCCGGCAGGTCGCAATTATAATTTTTATTGACACTGTTTGACAAAAAGGGTAAAAAAAATATTTTATGAACATTTTAAGGCACGCGTGTCAGGGCCGTTAACTCAGTTGGTAGAGTATCTGCCTTTTAAGCAGAGAGTCGTAGGTTCGAATCCTACACGGCCCACCACCTACATAGGTTAAACTTGCGTCCCCATCGTCTAGCCCGGTCCAGGACACTGGCCTTTCACGCCAGCGACAGGGGTTCAAATCCCCTTGGGGACGCCAAATGGTTAAAGGCTCCATATGGTTTTGTGTAATGAACCTGTGGAGCCTTTTTTTGGTTCCGGTAGACAGAAAGAAGGACTGCTGCTGCAATCACAGCCTGATAAGAGGGAATGCTGTCTGGCGGTCATCAGCAAGGGGGCCGGGGCAAAATACAATGGAGGACGAGGCTTGCGCGAGCCGGATACGATTGGGCAGTGTGGGTGGCAGTTTTTTTTGAAGCAGCAGAAGCCGGTTCAGCATCAAAACTCAAACTGGTGCTGGCGTTTCGCTTTCCATGCCTGAATTGCCGGGCACTCCCAGAGGGGAATGCCGCAATGGCCTCTTTCATCTTTGGGTTCCGAGCATTTTCTGCAAATAGCCCAGTGGGGGCATTGGGTTTCGCCGTCATCAAAAACCGCACCGCAGATTAGGCATCCCATGCAGCCACAGTCCATGCAGAACCCGACAGTGGGGTCATTGATTTCCGTATTCCCGCAATCGCGGGTATTGGTGCTTCCGCAATTCGGGCAGGGAGCTACCATGATCCGGTCTTTTGCTGCGATGTTGTGCTGATCGGCCAGAATTTCATTGAGGGATGCCCGGAAGTCCTCGGGCAGAAATTTCCATGCTGCAAAAAAGTCATGGTCCTTTTGAGCGGTTTCCATCGGAATTCCTCCTTTTCGCAAACCTCTTTTCGGGCTGTTTTTGCCCCCGGCAGCGCAGGGCCTTGATCAACAGCCCGCCATTTGGCAGGCCACAAAAAAGCCGGACCCCCATGGTGCATGGCAGTCCGGCCGTCTCTTGCGGGCTTTTGAGATCCGTGACTTTCCGTCTTATTCTTTCGAATAATTTGGCCTTATCAGAATAAACATAATTGCAGTTCCGGAGGAATGCGAATGTCTTTTATAGTGGCTTTTTGCTGTTTGCATACAATATGTGCTGTTTGCCGGGAAATCTGTTGCATGCAACGCCTTTGCGGCTGCAGCTTGCCCTTGCATGGTGCCGAAAGCTGCTTCAAACGGCATCCGGGGCGGAGCGGGGTGGCATCAAGTCCGCTTGAATTCGGCAACAGGGTTCCGACTGCTTCTCCCCGCCAAACTAGGCCGGGCTTGCTCTTCTTCGCAACTGCCAAACCGCAAGGCCCGCAAGAAAGAGACAGAGAAAGATCATGCCCCATTCGGAAAGGGTAGGAATCGGTTCGGACAGATTCCGCAATGGGATATTATTGGCCAGGATTTGCGTGTTGCCAATTTCAATAATTGTATACCAGGTATTGGCGGAACATTCAGCATTTGACAGGTAACCGGAATTGCCATCCTCCGTGGAGCCCAGGACAAACGGATCGGTAGTCTGCTGCGCCACGTCAAGGGTGCCCTGGTCCGCACAAGCCGAGGAGAGTTCATAGCCCGCTGGAACTGTGATATTCAAGGTATAGGTGCCGGCCTGATTGACCGTAAACTGATAATATCCGTTGCTCCCGTTTTCCAGCAAATTCACAGAGCCGGGCCCTGAAACCGAAACTGCCCCGCCGCTAATAATTTCGCCTGTAGCTTCATCATAAAAATATCCGGTGGGATCATAATCCTGACAGTTCATGGCGCCATCCCCGTCCCGGTCTCCCGTGCCCTCATTGGCATCCGGAACCTGGTCTCCGTCGCTGTCAATGTCCTCGGAGTTGGGGATGCCGTCGCCATCCGCATCTCCGGAGCCCTCCTGCTCATCGGGAATGCCGTCGCCATCGCTATCACCTGCATCAGCGTTGTGGGTTCCCGCCAGACTGACGACCCTCTCCTGGGGGGGATTGCCATAAGTGATCGTAATCTCGCCTGTTGTGGCACCGGATTGTGTTGGCACGAATGTCACTTCGATACTGCCGGAGCCCCCGTTTGGCATCTCCTCCCCGATTTCTGAGCGATCCATTGTAAAATCGCCCTCCACGCGAATATCGTTTATCGGGATAGCAGCGCCCGAATTGTTGCTTACGGTAACAGTGCCCACGGTAGCATTATCATCAAAGTAGAGCTCGCTGGGAGAAACCTCCAGTGAGTAGCCGCTGAGTTCGCCGGCGTAGGTTTTTAAGTATATATGGCTGTCCTTTTCATAAAGGAAGAGAACATCCCCGTTTGTGGAATTAATCGCTGCGTTGGCGCTTGTGGTCTCGGCGATCTGTCTTTGCGCATTATAGCTCTGCCCGTAGTCATGGCTTGCAGCAAAGTATACGTACGTGCCATCACTGTATCCCGTGACGACATTCCCATACCTGTCTCCGCTCAGCGACCTTCCCTGGGCTACCTTATTGTGGCCGATGGCAGGTTCGGTAACCGCTGCAGTGCCCAAATCCACCTTGGTGGCCCGGCTTCCTTCATTACCCTCAAAATCGCCCCCTGCTACCAGGAGAAAACTGCCTTGGCTGCCGGATACAATGGTTCCGACAGAGTAATACACACTGGTTCCGGTTTCCGTCCTGGGACCAAAAGAGGCAGCGTGGTCCCCGCTGACATAGTATTTTACCTCGGGATCATCCTGCTGGACAATTACATCAGCTGTAACAGGATCAATATGCACATCAGAATACGCATTGCGAGAAAAAGATTTTGACAAGAAGGTGTCCCCGCCGTCCTGGCTAGCATAAAAATTTTCCCCGTAGCGATCGATAATATATACATAATCCCCGTCAACTGCCATATGCGCGGTAATGACGCCATCACCCACCGATACGGGGGACGCAAAAGAATCGGCCCCGTCCGTGCTCTTGGCCAACTCTATGGTGCCGTCTGCAACCCATACGACATACACAGTCCCATTGGAAGAAACAGCGATTTCAGCCTCGAATTCGCTGTCGTAGACTTTGACACTGGATTGAAAGGTTTTGCCGCTGTCTTCGCTTTTGGCCGCCCGAATTCCTTCGGCACACTGATAGACGGCGTATATCGTGCCATCAGGGGCGACCGCGATATTTCTGCTCGTATTGGATTGTTGAATTGTCGGGTTCGTGCCGGTATCATCGACCTGGACAGCCCCGAAGAGGCTTGCATCCTGGGCTGGCCCCTCGGAGACGAAAAATACCTGCAGCACCAGCAGAAAAGGGAGTATGGCCATTACTTTTTTACGGGCGCCAAACATGTCTTCTCCTTTTATGTGATTCTACAAAGCCATTTGCCTGCCGGACTCCGGGATTATGGCAGCCGCGCGATGCTGGCTGCGTATAAGGCGCTGCAAGCAGGGGCACCACGGCAAGCGGTTAATGAGTTGGGATGGGGAAAAATCTTTGAGCAAATAACAGATTTTTCGGTGTAGTGCAAGATCAAAAGGCAGGGGAGGTAGCTGGACGGCCTGCTTAAATGAATTGAACCATAGGGGGTAATTTTTGTGCTTTTCCCCGACGTGCGGTCCCTCTGCCACTGGGAAGGCGGGGGGCCCACGAATCCGGGAAGGCCGGGCCAAGCCGATATTCATTGCAAAAGATTGTCCGGACTGCTGGTGCCCGGCCGGTGCACTCGCTAAGACGGATTTGGCGTAGTGGATGTCTGTCCGGCGTGTT
>CAZWNV010000021.1:0-26753 GCA_964635265.1 uncultured Desulfobacteraceae bacterium
CTATGATCCGGAGGCCTATGTGCACCGGATCGGACGTACCGGGAGAGCGGGCCGCAGCGGAGAGGCCATTTTGTTTATTACCCCCAGGGAGCGGCGGATGCTCCGGGCCATTGAGGGTGTTATCCGCCAGAAGATCGAACCGCTGGAACTCCCGACAACAGAAATGATCAACAATAAACGCATCGCCCGCTTCAAACAAACCATCCTGGATACGCTTGCCACCAACGACCTGGGATTTTTCCATGAGCTGATGGATGAAATCCGGCAGGCCCATGACATACCGGCCTTAAACATTGCCGCCGCCCTGGCCAAAATGGCCCAGGGGGAGGGCCCGATGCTGATGCCGGAGGAGAGAGTCGAACCACAAAAGCCGAAAACCAAGCCCTTTCCCCCGCCCGGGAGTTCGCCAAAACATGCCAACGCCGGTAAAGCGCGTCGGCAAAAAAATCCCGCCTGCTCTGCACGAAAAAAGAAAAGCAAAACAGCATCCCGAACCAGCAGATAAGAAAGCCGTGCATTGTCCCGGCAACACTTTTTTGATAATTTGCTTGCTTTTGCCGAAAAACGTGTTATATTATAGATAATCAACAAGGCCCTGCCTTCAAGAGGCAGGGCGATTTTTTTCTGAAGGAACAGATTTCCCATTATTGCGAATGCAGGATCCTCCAGTTGAAAATTTTGAAAATTTCAGGAAAGGAGGATTGTATTCATGGCTAATGGAACAGTAAAGTGGTTTAATGACCGCAAAGGGTTTGGTTTTATCGAGCAGGAAGAAGGACCGGACGTATTCGTTCATCACAGCGCAATTAACGCTACCGGCTTCAAATCGCTCAATGAAGGCGCAGGTGTGACTTTTGACATTGAGCAGGGGCCGAAAGGCCCGGCAGCTGTCAACGTGACTGCCGTCTAGTCCGCTTTTTCAGCAATTCCCCAAAAAGGCGCCCCCAACAGGGGGTGCCTTTTTTTATCCTGTGCCATGCATAAGTCCCCCTTCCCGGAAATCCTTAGAAGTGCCAGACCAGGCGCAGGTTGTAGCGCTCCCCCTCGGGCCGGTTTTCGGCTTCGGTTTCAAAGTAGGCGTTGCAGAACAGATGGGCATCCGGGGTGATATGCCACAACAGGCCGGGGCCCAGGGCCAGGACCTCCTCCCGGCTGTCATCCACGTTTTCCCCGTCCACCTCGAAATCGCTTATCTGCTTGAGGTAGTAGCCGTTAATGCCCACGCGCAGCATCGGGAAAACCTGGTAGGCCGTTGTAAAGTTCAAATGCACGGCCTGGCCCGCCTGGGTATCATCGGCATCGCCGTAGGCGCGATTGGGGGAATCATTTTCATCGTTCCACAGGTAATGAATGCGCGTTGAGGCGGTCCATTGCGGTGTTATAAAAAACGTGCCGGACCAATAGGGATTGAAAGAGAAATGGTTGCTGCCCTGGTTTAATTCCTTGTCATCATCGTATTCCCCGGTGGGGAAAATCAGCTGCAGCTCCACCCGATGCACAAAGCGCGGGCCGTTTTCGCCCATAACCGGATCCCACTGCAGAAACGGCCCGATAAGCAGATCGCCCATGCCGCTGCCGTTGTCTTCGGGAAATCCCGGGGTGCTGTAGGAAGCATCGATGTCGACATAGGGGACAATCACATCAATCCCCCATTTTCCCCCGGCCAATACCGGCGTATCGGATTGATAAATAAACTGCGAGACACTGATCCAGGCCTCAAGGTCCTCGTCTGCAAAATCCGGCAGTAAATCATCGCCGCTCTCGTCGGTAAAATCATCGGATGTCCAGCACTGCAGATATTGCGTGTAATACCATCCCGGCCCGGCCGGCGGACCGCCGTCCATAAAGCTGGTCAGACCCAGGTTGACAGACGGCAGGTCATAAGCCCGGGCCGGCAGGGCGATCAGCGCCAATGCCAGACTCCAACCGATCCATTTGACAGCTCTGTACATGGACTCCTCCTTTTTTTCGGGGCCTTGTTATTGCCATAACCGCCCATCTGTAAAAGCACATTCCGGCCAAATCGTCAAGCTCTTCCAGCCGCCGCCGGCTCCGGGAAAAGCGCTGCAGGGCAAGAAAAGCAAAATATCCCCGAAATCCTCCTCCGTTTTGGCCGGGGGCTTGCAAAATCCGGGCGATTATGGCACCAGTAGAATGCCCGGCTGCTGCCGCAAAACCTTGATCAGGCAGCAATGCCCGAGATTGCAGCGCAGCAGGGGCGGCAGCGAAACGCCTGACAGCGCTCCGGATCAACAAATGCTGATCATCCCCCTGGAAAACAAAATCAGCTGGCGCAACCCCCCGGTGATCACCCTGCTGATCATCGCGCTCAACTGTTTTGTCTTTTTTTTTCTCCAGGCCGATGACGGTCACCGCTACCAGCAGGCCTATCACTATTATTTTGACAGCGGCCTTGCAGCAATCGAACTCCCGCGCTACGCCGCCCATATCGCCGAAGAGTCCGGGCAGGCCCCGCCGGAACCGGACAACCTGGAGAAGCCCAGCAAACGGGCGTTTGCCCTTTTGCTCAAGATGCGTCGGGACAGCGAATTTATGGACCGGCTCTACAGCGAGGCCGTCATTGCCCCCGGCAGTCCGGTCCATGCCGAATGGAGCCGGAAGCGGGCCGCATTCGACAGTCGGATGGACCGGGTTGTCGGCCATGGCTACGCGCTGGTGCCGGCTGAAGTCGAGCCCTGGATGTTTTTCACCATGATGTTTCTCCACGGCGGTCTCTGGCACCTTCTGGGCAACATGATTTTTCTGTGGATCGTGGGCTGTGTGCTGGAGATCGGACTCGGCCGAACGGGATACAGCCTTATTTATATCCTGGGCGGCCTCTCTGCCGCGGGCCTCTATTACCTCGTCCACCACAACAGCTACGTGCCCGCAATCGGGGCATCCGGCGCAATATCCGGCCTGATGGGGGCCCTGACAATCCTCTACGGGACCACGCGGATCCGGGTTTTCTTCTCCACCGGGTTTTACTTTGATTATTTCCGTATGCCGGCCATGCTGCTGCTGCCCTTCTGGCTGGGAAAGGAGCTGCTGAGCTTTTTCCTCGGCGCGGCAGGCGGAATAGCCTACATGGCCCACGCCGGGGGGCTGCTCGGCGGGGCCCTGCTTGGGTTGGGGGGCAGACGGCTGCTGAACGAATCCAAAAAGTCCTTTTTCGAGGAGCCCCCCGAGGATCCCGCGCCTGCCATGATCGAGGCGGCATTGCAGCGGCTTGCCCGACTCGACTTTGACGGTGCCAGGCAAAAACTGCACAGCGTGCTCGCAGCACAGCCGAATCACGCCGAGGCGCTGGGCCATCTTTTCAACCTCGACAAACAGCGGCCGGCCGCGGCGCGTTTCCACGATACGGCCCGCCAATACCTGTCCCTGCTTGTCGGCGGGCAGACAGATATCCAAAAAACCCTGGAAGTGTACCGGGAATACGCCAAACTGGCCGATCGCCCCGGCCTGCCCCAGCACTTATACGCAAGGCTGGCCGCTGCATTTCTGGACGCGGGCCACATCTCCGATGGCAGAAAAATCCTGGCGGAGCTGATCCGCAGGCGCCCGAACCCGGAGGCTGTTCCCGCCCTGCTCCTGCGCCTGGCAAATGCCCTGGAAAGGGAGGGCATGCCGGCCAGGGCGGAAAAATACCGGCAGATCCTGCGCCGGCGCTACCCGCATTCCCAGGAGGCGCGCCTGGCTGAACAAAGGCGCAGATAGAACAAGCGATCGGCCGGCTGCTCAGGCTCCGCCCAGATACTGCAGGTAGTTCTGAAATTTG
This sequence comes from uncultured Desulfobacteraceae bacterium, assembly GCA_964635265.1. Lineage (GTDB taxonomy): Bacteria > Desulfobacterota > Desulfobacteria > Desulfobacterales > Desulfosalsimonadaceae > M55B175. The sequence continues at coordinate 3,782 of CAZWNV010000021.1, forward strand.
CTGCGCATGGTATGCTCCGGGTACTTTTTCATCAGGGTCTTCATGATTTTTCGTGCCCGCTCGGCGTCCATGAACCGCTCGTTATAGAGCTGGGCCGCCCGGAAATACGAGAGGGGTACCTCGTCGGCATCCGGATGGGTTTTGGTGAGCCGGGAAAAAATTTTCAGCGCTTCCCTGAAGCGGCCGGCCTCTGCCATGTACTCGCCGATCTTAAACATGGCGGGAGCCTGGGGGACATAATCCGGATCCGCCTCTCTGCAGGCCTCAAAAGCTTCAAGCGTCTCCTTCTTTTTGCCTGCGGCCACCGCGAAATCCAGATAAACCGGGGCATGCTCACGCATGGCAGTCTTGTCGCCGCTGTTTTTCAGGAGCTGGAAATACTGTTCAGCCAGGGCGGCGCTGAATTCTCCGCCGCTTCTGCGCCACTGGCGGACATGGGCAGCGGCCTCGGCAAAGCGCCCCTCCCGGCAGAGCACAGCGATGATCTTCGACTCCCGGGCTGCGGGATCATCCGGCGCCTCCCGGCGGCGGCCTTTCTCCTGCTTGAAGTCGTCTGCGCTTAACTCGTAGCCGATGGTTTCGTGATACTGCAGCAGCACATAGCCCATCAGATGATAGGAGACCACCGTGTAATAATTCTCCGCAAAGGCCAGCAGGTATACGCCCAGCAGAACCGGCAGATACGGCATGAACCAGTTGAGCAGGGCCCCGGGCGCACCGGCCAGCAGGGCCAAAAATACAAACATGACAAAATAGGCCCTGCCGATCTTGACCGGCAGAAACAAGAATGCGCCCGGATTCAGGGCACTGATCAGGCTCTCTGTATTGACCAGCACGATAATCATCGAGGGCAGAAAAAAAAGCGCCAGGAGCATATAGAGAATCCCCGCAGCAGGCCCCAGCTTACCGGCGACAAACATGCCGATACCGGCCAGGACAAGAACCAGCAAGGCCTGCTTGACCACCGGGATCACCACGTCCACAAAATTGGCGGCGATCATCTCATCCACACCGGGCGGCCGCAGATCGCCCCTGGCCGTCTTTTTCAAGGCCACATAGGCGTAATTGAGCAAAAGCACCCAGCAGACAAACTTCACGATCCAGCTCCAGAAAATCAGTGCCCCCAGCGCCAGAACAGCCATGTAAATGAGGGTGGCCGGCTTCATCGGGTACAGAAAAATCGCGGGCAGGCGCTCCCAGAAGGGCTTGATAAGGCTTTCGGTGCCGATCCAGCGGGTTTCGGCCAGGCATTTCGGGCAGGAGCGAAGCAGCCTGTTGCCGGCCATGCTGCCCGCCTCCTGCTTGATCACGCAGTCCGGGCAGAAACTCTGGTCACAGTTCGGGCAATACCAGTGTGCCGCCCGGGTCGGGTGCATGCTGCATGGCGTCATATACAGAATCCTTCTGCGCTCCGGTGGAAAGGGCTCTTCATTTTGTTGAATTTTTTCTGAAGGGCTGTCAATGAAAAACTGCAGCGCAGACCGGGAAGCCAAATCCATGGCGGCCGGAAATTGACAAATCCCGGCTTCAGGTCTATGGTAAAAATTTTTACCAGCAAACGAAAAAAGGAGGCAGTTATGGCACAAATGAGCAACCGGATGAAAGAGCTGTTCAACGAGGTCCCCGCCGCTGTTCTGGCGACATCCACCCCGGACGGCCAGCCCAACGCCGTTCCCGTGGGGGCCAAGCAGATCCTGGATGATGAGACCATCCTGATCTCGGATCAGTTCTTTAACAAAACCCTGGCGAATATGCAGCAGAACCCCTCTGTAGCCGTATCTTTCTGGAAGGAGAAAGAAGGCTACCAGTTCAAAGGGACGGCAACGATCGAAACCTCGGGCGAGCGCTACGAACAGGCGGCCCAGTGGGTTGCGGAAAAAGGCAAAAAGCAGGGGGTTACGCTGCAATCCAAGGGCGTTGCCATTATCCATATCGAAGCAATTTACGGCCTGGCCCCGGGGCCCGGGGCGGGGAAGAAACTCGCCTGAAACGCCCGGTCGGTTCCCCAAGGCCGGCAGAGGCTCCTTCTGCCGGCCTTGGGGATAGACAGGAGCGTGCTCGGAGCCTGCAAATGCCTTTGTGGATTACAGACAGGCGCTGAGCGCCTCCTCCAATTCCCTGATGGAGACAGGCTCTACAACGGCCTCCCCCAATTGCCGGAGCAGCACGAAGTAAAGGCGCTCGCCCGCCCGTTTCTTATCCCGGCAGACCGCGTCCATAAGCTGCTCCCGATCCACGTCCGCGGGAACGGCCACCGGCAGATGAAAAGCCGCCAGCAAGGCCTCCAGCCGATCTACGGAACCAGGCGAAAGCAGCCCCCGCCTGCGGGAGAGTTCTGCCGCGACCATCATTCCGATGCTCACCGCTTCCCCGTGGGCGAAATCCGTGGTTTTTTCCAGTCCGTGGCCAAAGGTATGGCCGAAATTGAGCTTGCGCCGCTCGCCCTTCTCCTTCTCATCCCGGCCCACGATGGCCGCCTTTATCCCCACGCAATCATGAATGACCCGCTCCATGACGCCTGCTTCCAGGCAACAGGCCCTCCCGCTTTCGCGCTCCAAAAAGGCGAAATAGTCTGCATCCGCTATTGCCGCATGCTTTACCACCTCCGCAAATCCGCAGGCGACCTCCCGCTCCGGCAGGGTCCTGAGCAGGAGCGGATCGCAGAGGACAAACTCCGGCTGGTTGAAAACGCCCACCATGTTCTTGTAGCCTTCAAAATTCACACCGGTTTTGCCGCCGACACTGGCATCCACCTGGGCGAGAAGCGTGCTGGGGCAGTACCCGAAACGCACGCCCCGCAGGTAGGTGGAGGCAACAAAGCCCGTCACATCGCAGACGATCCCCCCGCCGATGCCCGCCAGAAAAACCGAACGATCCGCCTGCCGGGCGATCAACTCCTTGTATAGCATCGAAACGGTCTCGAGGGTTTTTGCCGCCTCCCCCGTGCCGATCTGCACAATATCGCCCGGCGGGAACCGATCCGCATAGTGGCCGGCCACGTTTTCATCGGTTATGATAATGGTGCGGGAGCAGGGCAGATAATCGCCCAGGTCGGCAAGGCTTGCGCCTACGTGTATGCCGGATGTCTTCTCCCGGCCCCGGATCTGCAGGGTTTTCATCTCAGCCTCCCTGGCTGTCCGGATATTGGCGGACAATGTCATATATGGACTTCATCTGCCGGCACAGCACCGTGAACTGGCTCGGATAAAGCGACTGCACACCATCGCTTCTGGCTTTCTCCGGCTCATCGTGGACTTCCACCATTATGCCGTGCGCGCTGACTGCCGCGCCCGCCCGGGCCGGGGGCATGACCTGATCGCGGAATCCTGCCGCGTGGCTGGGATCCACGATAACGGGCAGATGGCTTTCGCGCTGCACCACCGGCACAGCGGAAAAATCGAGGGTATTGCGGCTATGGCGGACAAATGTGCGCACCCCGCGCTCACAGAGTATAACGTTGTGATTGCCTTCCGCCATGATATATTCGGCAGCCATGAGCCATTCCTCGACTGTTGCGGACATACCCCGCTTTAACAGCACGGGCCGCCTGGACTGCCCCGCCCGGCGCAGCAGGCTGAAATTCTGCATATTCCGCGTGCCGATCTGAATGATGTCGGCATAGGCCTCCACCAGCGCGAAGGTCTCCAGATCCATCACCTCGGTCACAACAGGCATGCCGGTTTCCCGGCGTACCCGGGAGAGAATTTTCAGGCCCTCTTCTCCCAGCCCCTGAAAGGAATACGGCGAGGTCCTGGGTTTAAAGGCCCCGCCGCGGAAAATCACCGCCCCGGCGGCGTGCACCTGCTCGGCTATCCGCATGGTCCGGTCTTCCTTTTCCACGGCGCATGGCCCGGCAATGACAACCATGCCCCTGCCCCCGACCGCCACGCCGCCGACTTCCACTATTGTATCCTCCGGCCGGGTCTCGCGGCTCACCAGTTTGAAAGGCCGGGTTACCGCAATCGCCTCCTTGACCCCCGGAAGCTCCCGGGCCCAGTTTTCATCAACAGGCTCCTTGTTAAACAATACTGCAATGGAGACCCGGTCTCCGCCGGGAATGGAGCGCGCCTTGTATCCTTTTGCCTCCAGTGCGCTGATCGCCGCGTTGATTTGCTTATCATCCGCATCCCGCCGCATGACAAGAAGCATGAGAAACCTCCTCTCCCCTGAAATTCTGTATTTTTCTGGTAACGACCGGACAGCTTTTTTCCATAAAAAAAACCGCGGGGCCTTCCCAGAAGCGCCCCGCGGTTTTTTTATCCTGCTTGTTTGGAGGAAACAGCTATATCGGCACCAGCTCCACGGCACACTCCGACCCATCCGGTCGGCGCCACCAACACCAGAACTGCCTGCCGTATGCTGCACCATTTTCCATAAGTCCAATCCTTTCCCTGTATTTTTCTTTAGCGCAAAAAAACCCGGCTGTCAAACGGCAACAGGGAATGCTGTCCTTTTTCCCCCAAAAGAGGGGGCCATTGTTTCCTTGACGGCAGGCGGGCTTCGGTTATAAATGAAAGTATTTGCGCAAACACCCTGAAATCGCCAAAGAGGATGTGCTGGAGGAAAAAATGGAGGCAGCCAATTCCAACGAGTTTCTGGCCCGCCCTGAGGTGGCAAAGGCCATTCGGACGCACAACACGGTCATGGAAAAACGCCTGAGCTTTATCCCGCCTCTGTGTTCGGTTTTTCAAGGCAGCTGCACGGAACTGCAGACAGATGAACGCTACCGTTTTAAAACCCACCCGGCCTGCCGGGACCAGCTGCCGGATATTATCGACAACCAGGTCCAGTCCGTGACCCGGGTGGACAGCCCCGGGCAAAACCTGCGCCGGGAACACGCCAAAAAGCGCCATCTCGGCATTGTTTTCTCCGGCGGGCCCGCACCCGGAGGCCATAACGTGATTGCGGGGGTCTTTGACGCCATGTACGCCGCCAATCCGGAAAGCCGCCTCTTCGGTTTTCTCATGGGCCCTGACGGCCTGCTGGAGCAGAACTGCATCGAGCTTACCCGCGAGACCATAGACGCCTACCGCAACCTTGGCGGGTTCTCCATGATCCGCACCGGCCGGACAAAGATCGACACCCGGGCCAAAATCGCCCTGGCACGCCAGACCTGCAAGTCTCTGGAACTCGACGCCCTGGTCATTGTGGGCGGCGATGACTCCAACACCAATGCCGCTCTCCTGGCCCAGGAACTCTACACCGACGGCATCCAGGTAATCGGGGTCCCCAAAACGATTGACGGGGATCTCCAGGCCCGCGACATCGACGGCAACTCCCTGTGCACCATTTCCTTCGGCTTCCACACCGCAGCCAGGGCGTTTGCCCACGATATCAGCAACCTGTGCACGGACTGCAGCTCGGATGCCAAGTACTGGCACGTCTGCAAGGTCATGGGGCGCTCGGCAAGCCACATCGGCCTGGAGACCGGTCTGCAGGTACACCCCAACATACTGGTCATCGGAGAAGAACTGGCCGAGTACATAGACACCGAGCGGCTGGAAAAATCCCGGCAGGAAGGCACCATCGACTATACCGCATACGGAATGACCCTGCGGCATCTCTCCCGCGTGATCTGCGACGGAATTGTCCGCCGGGCGGCCGTGGGCAAGAACTACGGCGTGATCATAATACCCGAGGGTGTCCTGGAGTTTATCAATGAAATCCAGATCTTTATCATCAAGCTCAACACCATCATCGCCGACTACAACGCCACCCACGACACGGACTTTCACACGGATTTTCCCGCCCTCGAGGACAAGCTGGACTATCTGCGCCGCCTGGCCAGGCTCTCCCGCGAGGAAAACACCTTCAGCATCTGGAACACCCGCGACGACGATCTGTTCAACGACATCCCGGAATTCTTCCAGGAGGGCCTGCTCACAGAGCGCGACAGCCACGGCAATTTTCAGTTCTCCCAGGTGCAGACCGAGAAGGTGATCATGGGTCTGGTGACGGACTATTTGAAAATCCTGCAGGAAAAAGGCGAATACAAGGTGGGCATTGAACGCCGGTGGTTTCACAGGACCCTTCAGGCCGGCGGATTATACCCGGACGCCTACGGGCCGCTTTTGTTTCACAACTACAACACCAAAGACTCGCACCTTCTCATGCGCTCGGCCATTGTATCCCAGAAAACCCTCAAGCAGGAACTGCTCAAAGCCGGCTCCCTGGATGAGGAAGACGATGTTCCGGCCTCTGTGCTCAAAGTGTTCCAGGCCTCTGTACCCAAGTTCAAAACCCAGCATCACTTCTACGGCTACGACGGCAGGGGCAACGACCCGACCTGGTTTGACTGCACCTACACCTACAACCTGGGCTGGACGGTGTTCTCCCTGGCTGCGGCAAAAGTCACGGGACAGATGGCGGGGATTAAGAACCTGGAGAAAGAATTTGCCGAATGGGAGCCCATAGGCATTCCCATTGCCCCCATGATGCATCTGGAGGAACGCAAAGGCAAACTCGCGCTGGTCCTGGAACGCACGACCGTGGATATCCATTCGCCGGCTTTCCAGGTGGTAAAAGCCATGCGGGAGCAATGGCTGGCCGCCCATCCCGGCCCGGACGACTACCGCCGGCCCGGGCCGGTTCTGTATGCGGGCGAGGGCGAGGACGACCACCCGCTTACACTGACCTTAAACCGCCTGGCAAACGACTGACACAGCGGCGGCTTCACTCACCCATCAGCTTGATCAAATGGCCCGCAATCTGGGCAAAGGCCCTGGCTGCATCGGTGTCCCGGTAGGTATCCTGAAACGAGGAGCCTTCATCGCCTGCCTTGACCAGATTGGGATCAAAGGGGATGCTGCCCAGGAAATTGATGCCGAATTCCTTGGCGGTTTTCTCCCCCCCTCCTGTTCCGAACAGATCCACCGCCTTGCCGCAGTGCGGACACACATAGCCGCTCATATTCTCCACCAGCCCGAAAAGATCGCGCTCGATCTTTTTGCAGAAGTTGATCGACTTGCGGATATCCCATAGCGCCACCTCCTGCGGGGTGGTCACAATGATCGGCCGGCAGTCCGAAATGGTCTGCGCCACGCTCAGGGGTTCATCGCCGGTTCCCGGCGGCGAATCAATAATCAGAAAATCCAGCTCCCCCCAGTCCACATCCGATATAAACTGGCTGATAGCCGAATGCTTGAGCGGTCCGCGCCAGATGACCGCGTCATCTTTATTGGGCATGAGCGATTCGATGGAAATCGCCTTGAGGGTATCGGAATAGGAAATCGGCACCAGCTTTTCATTGCCGCTGCCGACCATGCCGCGGAGTCCCAGCATTCGGGGAACATCCGGGCCGTGCAGGTCCACATCCATGATGCCCGTTCTATAGCCCTTGTTTGCCAAAGCAATGGCTATATTGACCGAGACGCTGGTTTTGCCGACACCGCCTTTTCCGCTCATTACGAGGAACTTGTGCTTGATCTTGCCAAGCGTCTCCTGCATTGCCTGCTCCTGGACTTCTCTGGATCGCTGTTTGTCCTGCCCCTTTTGGGAGCCACCTGAAGATTCTGTCATAGATCTTCTCCTTTTATCCTGATTCGTATACCAAAATTGTGCACAGCAGGGAACTTCTGCACCGCAACCTGCTGCCTATGCGTCATCTTCCGGATCCGCCGGATCAGTTTCCCCGTTTTCCGTGGGCACCCTGTAGACCTTCTGGTATTCGCAGGCCGGACACCGCGGAGGCGGGCCGGTGCCGCAGGATTCATGCCATTCATAGGCACAGTTGGGGCACCGGAACAGCCGCTCGGTCTGGCCGATCTGGTAGTTGCCGCCCTCGATGTTAATCGCCTTGCCGTTGATCAGGGCGTCCGCCACTGTCTTGCGGGCCCGTTCTATGATCCGCCCGAAAGTGGCACGGGAGACCTGCATCTGGCGGCCGGCCTCCTCGTGAGAAAAGCCTTCGTAATCGGCCAGCCGAAGGGCCTCGCGCTCATCAATGGTCAAGTGAATCTCCTCGAGTTCCAGCATCGGGATGCCCCGGGGCTTGAAATAGCTTACACCGGGATTGTATGCTACAAACCGTTTTTTATGCGGTCTACCCATGTCTTTCCTTTTGAGCATATTCTCAAAAATTTATCCTAAAATAATGCTTTCGACCGGGATTGTCAAGCCGTCAAAACACCCTCTTATCCCTTGCTGCTGCGTACCCGGACAGACTCGGCATGAGCGCCCAGCCCCTCAATTTCCGCCAGGCGGATTACGTCTTCGGCCTCCCGGCTCATGGCTTGCCGGGAATAACAGATCAGGCTGGTCTGCTTCATAAAAGTATCCACGGACAGGGCGGAAGAGAACCGGGCGGTTCCGCCGGTGGGCAGCACGTGATTCGGACCGGCCACATAGTCTCCCACGGGCTCGGGCGTGAAATGGCCCATGAAAACCGCCCCTGCATTTTGTATCGCGCCCAGCCAGGCAAAGGGCTCCGCGACCAGAAGCTCCAGGTGCTCCGGGGCGATCCGGTTCGCAACCGAAACGGCGGACTCCATTTCCGGGACCACGATAATGCCGCCATAGGCGGCAAGAGACTGCTCGGCCACTTCCTTTCGCGGCAGATCGGCAAGGCGCCGCTTTGTCGCCCGGGCTGCTTTCTCGGCAACAGCAGCCGAGTCGGTGAGCAGGAGCGCAGAGGCCATGGGATCATGCTCAGCCTGACTCAGCAGGTCGGCTGCTATAAACTCCGGATCCGCACTCTTGTCCGCCACCACCAGGATTTCGCTTGGCCCTGCAGTCATGTCAATGCCGACACTTCCGGAAACCAGCTTTTTGGCTATGGTTACATAGATATTGCCCGGGCCGGCAATGACATCCACCCGGGGCATGCTGCGGGTGCCGAATGCAAGTCCCGCTATCGCCCAGGCGCTTCCGGCCCTGTAGACTGCATCCACCCCCACCCGCCTGGCCGCCGCCAGCAGGTGCGGATCCACACTTCCGTCCTCACGCGGCGGCGTTGTCATGACAAGCCTCTCCACCCCGGCAATACGCGCCGGTATGGCCCCCATCAGGACCGAAGAGACAAGCGGCGTGGTTCCGCCCCTGGCCCCGGGGACATAAACGCCCGCAGCCTGCACGGGCTTGACCATCTGCCCCAGAAACACCCCGGAACGGGGGGTCTGAAACCAGGAATTGCGCAGTTGGCGCTGATGGAAGGTCTCGATCTGGCCTGCAGCCCGATCCAGGGCCCTGAGAAAGGCCCCGTCCACGGAGGCCTCGGCCGCATCAAAGGCCTCCTCTTCGACCAGCAGGTCCCCCGGGCCCATCCGGGGGGCATCAAAACGGCGGGTATATTCCAGCAGCGCTTCGTCGCCCCGGCTTTGTACCGCCTCCAGAATCTGCTCCACCGCCCGGGTCTTGTCCGGGTCAAAGAACAGCCCGCGCCCGGCCACCGCTTCAATGCGCCGTTCCGCTTCATCCGAAGGATAATGCAAGATTTCCATAGACTGTACACTCCCCGCATATTCCGGTGAATACGCCAATCGTTCAAATTATGCCAAACACAAAATACTGTCAATCATTACAGAAGGATAGCAGCGATGCACCGCGCATCCGCATCAGGGGAAACCTTGACATACTTAAAAGATTTTGTCATTATTTAAAATTTAATTTTGCCGGCTGCGCTGGAAGGCGGGTGCTGCTCGAGCGGTGCGGCCTCCGCCCGGGAATGCGCATTGTTTTATCCTTTCTCCTTTGCTGCCGTGGCCGCCGGCATATATGAAAACCGCATACAAACATTTAGGGAGGTACCCCATGAGCGAGAAAAGAATCTATAACTTCAACCCGGGCCCGGCTGTTCTGCCGCTTCCCGTGCTGGAGGAAATCCAGAGCGAACTGCTGAACTACAAGGGATCCGGCATGTCCGTAATGGAAATCAGCCACCGCTCCAGCTGGTTCGACGACATCCTAAACGATGCCGTGGAGCGGGCCAAGCGTCTTCTTGGAGTCGGCGAGCGCTACCACGTGCTCTTTATCCAGGGAGGGGCCAGCCTGCAGTTTGCCATGATCCCCATGAATTTTCTGCCGGAAGGCAAATCCGCGGATTACGTAAACACCGGAACCTGGTCCACCAAGGCCATCAAGGAAGCCCAGATTCAAAGCAAGCCGCACCAGGTGGTGGCCTCTTCCGAGGACCGCGATTTTGCCTACATTCCCAAAGATATTGCCTTTACCAAAGACGCGGCCTTTGCCCATATCACCTCCAACAACACGATCAAGGGCACCCAGTGGAGCCGGTTTCCCGACACAAATGGCGTCCCCATTGTCTCGGATATGTCCTCGGACATCTTCTCCCGGCCCCTGGATATGGAGAAATTCGGCATGATCTACGCCGGAGCCCAAAAAAACATCGGTCCCTCCGGCATCTGCATGGTGATCGTGCGCGATGACTTGCTGGGGCTGATCCCTGAGGGGCTGCCCTCGATGCTTGACTACAGCACCTTCATGAAAAAGAATTCCCTCTACAACACGCCGCCGACCTTTGCCATTTACAGTGTGCAGCTGGTGCTGAAATGGATCGAGGAAACCGTGGGCGGCCTGGAGGCCATGGACCAGCGCAACCGCGAAAAGGCGAATCTGCTCTATGATGCAATGGACGCAAGCTCCTTCTACACGGGCACGGCGGACACGGACAGCCGCTCGCTCATGAACGTCACCTTCCGCCTGCCCAGCGAGGACCTGGAGAAGAAATTCATCGCAGAAGCGGAGAAAGCCGGGCTGGCCGGCCTGAAAGGGCACCGCTCCGTCGGCGGATGCCGGGCGTCCATCTATAATGCCATGCCGGTGGAAGGCGTCCGCACCCTTGTGGATTTCATGAAATCCTTTGAAAAGGAAAACAGCTGAAGAAAACCCGAATACGGAAGACAGGAGACAGGGGTCGGCAGAAACGAAAAACGGATCCGCCGGCTTCTGCCTCCCGGATTCCCGTCCCGCCCGAGGCCCCCTGCCGCTGCCTTCGGCACAGGTCTTGACGCGGTCCCGCGCTTGCCGTATAGTATTTTTGATATTTGTTTGGTATCTGTAACCCTCCACGCGTTCCGCTGCATGTCCGCCCGGGCCGCAAAGGCTGAGCGTAATGATTGATGAAATGAATCCCTCCGAGCATGGCAACAACCAGAAGCTGCTGCTCAATCTGGCCATTGTAGGCGGCGGCAGGGCCTGCAAGTTCTTTTTGAACCTCTTCGTACAGGAGCCGCTCCCGCATCTCGACATCCGCCTTGTCGGCGTATGCGATATCAACCCCGAGGCGGAGGGCCTTGTTCTGGCCAGAAAGATGGGCATCTACACCACCGATGACTTCCGGGACCTGTTTGCCTTAAAAGGCCTGGATGCCGTTATCGAACTGACCAACAACAAGGACACCCTGATCTCGCTGATCCACGAAAAGCCGAAGGGCGTGGGGATACTGGAGCATAACGTGGGCCGCTTCATCCGGACGCTCTTCGACATTGACCAGCAGTTCAAGTACGCCAGGCACGAAGCGGAAATGGAGAAAATGCTGTCGGACTTTCTCATCCGGCAGACCAATCAGCAGATCCTTATCCTGAATCCGGATTTCACGATTGCAGACGTCAATGAAGCCTGCCTCTCCGCCATTGGCAAAAGCCGCAGCGAGATCCTCGGCTCGCCCTGCTACAGCACCGTATACGGCTACAACACCCCATGCTCCACCGCTGTTTCCGGCTTCGAATGCCCGATGCTCCAGACTTTAAAAACCGGTGAATCCGCCCATGTCATCCAGGAAAATCCGTTTTCCCAGGAGCAGGCCACCTATTTTGATATCATCACCTACCCGGTAAAAAACTCCGACGGCGAAATCATCCGGGTAATCGAAATCTGGCGCGATATCACCCAGCAGCTTTCCAGTCGAATGGAGAAGCGGGTCCGGGAGCTCAAATCCGACCTGAACAAACTGGTCCAGGAAGACCGCATGATCTCGCTGGGCAAACTCTCGGCCAGCTGCGTGCACGAGATCAACAACCCCATCCAGGGGCTTCTCACCTTCAGCCAGTTCATCCACGACAGCCTGGAAGCAGGCATCCCGGATGACGCGGAAAAAGAACATCTCAAGGATATTGCCTCCCTCATGACACGGGAGCTGGAACGCTGCGGGGAAATCATTTCCGGCCTGCTGTCTTTCTCCCGGGAAACCCCCATGCATTACACCACCACCAACCTCAACGAAGTGCTGGAAGCGGTCATACGCCTGACCCATCATAAAATGGAGCTGCAGAACATCAGACTCCACAGCGAACTTACCAAGAATCTCCTCGTCATCAACGGAGATCCCAACCGGCTCCAGCAGTGCTTTTTGAACCTTGTCTTCAACTCCATTGAGGCTTTGACCGAAGGCGGCTTCATATCCATGGCATCGTGGCGCAATCAGCAGGACAAGGCCGCTGTGGTGGAGATCCGGGACAACGGCGGAGGCATCCCCAAAGAGAACCTGGAGCACATCTTCGACCCCTTCTTTACCACGAAACAACACGGGGAGGGCACCGGTCTGGGCCTCTCCATTGTCTATGGCATAGTCAAAAACCACGGGGGCGAAATCGAAGTGAAAAGCGATGCCGGGGAGACCGCCTTTATCCTGAGCTTTCCCCTTGTAAACGGAGATGCCTGAACCGGGAGGCGCTTATGCAGGAAAAGCTTCGCATCATGGTAGTCGATGATGAAATGATCGTGCGGGAATCCTTTTACCATTGGTTCAAAAAGTACGGGCACGAGGTGGAAACGGCTGCCGACGGTCAGGAGGCGCTGGACAAACTGGAGAAGACACCGTTCGACCTGTTGTTTGTAGATATCAAGATGCCCGGCATGGACGGCCTGGAACTGCTCGATCGGGTAAAGGCCCTCTACCCTGATACCTTTGTGGTCATCATTACCGCCTACGGCTCCATCGATTCCGCTGTCAAGGCGATGAAATCCGGCGCCAGCGAGTACCTGCTAAAGCCCTTTAAGCCGGCCCACATCGACCTGGTCATGGAAAAAATATCCCAGCAGAAAACCCTGACTTCCAAGTACCAGTACCTGGAGAACCGGCTTGGGGAAATGACGCGGTTTGACAATATCGTTGGCCAGTCCGAGCCCATGCAGAGGGTGTTTGACATGATCCCGGAAGTGGCCGGGACCGATGCCTCCGTCCTGTTGACCGGCGAGACCGGCACAGGCAAAGAGCTGGTGGCAAAGGCCATTCATGCCAAGAGCAGCCGGGCCAACTACCCCTTTATTGCCGTCAACTGCGGCGCCATGACCGAATCCCTGCTCGAGGACGAACTGTTCGGCCATACCCAGGGTGCTTTCACAGGGGCGGAGAAAAACCGCAAGGGCTTCTTCGAGGTGGCTTCCGGCGGCACCCTCTTTTTGGATGAAATCGGCGATATCAGCATGAAGATGCAAGTGGACCTGCTGCGCGTCCTGGAGGACAGGCAGATCAAACGGCTCGGCAGCAACCAGCCCATTGACGTGGATTTCCGCCTGATCTGCGCCACCAGCCGGGATCTTTCCGCCCTGATCCGCGACGGCACATTCCGGGAGGATTTCTACTACCGCATCAATGTCATCGGGATAGACATCGCCCCCCTGCGGGAGAGAAAAGAGGACATCCCGCTGCTGGCCCGGCATTTCCTGGACAAATACAGCCAGGAGACCACCAAGCAGGTGGATCACCTCACCGCGGACGCGGAGAAGGTCCTGTGCGCCTATGACTGGCCGGGTAATGTGCGCGAGCTGGAAAATGCCATTGAACGCGCGGTTGTCCTGTCCAAGTCCCGTACCCTGGACAGCCGGGATTTCTCTTTTCTGCGGCCGCCGGAAGGCGACAAAACGCCGGCGCGCTCCCTGGAGGAGGTGGAAAAACGCCACATCCAGGCGGTCCTGGACGAATGCGGGGGCAACATCAGCCAGGCTGCCCGCATCCTTGACATCAATCGCTCCACCCTTCATAAGAAAATCAACAAATACGGCCTGCAAAAAAAGGATGCCTAGTACCCATGCAGGAGACAGCGATTGGCCTGGTGGCTCTGGGAAACGGGGTTCCCGAGCTGGTCCTGAAAATTATAGCCGCCCACATCGAGGGATACCTCAATCTTTCCACCGGGCAGCTGAAATCCCTGCAGCTGCCCGCTTCCTGCCTCGACGAACGCCGCCTGCAGTATGATGCGGGCAAGCTCCTGCAATACCTGGAAGAACAGCCTTTTGAGGGGTGCAGCAAGATTATCGGTGTTCTGGGAGGGGATCTTTTTGTGCCGATTTTTACCCATGTATTCGGCGAGGCCCGGCAGGGCGGCGGCCATGCCCTGGTATCGCTTCACCGGCTATTCCACAGCGAAGCCGGCACGCCCTGCCCGGAGCCCCTGGCCTACGAGCGCGCAGCCAAGGTGGCGCTTCATGAAACCTGCCACCTCTTTGATCTGCTGCACTGCCAGGACCAGGACTGCCTGATGCATTTCTCAGACGATATCCCGGCCCTGGATGCACTGCCCATCAACTTCTGCCCGTACTGCACACAGTATATCAATGACGCCTGCCGGCGGATGGGAATCGCCAAAAAGGTCCTCTTCTGACATCCCCGCCGGCGACAGGGGTGTTACCCGTTTTTCCCCGCTTCCGGCGAAGTGCGCAGGAATTCGCTCACAATGCGCTCCCATCCGATGTCCGGCACGTTTCCGAACACGTCATCCACTGGCTGGCCGCCGGTTGCGGCGAGATTCTTGTACTTCGGATCGATGATCTCCAGCAGGTGCTGCTGTTCCTCCTCGATCCAGGCGTCACACTGCTTTCCGAAAAGCAGGTGCCGCAGGTTCTTCTTCGGCATATCCGGCTCCACGATAAACAACCACCCGTTGCGATAGGGATCCTCGTGGGCAATCTCCGGATGCTTCTGCACATGCTGGTTGACGGCAAGGACCCGGCCGGTTACCGGTGCGAGTACCGAAGCGGCGCGCCGGTCACGGCCAAAGGCCAATCCCGGCTCGTTTTGCCGGATCTTTGCGCCCAGCGGCGGCAGCTCAACCTTATCGGGCGTTCCGAACAGCTTGGCAAAGAAGTCGTCAAAACCGACCCGCGTTCTGCCGCTGTGTTCAAACCGCGCCCAGGTATGACCCGTGTGATAGTAATAAGCGTCAGCCACCTGGTATCCGGCCACGATGTGATAATTCGGCGCGCTAATATCATCGATCAGGTCCATTTCATCGAGCATCTGGTCATAGGGACAATGATAGCATTCATAGTTGTTGGGGCAGATTTTCGGTGCGTCCACGCGGCCGGTCAAGGCATGGCGGCAGGGCCGATTGGCTCCGGGATAGCGCTTTTTCAGTTCCTCGGCAAATTCCGGGAGATCCCGGCCTTCCGCGCGTCCCTGTTTTCGCATACTCCGCCGCATGGCCTTATCAAACGGACACGTGGCGCAGTCAAAATCATTGTCGCACTTGCGGAAATTCACGACTCCGGCTTTCATCCAGATGCAGGCATCTTCGATCACCTGAAAGCCGACCACTTTTTTTTCCTTGTCACGTTGTGTCATATCGGCACCTCCTTATCCTGCCGGTCTCTGCCCGGCATGGGTGAAAGCCCCCATGGCTTTCATTTCCATTTGCCAATTTTTTATGCAACACGCGTGCCATAAAAAGGGCCCGCCGGGATACAGATATAACTCTCTGTAATAAAAATTAAAATTTTTTCCCGACCGGCATTTGTCACAACAATCCCCGCAGCATGCTGCAGGCGTACGCCGCATTTTTTCACAAGGGCTTGGGTGTTTCGGCATATTAAATAATAAATTCAAAATGTTATATCTGTAGCAATTCGCCCCACCCGCTGTTGTATTTTCCAACAACCCCGAAAGACGGCTACAGGGATCCACAAAACCAATAATTTCCTTGAAAGCAGGCATTTTTTTATTCTAATATAACTCAGATTTGAACTGCTAACAGCAAACCTTCAGACTCATTACAGAGGCAGCCATGACTGAGCAGACAATCACCATCAATGATCAGAGCTTTTCCTTCGAGCCCGGAGAGACCATCCTCGAGGTGGCCCGCAGAAATACCATTGATATCCCCACCCTCTGTTATCTCAAAGGCGCCACACCCACCGGTGCCTGCCGGATCTGCGTAGTGGAGGTCAAAAAAGCCCGCAACCTGCTGCCTGCTTGCTGCACACCGGCCGAAGACGGGATGGTGGTATACACGGAATCCCCAAAGGTGGTGGAATCCCGCAAAATGACGATTCAGCTCCTGCTTGCCTCCGGAAACCACAATTGCGCCGTCCGCGGCGGTGATCCCAAAAGCTGGACCGCTTTTCAGCTTTCCGCCCAGTCCCATGACGGCAGCTCCGACCTCTGCCCGGCCTGGGGCGACTGCGAGCTGCAGAACCTTGCCTACCAGTACCAGGTCTCGGGGGATCGCTTTCCCGCCACCGAACCCCACTACGCCATGGAGACCGTCAATCCCTTCATCGTCCGGGACTTCTCGCGCTGTATTCTCTGCGGCCGCTGCGTGCAGGCCTGCAATGAAATCCAGGTAAACGGCGCAATCAGCCTCGGATACCGGGGGGCGGAAAGCAAAATCGTGGCCGCAGGCGACCGGCCGCTAAGGGATTCGGACTGCGTCTTCTGCGGCGAATGCGTGCAGGCATGCCCGGTGGGAGCCCTGGTGGAGAAAAACGCCCGCTATGAATGGCGCCCCTGGGAAGTGCGCAAGACCCGGACCACCTGCAGCTACTGCGGGGTTGGCTGCCAGCTCGAGCTGCACGTCAAGAACAATAAGGTGATAAAGGTGACCGGGGCGGAGGAGACGCCTCCCAACTACGGGAGCCTGTGCGTCAAGGGCCGGTTCGGATTTGATTTCATCAACTCCGATGAACGGCTGACCACGCCGCTGATCAAGGAAAACGGCGAATTTCGCCAGGCCAGTTGGAATGAGGCCTTAAACTATACCGCAAAGCGCCTGGGGGAAATCCGCGACGAGCATGGTCCCGACAGCCTGGGGGTTTTGAGCTCCGCACGGGTCAGCAACGAGGAAAACTATCTCGCCCAGAAGTTCGCCCGGGCGGTGCTGAAAACAAACAATGTGGATCACTGCGCCCGGCTCTGACATTCCTCCACAGTGGCCGGTCTGGCCGCAGCATTCGGAAGTGGCGCGATGACCAACACCATTGCCGATATCGAAAAAGCAGATGTCATCCTGGTAACCGGATCCAACACCACGGAAAACCACCCGGTACTTTCCTCTTTTGTCAAGCGCGCGGTAAAATTCAAGGGGACCAGGCTGATCGTGGTCGATCCCCGGCAGATAAAACTTACTTCCCACGCCCACATGTGGCTGCGCCCCAACCTGGGTTCGGACGTGGCCTGGATTAACGGGCTGATGCATGTCATTATCCAGGAGGGCCTGCATGACCAGGCCTTTGTGGACAGCCGCACCACAGGCTTCAAAGAATTAAAGGCCATGGTGGAAAAATTCACGCCGGAATATGTGGAGACGATCACAGGCATCCCGCAGGAACAGATCATTGAAGCAGCCCGTCTCTATGCAGGCGCCGGGGCCGGCAGTATCCTTTACTGCATGGGCATCACCCAGCACACCACCGGCACCGATAACGTCAAATCCCTGGCCAACCTGTCCATGCTCTGCGGCAACCTGGGGATCGAAGGCGGCGGGGTAAATCCCCTGCGCGGTCAGAATAACGTCCAGGGCGCCTGTGACATGGGGGGCTTGCCCAACGTCTATACCGGCTACCAGAAAGTCACCGATGAAGCCGCGCGCAGCAAAATGGAGGCCGCCTGGGGCGTTACCGGCCTTCCGGACAAACCCGGGCTCACGGTCACCCAGATGGTGCCGAAAGCCTGCGACGGCGATCTGAAAGCCATGTACATCATCGGCGAAAACCCCCTGGTTTCGGATCCGGATCTCAATCACGCGGAAAAAGGCTTTTCCAACCTGGAGTTTCTCGTGGTCCAGGATATTTTTATGACAGAAACCAGCCGGCAGGCGGACGTGGTGCTGCCAAGCACATGCTTCGCCGAAAAGGAGGGAACCTTCGCCAACACGGAACGGCGCGTCCAGCGAGTGAGGAAAGCCCTGGATCCGCCCGGATCCGCAAGAGAGGACTGGCGGATTACCGCGGAACTGGCACGCCGCATGCAGTACCCCATGCACTACGAAAACGCGGAGGAAATCTTTTCCGAAATCGCGCGCCTTACCCCCTCGTATGCCGGCATCACTTACGAACGAATCGCGGGAGAGGGGATTCACTGGCCCTGTCCGAGTTCCGGGCATCCGGGCACGCCCATTCTGCATACGCAACAGTTCACCCACGGCAATGGCGTCTTCCATGCCATTGACTACATCCCGCCGGCAGAACAGGTGGATTCGGAATACCCCTTGTATCTCACCACCGGACGGGTGCTGTACCAGTATCATACGGGCACCATGACGCGCCGCAGCGAAGGTCTGAATGACCGGGCGCCGGAGAGCTTCGTGGAGATATCGCCCGCGGACGCGGAAAGATGCGACCTCCAGGACGGAGACAATATCCGGATCGCCTCCCGCCGGGGGGAAATAAAAGCGCGGGTAAAGGTCTCGGAGCAGGCCGTAGACGGAACGGTATTTATTCCCTTCCACTTTGCCGAAGCTGCGGCCAACCGGCTGACCAATGCCGCACTGGACCCGGTGGCCAATATTCCGGAATACAAGGTGTGCGCTGTAAAAATCGAGCAGGCAGCCTAGCGCGGAAAAGGCGGTTTAACACGCTGCAGTAAGGATTTCTCCGGATGCCCGGTCAATTGCCGGGCATCCGGAATTTTTTGGGCGTCACCACTGACTCATCACTTCGTGACCG
The DNA here is from genome assembly GCA_964635265.1 of uncultured Desulfobacteraceae bacterium. Lineage (GTDB taxonomy): Bacteria > Desulfobacterota > Desulfobacteria > Desulfobacterales > Desulfosalsimonadaceae > M55B175. The sequence continues at coordinate 22,616 of CAZWNV010000021.1, forward strand.
CGGTTTTTGGCGATTTCGTCCTGGAGCTGCTCAAACTGCTGCCCCACCGCCTCCATCAGGTACGACATCACCGCAAACCCGATTTCCGGGTCCTTCTCAAAAAGCTCCGCGAGTTCCTCCCGGGCAAAGCGGATCAGCCGGCAATGCCGGGAACTGCAGTAGCCGGAAAGCTGATATTGATATGGCGGGACAAAGCATGTCCATCCAAAGGCGTTTGCCTCCGCCAGAAAAGAAACTGCGGGCTCCACGGTCGCCTGCTGCTCCGCTGCTTCCGAGCGAAGCTCCACGTCTCCGTCCACCACGATCCATACATGGGTGGCCTCGCTGCCATGGGCAAAAATCTTCTCCCCGCGGCTGAATTCCAGGCTCTCTGCCCGGGCCTGCACCATTTGGAGCTGCTCATCGTTCAAACAGCTAAAACATGCCACCTTTTCCAAAAAATCCAGGCTGATCATTGGCTCCCCCTTTCCAGCACACAGTCCTCCTGTACCCTGCCGTTCAGGATGTGCTCCCGAAACACCCGCCGCATGGTCTCCGGGTCCATCTTCTGGTACACCACCGGCGCTTCGTTGCCAACGTGCACCGTCACGTTCGGCTCACTCCAGCACTTGCCGATACACCCCCCGGTTTCCACCTGCAGATTCCTGCGCCCCCAGCGCGAAACCTCCTCGCTCAACGCCTTCATCACTGCCCGGGCGCCTGCAGCAATGCCGCAGGTAGCCATGTGCACGGTAACCTTTACCGCCACGCGAGGGGCGTCCCCGGAGGCCCCCTGGAGCTTTTGAAAGCGTGTGCCTACGACCTTGATCAGTTCGGAAAGCACCCGGTAGCCGACCTCCGGATGCTGCCGCAGATAGTCATGGAATCGGCTGCGTTCGATCATAACAACCCGGCAGTCCGCAGAGGCGCAATAGGCCGAGAGCTTGTACCGATAGGGCGCTGCCATGCTCGACCAGCCGAAAAGTCCTTTCGGGGAAACAGAGGAAAGGGTATGGGCCTCGGAGGTCTCGCGGGCCGGCAAATCAAAGCGAAGATCCACCAGGCCTTCTATCACCACGTACAGATGGGTGGCATCTTCTCCTTCCTTAAATATCCGCTCGCCTTCGGAGAGGCGCTTCTCCCGGCAGAACTCGTCAACTACAGCCAGCCCATTTTCTCCCAGGACTTGAAATGCATCCACATCCCGCAGCAATTCGATACAGGCCATTCCCCCTCCTTCTTTGTTCGCTTTTCCCGGAAACGCAGGCGGCAATTGCCGGAGCCGTTAAATCTTTGCCAGGGCAAAATCCGTCTGCACCTCGCCCTTGAGCACATGCCGGCGAAAAACCTGCCGCATCTTGTTTGCGTCCATGAACTGGTACACAATCGGCTCTTCTCCCTCGATTTCGACGGTCACGTTCGGTTCGCTGCTGCACATGCCCATGCAGCCGGAAGCCACAACCCGGATATCCTGGCGGTCTGTTTCCGCCATTTCCTCCATCAGCGCATTCATTACCTCCCGTGCTCCTGCGGCAATACCGCAGGTACCCATGTGCACCGTAATCTTGATCTTTGCCGACCCGGTTCTGAGCGAAGTTTCCCGGGTCGTTTTCTCCTTGATCCGCCGCAATTCATCAATGCTCATTTTCGCCATTTTATTCCGTCCTCCCCGTTTGCAAACGCTTTTCTCCGTCCTTCAGCGCTGCCATTACGTGACGCAACACCCGGAAATCGGAAATCTCCGCTCCGTCAAAGGATTCCCGGACCTGGCGGGTGTCCATTGCAAACTCGGCATCCGCCACCTGATGCCGATAATAAAAGTCCACCTCCGGATTGCCCATGATCAGCGTTGTCATGGTTGACGCCATGTCCCCCAGGGGGGCCCGGTCAATATGGTCGTAGCGAAATTCCGCCGCCACCTCCGTACCCGCGCCCCTGTCCGAGTGGATCTGCATGGACCCTTCGCATTGGCGGGCGGCTGCATCCAGAAGCGAAAGCCCCAATCCTACCCGGCGCGTCGTACGGGAAGTATAGAACGGATCGACCGCACGGTCAATCTGTTCCCTGGCAATTCCCTCGCCATTGTCGGCAACGGTCAGATAAAGACGATTTTCACCGGGCTTTTCCACGATCTCGATCCGAATGCAATCCGCCCCCGCGGTAATCCCGTTTTCCGCGACATCCAGAATGTGCAGGGAAATCTCCTTCACCTAAACTGCAATCCTCCTTCCGTTCTGCCCCTGCAGGGCCATGCGAATCTCCGCAAACGCCGGAGCCTGCAGGACAAATGAGGTGCTTACCCGGGCGATATCGGCCGGGTAATGCGCGTCCGAGGAAGTAATGCAGGCATAGGGAGCAACCCCGGGAACCCGGCTGCGGGCCTCCCCGAGGGGAACCTGCGGGGACACCTCCAGGGCGTCAAACCGCAAATCCGGCGGAATAAAGCCCAGATTGCTGATGATGCTGAATGCCGGGCGATCCACGTGAGCCGCGACACACAAGCCCCCTCTCTCGTGCACCGCCTCGACGACGGCGTCCAGATAAAGAGTGGTGGCCCCGATCAAAAGCCGCTGATTCTCGTACAGGACCTCGTTTTTCTCATTGGCAACCACCTGATACCCCCACAACTCCGGGGTATTTTGTCCCGGCAGGTGGGCATACACCATCTCCTGCATGGAAAGCGCCTGCTCCAGGGTTTCAAACAGGCCGAGCACATGAACCTCTTCCCGCGAACAGATCTCCATTCCGGGGATCACATACAGGCCCGCCGCCTCTCCCGCGGCCATGGCGGCCCCTGCGTTCTCTGCGGAATTGTGATCGCAGAGCGCTATGATATCCAGCCCGCTCTCACAGCTTCGGGCTATGATGTCCCGCGGACTCATAGCCCAGTCACCGCAGGGCGACAGGCATGAGTGGATATGCAGATCTGCACGGTATGACCTCACAGGCGGCCCCCTAACAGGGAGGGCGAGGACTACTGGTCGTCATTACCGACGCCTGCGGCATACAGCTTTCCCGCGATGGTGAAGGCATCATCCCGGGCCAGGAGAATGGGGATCCCCTCCTCCTCGGCCCGGGCCTTCGTCCCCTCATCCGGGCTGTTGCCGCTTGTCATAATCACAGCCGCCATCTCCCGCAGCACAGCCACTGCCACAATATTCTGATGGACCTGGATGGTCAGCCAAACACATCCCATGGGCGCGTTGGCCATCACCTCGCTTAACAGATCCCCGCAATAGCCTCCCTTGACCAGCCGATCCAGCCCCCCTTCACCCGCGGCTACGGCCAAATCCAAGCGTTCCGCCAGCTCTTTTGCTTTCATCGGCAAATCATTCCTCTGTTTTCTTTAATCCCCGTTTCGGTGGCGATCCCGCTGAAACCGATAGCAATCCGTCAGTTCAGCACGACCCCGGACGACATCTTCCGCAAACGTACGGCAGTCCGGAGCGCCGCAAACACCGCAGTCTTTTCCCGGCACCTTGTCCAGAATCTCCTCGATCTGCTGCATCTGTTCGATCGTTAGCGGCTGCTCCCCACCCAGAAAATTCTTACACATCTCTTCGGGTGTTGTGCTGCTGTGAAACCAGCCCTGCTCATAGACCCGCCGCAGCTTCTCCCGCTGAATGCGCCGGCCCACACCGAACATCTTGATCAGCTTCTGAGCGCTGCTTCGGGCTATATATTTATCCACCGCCGTCAGGGATCCGCCGAGACAGCCCTCGGGGCAGGCCCGAAGCTCGATATAATCCATATCCCGAAAAAGGCCCATCTCGATTTTCTCGATATACTGAATCACCTCCTGAAGGCCGGCAACCGCAAGCACGCGTTCCACACTCATGCCCGCGATCTCTCCGCCGGACATTCCCCACATGGGGGCACGGGCATTGGGCAGAAAAGTTATGCGGCGGTAGGGATACAAGCTCAGGTCCATATCCTTGATCTGCTCCACCGCCGAGCGAAGCTGCGGGTAAATATCATTGATTCCCAAAACCGTATCCATACAGGGAGAATCCGCGAATACATCCATGCCCACCGAAGTCATCTTGGAAGGGCAGGGGGTGAGGTGATAGAGCCGTACATCGCTTTCCGCCACCTCGAATTCCCTGGCAATCTGGCTGCGCACACCCTCGCCGATCAGGGCCACCGGCCTTTTCAAGGG
>CAZWNV010000022.1:0-25997 GCA_964635265.1 uncultured Desulfobacteraceae bacterium
GTCAACATGACCCTTTTCGGGGGCGGCACGATTATTCTGGTGCCGCAGCCGGATCCGGATCTGATTCTGAAAAACATCAATCAACACGAGCCCACAGTCTGGTGCACTGTTCCACGGCTCGTCAACGCCCTGATCCATCACCCGGAAACCCCCGGATCCAAGCTGAAAAACATCAAGGGCTTCTTTTGCGGCTCAGCGCCCCTGCCCGCCGAGGAGATCAAAAGGCTCAAGGAGATCTCCGGTGCAGCGGTTATGGAGGGGTACGGCTCCTCGGAGACCACCAACATTCTCTCGATTAATCCCGTGGCGGCCCCCAAGATCGGCAGCGTGGGGCTGCCGCTTCCCAATACCGTGATCAAGATTGTGGACGTGGAAGACGGAGACCGGGAAATGCCGCTGGGCGAGCCGGGTGAGATCATTGCCCGGGGCCCGCAGATCATGAAGGAGTACTGGCAAAACCCCAAGGAGACCGAGCATGTCTTTAATGCGGAGGGGTATCTTTTTACCGGTGATATCGGCTATATGGATGCAGAGGGCCATATCTTTATCGTGGACCGCAAAAAGGACATGATCATCCGCAGCGGCTTTAACGTTTATCCCCGGGATGTGGATGAGGTGATTTATCAGCTCGAGCAGGTAAGAGAGTCCTGTACGGTGGGCGTGCCGCATGAGAAATCCGGAGAGACGGTAAAAACCTTTATTGCCCTGAAGCCGGGAGAGCACCTGAGCGCCGAGGCCGTGCGGGAGCATTGCAAAACCCGGCTGGCGGCTTATAAAATTCCGGAGTTTATTGAATTTGTAGATGATGTGCCCAAAACCGGCATCGGAAAATTTGACAGAAAGGCCCTGCGTGAGCGGCAGGACTGATACGCCCCGCGCAGGAGATCCATGCAGCAGCTCCTGCCCCCTCGTTTCGGCGGTCAGGGGTTTTGGGGCCGAACGTGCAGATAGTGGTCTGCCACCCGGCGATAGGCGGCAACAGCCTTTTCCACTGTTTCAAAAAATGGAAGCCCCGCGCTGCAGAAAGCTTTTGCCGTTCCCTGCGCCATGCCGGGAATGGCCACAATCAAAAACGGCTTGCCGGACTCCCGCCGGGCAGCAATCATGGCATCCATATAGTTCTGATTGGAGTCCTCGTCCAGGCCGGAGCCAATCACCAGCACGGCGTCCACTTCCGGATCCCGCGCGACAGCAGTCGCGGAACGGGCAAAAATGCGCCAATCCATGTGTGCGGTCAGGCTTACATCAACAGGATTGTTCAGACTGGTGCCAGTGGGCGGAACGTGTCGGGCGAGGTGTTCCCGGGTCTCCCGGGAAAGGACGGCAAGCTGCAGCCGCTCCCGGCCTACTGCCTCCGCAGCGGAGACAGCCAGTCCGCCGGGACCGGAAATAATGGCCATGCGCCTGCCTGTTGGCGGGGGCAGCAGATAAAAGGCCATCAGGGTATCCACCCACTGGTCCCATCCGGCAACAGATACGGCCCCGCATTGATTGAGAATTCCCTGCCAGATTTTTTCCGTTCCGGCGAGCGCCCCGGTGTGCGAGGATGCAGCCCGGCCCCCTTCCGGGGTAAGCCCGACGCGCCAGAGCACCACGGGCTTTTTTGCCGCCGCCGCTGCCATGAGGGCCTCAAAAAAGCCGTCCCCCTCCTTTATGTTCTCCAGATAGCCCCCGATTACCCGGGTTTCCGGATCGTCTGCGAGATAGGCAAGAAAGTCCGCGGCGGCCAGATCCGCCTCGTTTCCGAGGCTTACCCCCTTGCTGAAGGCAAGGCCCTTGTTCTCCGCCTCCCGGCCGATGATATTGGCGAGGGATCCGGAATGCGATATCAGGCCCAGGCTTCCCGGTTTTTTGGACAGGCCGGGGAAGAAGGAAAGGCCGGAGCGGGGAACGTAGAGTCCCATACAGTTGGGACCGAAAAGGCGCATGCCCGCATCCCGGCATATATCCAGGATTTCTTTCTCAAGGCGGCGGCCGGCCTCGGTCCCGGTTTCCCGGAAGCCGGCCGTAAACAGAACGACTCCTTTTACCTTTTTTGCCGCGCATTCCCGCATTACCCCGGGGACCTGATCCCTTCCCACCAGCACGATGGCAAGATCTATGGGTCCATCAATGGCGGAGACGGAGGGATAACAGCCAAGGCCGTCAATGACCGAGGCATTGGGATTGACCGGATAGATGGGACCGGAAAAACCCATATCCTGCAGGGCCAGCAAAAACAGCTTACCGGTTTTCATGCCCTGGGGCAGACCGGCAATGGCGATGCTTCGGGGCTGCAAAAGCTGGTCGATTTCCTGAAAAGGCGCAGTTTTGATTCCCATCAGCGACCTCCTGCGGTGTTTGCAGCGCTGAAAGCAGCGGCGCGGCTATTCGGCCTGCATCAGGTAGACTGCCGGCTGGATACCGTATTCATAGGGATTGTGGGTACTTTTCACGCTGCGCAGATATTTGCCGGTCTTTTTGTCCCTGGCGTTTAAATCCAGTATCCGGTCTGCCGAGAGTTTGCCGCCTTGCTTTTTTCTGAGCAACAGCACCAGCGGCATGCCCTGTTCCCCGGAATCGTCGCGGCTTTGATAAATCAAGCCGACTTCTCCGCTGCTCAACTTGACCAGGGTTCCCACCGGATAGATGCCCACCATGTTAATAAACCATTTGAGCAGAACAGGATCGAACTTTTTGCCGCTGTTGGAAAACATCAACCCCAGGACGCGGTCCTGGCTGAGGGCCTTATCGCGGTAGACCCGGGGGGCGCTCAAGGCGTCATAGACGTCGCAGATTTCGATAATTCGGCCGAACAAACTGATGGAGCGCGACCATGGCACCTCGGGGTACCCGCTCAGATCGTAGTTCAGATGATGTTCAAAGGGCGGCAGAAGGATCTGGGCGATCAGATCCCGGTAGGCTTCCAGCTTCAGGATCTGGCGGACGCTGTTGATCGGATGCTGCTTGATTTCGTGGAATTCCTTTTGATTCAAGTGGCCCGGCTTGTTGATGATTTCGTGGGGGATGACCACCTTGCCAAGATCATGGAAAAGTCCGCAGATGCCCAGTCTTACCAGGGAGTTGCGGGACAGGCCGATCTCGTGGCCGAGGCAGACGGACTGGATGGCTACATTGACCGAGTGGGTGAATGTATAGTCGTCGTAATCCCGGATGGTGGAAATGCCCAGCAGAATGGATTTATCCATGAACACCATGTCCGTAATATCCTGGATGACCCGTACGGCCTTTCGCACACCGGCTTTGTCGTTTGTTTGAATTTCGCGCACCACTTCTTTTATGGAGTTGTAGGCATGGGAGTACGCCTGGTGGGCGATCTCGTTTTTGCCGGAATAGGAAACCCCGCCGCTGCTTTGCGGCTCCAGTATAAGCTCCACCCACGGAAAGCTGCCGCCGGACAGGTTTTCCTGCAGGTACTCCAGGGGATTGTCGGCTGTCTGGCCGGCAGTGATTGTCCGGGCCAGTTCGCATGCCTGCCGGGGGGTCACCTCGGCAGCCGGTGCACGGAACTGGAGCCCGTAAAGGCCGAGGCTGTCAAACCAGCCGAGGAGGCCGAAAATCCCTGCGGCGGTGTGCTGCTTGAGCAGGAGTTTATTCCCCTGGAGAAATATCCGCTCGTGGCGGGCTTCAATAATGATTTCCGGGTCTTTTGCAAGAATTCGTTTTGCGCTTGCAATCCATTTTTCTCCGGCTTTTACGCTTAACTGGTTGTCTGCTTCGTGAATCCGCGCGGTCTGGAACAGACGGTTGCATGCGAGCACAAAATCCTCATGTCGCGCAGCGGCTTCCTCTTCGGTGCCAGCGGTTTGCGTTTCATCGGGCTGTTGGGCCATGCAAAGATTCTCCTGCTTGTTTGACGGCGCGGCGAACAGGCGGCCAGGGGCTTTTTGCAGCTTTTTTCCGGATTTTTTCCGCCTCCGGGATCTGCATTGCAGCAAGGGCTGCCGCCGCTCCTGTTCGGTGGGTACTTCGCAGTTTTCCCCACTGCCAGGGCCTCTTCAGCAGCTGTTGGGACAAAAAGGCGAGGGATGCCGTGCCGGCACATCCCCCCAGCGCACGGTATAGCAGAAGCAGACAGGCGCGGTCCGCAACGGAAAAGGAAGCATTTTCCAAATAGCCACGAATCGCTCCCTCCGAACCGGCATCGTTTTGTTTGACAAGAAAGGCAAATACTGTCTGCCGGATACTTTCCTCCGGATCCTTGATAAAGGGCAGGACCTGTTCATATAATGGGGGCTTCTGCCGTATCAGGGCCTTAACTGCGGTTTTGCGCAAAGAGGCATCATTTGTCCGGCTGGCTTCCAGGATCACCGGCAGGGCGTCTTTTTTGGAAACAAGGGCCAGCACGGAAACAGCAGAATGCCGGATTTCCGGCTCTCCCTGGCGGGCCAGTTGCACCAGCGGCCGCAGGTCGTTTTCTGCATGCTGTTGAATGGTTCGCAAAAGACGCGTGCGCAGATCCTTGTCCTTTGTTGCCGGGACAAGGGGGGTGATGCTCATGACGGCCTCAGGGGCAAGCCGGCCAAGCATCTGCTCAAGCGCTGCCTTGCGGGACCAATCATCCCGCGGAATCCGGGGCAGCGCGGTTTTTAAGCCGGACAATCCCCTTGGGCCGGAGATCATGAGGAAAAAGTCCTCCAGATGGGCCAGCGCCCAGGAGCCGGAATTCTTATACGCATTGCGCACCTCGTGCAGGTGCTGCAGGAATCTGGCGGCGGAAGTGAATTCTCCCCGGGATACGCTGCGTTTGAAGCTCTCCTGCATTATATCGAGGACGGTTGTAAAGTCTTCGTCGGCTTTTTGTTCCTGCAGGATGGTCAGAAGCACGTCAAAGACGTCCCGATCAAAGGTGCGGGCCTCTTCCTCGCGGACCATTTGCCGGGTGGTTTCTATCTCCCGGGATGTCAGGGTCAAGACCTGATCCCGGGCGCTATCCAGAATGCTTTCCGCCGCCTGCTCTTCCTGGCTTGCCTGCACCGGGCTTTCGCCGGTGACGGCGAGTTTTTTCACCTCCAGCAGCGGTTCGTCTTTCCAGATCACATTGCTTGTGGAGTATTTGATGTTGGTCAGTCCGGCCTCCCAAAGCTCTGTTACAATATCGGCTTTGCTTTCCTCCTCCATCAGGCGCCGGCTTTTTAGGATATCCAGAAAGCAGAGCACTTCCGAATGGGAAATCCCCGGGGAGAAGGCCAGCCACTGCAGGCCGTCCCGGTACCAGAGATAGGCGGGATTGCTCTGCATATCCGGGGATTGATACAGGGCAGAGCCCTGGAAAAGGATTTCGGTTTTTCCCACTTCCAGAACCACTGTTCCAAAGGCATCCGTGCAGGTTTTGAGCTTTTGGTAAAAGTCGGCCACAGATTTTTGGGACATCGCATGGTGCCTGGGATAGAAGCTCGTGTTTTTCACCGCCAGGATCAGCTTGTCAACGAGGGCTTTGACCTCTTTCCACTGCTGGTCCGCAGAGAGTGTGGCGGGTTGCATACCGCTTTGCATAGGCCAGGGGTCCGCTCCCGGGTTTGCCGTTTACACACGATCAAAGACTTTTCTTATCATACTCGGGCGCTGGTACGAAACAGGCAACCCGGGGAGTGCTTGGAAAAAACCATTTCTTCCCCTCTTGCACTGCGCGGCAAAATCCGTTACACAAAAAGCGACAAGAACAGCAACGAATTTTTTCCAAAACCGTCAAGCGGCAAACAGGAGGAGAAAAATGGGCAAAGGCGATATCCGGAGCAAGAGGGGCAAAATCTATCGTGGCACGTACGGCAAAACCCGGCCGCGAAAGAAAAAACAGAAACCGGAATAACACCCGGAACCATTCGGCACGGCTATTCAGCCGGTTCGGCAAGGGATGGATCATCATTGCGAATGTCGTTTACCGCCGTACTGACCGGCTGCACGGAGACGGCATCCGCAGGGTATGGTTTTATCAGGGCGGCCGCGGCGGCCTCGTCGGTTATCGACGGATCAAGCCAGTCCGAAAAATTCCGGGCCTCAATGATTGCAGGCATTCGCTGGTGCAGCGGATACAGACGGGCATTGGCCTCGGTTGTCAGAATGGCGCAGGATGCAATATCCACCTGGCTGCCGGGATTGGACCATGTCTCCCAGATTCCCGCAAAGGCAAATAATGCGGTTTTTGCTGGCAGCACGAGAAAAGGCCGGCCGCCTGTCTCCTGCGGCTCCCACTGGTAGAAGCCGCTTGCCGGAATTAAACATCGCCGGGATTTAAAGGCTTCCGCAAATTCCGGCGTGGTGGCGGCAGTCTCCGCCCTGGCATTGGTGAGGTCATTCCCGCAGGATTCCTCCTTCGCCCCGCCGGGTATCAGGCCCCACTGGAAATGCGCGGCATCCCGGGGGAGTCTTTGCATCTGCCGGATTGCAAGAATCTGCTGCCCCGGCCCAATGTTGTAGCGGGGTTTAAAATCAACCGGGACGCCTACCTTGAAGAATTTGGATATCGTTCCGGGGGGATCCCACAGGGCAAATCTTTTACACATGGGTAACGCCGGCGCTTTGTATCAGTTTGTTTTGATGGCTTTTACACGGGGCCTGCATTTTTTATCCTGCCATCCGTAACCGACCTTTTAGGAGAGCATCTATTTATTTATCCGTCCAAAAGCCCGTTTTCACACGTGCCTTCCCATCCGCCTGTCTTTTTCGTTCTCTGTCTTTTCCGTTCTGCTGCACTATGCCTGCTTGGTATGGACTCTTTAACTTATCGTAAACAGAGGTGATGTTCAAACATAAATTTTTTATCTCCTCGCCACGCGAAGCAGCCGGGCAAAGCAGCCGGATCAGGATATACAATTTTGTCGTGCCATTCCCGCCTTTGCTTACAAAATTGTAAGCCCGGCACCGCTATTTGCTGTTATTTTGTCAGATTTTATTTGAATTTCGGAGAATTAAAAAAATGCAGGGTTTCGGCATGTATTTTGCTTTGTCTCTGTTGCAATACAGGCATATTCTATATACGAATCTCTGCAATATCCATGCAATTCGCCTTTCGCGATGACCGGTGATGTCCGGATGATAATGCTAGGATTGGTAAATACCATGGCCGTATGGCAGAGGAGGATCAATGTGTCGATTGTTCGCTTTAACCAGCGACGTTCCGGTTTCGCCGATGCTCGCCCTGGATGCCCTGGATGTTATGCGGGAAGGCCATGACGGCTCCGGCGTGGGGTTGTTTCTCCGGGATCTGGGAGGGCCGTTTGAGGAGATGAAGGATGCCCCGATATTATCCGGCATTTTTACCGAAGAAGGCATCAAGCGGCTGGACAGTTTCATGATAGACCGGGGCTTTCTCACCAAGTACAAGATATCCATCAAGGCGCCCAAGGTGCCGCCGCCCGGTGTTCCCAAACGCGATTTCTACCTGATTCGGGCCTATGAATACCCGGAGGAATGGGAGGCGGCAAGCCGGGCGGATAAGGAGGCCCGGCTCCTGGATATCCGCCTCCAGCTTCAGGAATTGGGCCGGGAAAAGCATGACATGATTGTCTTCTCCTTCTGGCCGGACACCATTATGATAAAGGAGATCGGCGATCCCCTTGCCGTGGGCAGCCACCTGGGACTTTCCAATGAGAAGCTCCACGCCCGGGTGATTATGGCCCAGGGCAGGCAAAATACCAATTATGCCATTGATCTCTATGCCTGCCATCCTTTTTTTATCCAGGGGTTTTCCACCATGACCAACGGGGAGAACACGGCTTTTGTGCCCATCCGGGAATATCTCATGTCCAGGCAGGTTCCGGGCTATAGCGGATTTTATTCCGACTCCGAGGTGTTTGTGCACATCCTGCACTATATGGCCAATCACCTGGGGCTGGGGCTGGAAGCCTATAAGCACATTATTACCCCTCTCCAGGATGATCACCTGGAGGATCACCCGGACGGGATGTTTTTGAAGCAGATGAAAAAAAGCTGTCGCAAGATGATTATTGACGGGCCCAACTGTGTCATTGGGGTGCTTCCCGACAACACCATGTTTATGATCCAGGATCGGAAAAAATTGCGTCCCGGGGTTGTTGGCGGCAGTCCCGGCATGTATGTGTTCTCTTCGGAAATTTGCGGTCTGGACGCGGTCCTGCCGGATCGCAGAAAAGACAGGGACTTTCAGCCCATGCATCTGGATACGGTTGTGGCCGCCCCGGACCGCCGAGAGGTAAAAATATGCAGCCAGATGGAAAAATTGGCCCTTCTGCATTAAGCAGGAAGGATCTTCCCTGGCAGATTGCCTGGGATAAGGAAAAATGCACGCTTTGTGGGCGGTGCACGGCTGTATGCCCGGTGCATGCCATAGAGCTGGGCGTGTTCCGCAAGCGCGAGCTGGAAGTGGAAGCAGGGCTTGCGAAAAAGCCGGAAAACAGCTGCAAAGTCTGGTACGGCATCCGCCAGCGAACGGAGCCGGCCTTTCATTGCGTGGGCTGCGGCATGTGCACCCAGGTATGCCCCAATGAAGCCATCATGCCGCTTCGGACAGACGAAGCGGAAAAGCTTTGTTTCCACATCAACCAGAAAGGAGAGCCGGAACGGCGCGGCGGACGGCGGAACGCCCCCGGCGGGGTTCTGGACAGGATCAAGTTCACCCGGATTTCCATGTTAACCGATCCGGCCCTGGATGCGGGCCGGCACGAGTTTGAACTGCGCACCCTTCTCGGCCGGGTTCTGCCACCGGAGGAGAATATCCGGCGGGTGCGCGCCCGGGAGTGGATACCGCCGGTGCGCGAAATTTATCCCCTGATCATAGGGGGCATGTCTTTCGGGGCGCTCTCGCCCCCCATGTGGGAGGGCCTTCAAATGGCCGTCGCCTACCTCAATGAGGAACTCGGGATGCCGGTGCGGATCAGCACGGGAGAAGGCGGCTGTCCCCCGCGGCTTTTGCGCTCGCGTTTTTTGCGCTATGTCATTCTTCAGATCGCCTCGGGCTATTTCGGATGGGATGAAATCATCCGTTCCATACCGGAGATGAAGGCGGACCCATGCGCCATTGAGATCAAATACGGCCAGGGAGCCAAGCCGGGAGACGGCGGCCTGCTCATGGGCTACAAGGTAAATCAGTTGATTGCTGCCATCCGGGGGGTTCCGCAGGGGGTGAGCCTGCCGAGCCCGCCCACGCACCAGACCAAGTATTCCATTGAAGAGGCTGTGGCCAAAATGATCCAGTCCATGTACATGGCCTGGGGGTTCCGGGTGCCGGTGTACCCCAAAATTTCCGGTACTTCCACCGCGCTTGCGGTTTTAAACAATCTCACCCGCAACCCCTATGCCGCCGGGCTTGCCATAGACGGGGAAGACGGGGGAACAGGCGCTGCCTACAATGTGTCCATGAACCACATGGGCCACCCCATTGCTTCCTGCCTTCGCGACTGCTACCGCAATCTGGTTTCGGTGGGCCAGCAGAACGAAATCCCGCTTTTCGCCGGCGGGGGAGTCGGGAAAAACGGAAATCTGGCTGCCAATGCAGCGGCGCTTATCATGCTTGGCGCAAGCGGGATCCAGGTGGGCAAGTATGTGATGCAGGCGGCGGCAGGATGCCTGGGATCCGAGACAGGCCGGTGCAATATCTGCAATATCGGCCGCTGTCCCAAGGGCATTACCTCCCAGGATCCCCGTCTGTATCGCCGGCTTGCCGCCGAGGATGTGGCCCGCCGGGTCGTGGACATGTACCTGGCTTTTGATACGGAGCTGAGAAAAATCGTTGCCCCGCTGGGGCGTTCCACATCCCTTCCCATCGGCATGAGTGATGCTCTGGGAATCGATGACAAAGCGGCTGCCCAACGGCTTGCGATTCCATACGTCGTGTAGCGGGGCGGGATAGAGAGGTTGATATGGCAACAAGCCGGCAACAGTATTATCCGATTTCCGGCAGGGAAGGCGGGATCCGCCTGGAATCCCGGTTGCTGGAAGAAAAGATACAGCAGGCAGTCGAGCAGGGGCATCGCTATATCGAGGTTTCCGCCTGCGGTCAGCACGGTATCGGCGGACGTCTCTGGAAGGCGGGCAAGGAGCTCCTCCACATCCGGGTTTCCGGCCAGTCCGGCCAGCGTTTGGGGGCCATGGGGTTTGAAAATACATGCATCGAAAACCTGGGGCCGGCATCCGATGACGTCGGCTGGTTAAATGCCGGCGCCGAAATTGTTGTTCTCGGTAATGCGGGAAACGGTGTGGCCAATGCCATGGCCCAGGGCCGGGTTTGCGTGGCGGGAAGCATCGGTGCCCGGGGCATGACCATGACCAAGGAGAATCCCCGGTTTTCTCCGCCCGAACTATGGGTGCTGGGCTCTGTCGGGGATTATTTCGGAGAATTCATGGCAGGCGGTACCGCGGTTGTATGCGGTGTGGAGCCCCAGAACCCGGGCAATATTCTGGGATATCGGCCCCTGGTGGGGATGGTGGGCGGCAAGGTTTTTTTTCGCGGTCCGCACGGAGGTTACAGCAAAAGCGATGCCAGGCTTTCCCCGATAAGCGATGCGGACTGGCATTGGCTGCAGGAGAACCTGGAGCGTTTTCTGGCCGGTATAGATCGCAGGGAACTTCTTTCGGAACTCCTGGATCGGGATCGGTGGCAGCTTCTGACGGCCCGGGCCGGATCCGACCGGGTGGTCCGCAAAATCCGTTCCATTCGGGAATTCCGCGAATCGGTGTGGAACCGGGAGCTGGGATCCGGGGGGCTTTTCGGAGACCTGACCGATGCGGATATGACGCAGATTCCGGTGATCCCGTCCGGGGACCTGCGACGCTACGTTCCGGTATGGGCAAATCGTGTATACAAGGCTCCGTGCGAGGCGGCATGTCCTACAGGCATCCCCGTCCATGAACGCTGGCGCATGATCCGCGATGGGCGGATGGATGACGCCGTGAACATGGCCCTCGCTTATACCCCTTTCCCGGCTGCTGTCTGCGGTTACCTCTGCCCCAACCTGTGTATGGGCGCCTGCACCAGGCAGAGCGCGGGAATGCCGGCACTGGATATAGCCCGGCTGGGAAAAGCCAGCCTGGAGGCAGAACTGCCGGATTTGCCCCCGGTCTCCGGCGAACGGGTGGCTGTCATCGGCGGCGGCCCCGCAGGGATTTCGCTTGCCTGGCAGCTGCGGATGCGGGGGCACGAAGCGGTGATTTATGACCGCGCCCCGGAACTCGGCGGCAAAATGCTCTCCGTGATTCCCCAGGCCCGGATCCCCAAAGAGGTTGTGGAAGCCGAGCTCGCCCGGGTAAAAAAGGTCATCTCCCATGTCAATCTGCAAAAGGATCTTAGCCGCGGCGATATCGAGACCCTGATGACGGAGATGGAATATGTGGTGGTTGCGGCCGGGGCCCAGAAACCCAAAAACCTGCCGGTTCCGGGAAGCGAAAAGGCGCATGCCGCATACGATTTTCTTCGGGGCGCAAAGAGCGGTGCTGCAGCGCCGGGGCGGCGGGTTGTGGTAATCGGTGCCGGCAATGTCGGCTGCGATGTTGCCATCGCGGCGCATCACCTGGGAGCGGAGACGATTGTGCTGATAGATGTGCAGGAGCCGGCCGCTTTTGCAAAGGAAATGGCACAGGCAAGGGCGGTTGGCGCAGAATTCCGCTGGCCCTGCTATACCAGCGAGATAACAGATGCGGGTGTGCTGCTCCAAAGCGGCGAACTGCTGCCGGCGGACACCGTGGTCATCGCCATTGGCGAGATCCCGGATCTGGAGTTTCTTCCGGATTCGGTGCGAACGCAGCAAGGCTATATTGTGGTGGATGAGCACTTTCAGACCACGGATCCCAGGATTTTTGCCATAGGCGATGCCGTTTGCCCGGGGCTTTTGACCGACGCCATAGGGGCCGGCCGCATCGCAGCAGCAGCCATCGGAGAACTTCTGGAGGGCAGAAGCCCCGGAACTTCCGGTGCAGAAGGGGATTTCGGCGGGATGTATGCGCATTTATCCGAATTTGCAGGAATTCACGAATTCTCCCGGGACAGGCGGGAAACAATTGATCCCGGCCGGGTCCGGCTGGAGTATTTTGATCCCCGCAAAACCGGCTTTCAGGATGTCGCAGAGTGCGGCGAGGCCTGTGCTTCCTGCGGCGCCTGCCGCGATTGCGGCCTCTGCGAGGCGCTCTGTCCCCAGGCGGCCATAAGCCGGCGGGAGAAGGAAAATGGCGGTTATGAGTATGTGGCCGATGACCAGCGCTGCATCGGCTGCGGCTTCTGCGCCGCCGCCTGTCCCTGCGGCGTCTGGGAAATGGTGGAAAATCCCCTGTAAGAGATGTTTCCGGCCCGCAGCCGCTTTTGTTTGACTGGGCCGCGAAATCTGGTATTACTGGGCCAGTCCGTATCGCCGGGACCGGCGTCAATCCATGCAAAACAGCTGTTCAGGAAACACCGGGGATGGCCTTGCCGGCAGACATGGCCGGAACGTTCTGTAACGGTGGAAAAAGAGATGACCAAAGCCCTGCTTGCTTTTGAAGACGGCCGCAGCTTTGCCTGCGAGAGTTTTACCGGAGAGGGGGAGTCTGCGGGTGAAGTGGTGTTTAACACCTCCATGTCCGGCTACCAGGAGGTGCTTACCGACCCTTCCTACCGCGGCCAGATGGTGGTGATGACCTATCCCCTGATCGGCAATTACGGCGTCAATCGGGAAGACATGGAGTCCGACCGGGTACAGGTGGCCGCCTTTATTGTGCGTCAGTACCAGGACTGCTACAGCAATTACCGCGCCTCAGAGTCCTTGCGCCGGTACCTGGCATCCCGCGGTATTCTGGGTGTGCACGGGATCGATACCCGGGCGGTTACCCGGCATATTCGCAAAGCAGGGGCCATGCGGGCTGTGATATCCACGCAGGATCTCGATCCCGCGTCGCTGGCCGCACGGGCCCGGCAGATTCCCAAAATGCAGGGCCGGGATCTTGTAAGCGGGGTTTCCACGCGGATTCCCTATTTCTGGCAAAACGACGCGGCGCACCCCTGCCCGCCGGATACCGCCCTTGATCACGGCATTTGGCGAAGCCGCAGGCCGGGTACAAGAGTTGCGGCCTTTGATTTCGGAATCAAGTACAATATTCTGCGGTGCCTTGCGGCTGAAGGCCTGGAAGTGCTCGTGCTGCCCGCCCATACATCCGCGGATGCCGTTCGGGCGCTTTCTCCGGACGGCATCTTCCTGTCAAACGGTCCCGGCGACCCCGAGCCGTTGGCCGGTGTGGTGGGCACCATCCGGGAATTGATCGGCTATCGTCCCATGTTCGGGATCTGCCTGGGCATCCAGTTGATCGGCCTTGCCCTGGGCGCTGCGACCTATAAGCTCAAGTTCGGCCATCACGGCTCCAATCAGCCGGTGCAGAATCTTGCCAGCCGAAGGGTGGAGATCACGTCCCAGAACCACGGTTTTGTCGTCGATTGGCAAAGCCTGGACCCGGGCCTGGTGGAGGTGACGCACAGGAATTTAAACGATAACACGGTGGAAGGATTCCGGCACCGGAGCCTGCCTCTTTTTGCCGTACAGTACCATCCGGAGGCGGCGCCCGGACCCCGGGATGCGCGGTATCTTTTCAGGGAGTTTGCCGATCTGATGGCTGTGGAAAACAACGCCTGAAATGCCGCGTCAGTTTTTCGCAAACCGCTTTTCTTTTCCTTTGAACCTTGAACGCTGGACAATATTATGCCCAGGCGAGACGACATCCACAAAATCCTCATCATCGGCGCGGGTCCGATTATTATCAGTCAGGCCTGCGAGTTTGATTACTCCGGCACGCAGGCCTGCAAGGCGTTAAAGGAAGAAGGCTATGCGGTGGTTCTGGTAAACAGCAATCCGGCCACCATTATGACCGATCCGGAAATGGCCGACTGTACCTACGTGGAGCCGGTTACCCCTGCTTCGGTGGAAAAAATAATTGCCCGGGAGCGTCCGGATGCCCTGCTGCCGACACTCGGCGGCCAGACAGGGTTGAATACGGCGGTCGCGGTCGCTGAAAGTGGGGTTTTGCAAAAATACGGCGTGGAAATGATCGGCGCCAGCCTGGCCTCGATTCAAAAGGCGGAGGCACGCGACCAGTTCCGGTATGCCATGGAAAAAATCGGTCTCCGGATTCCGCAGAGCGGCTTTGCCGGCGATATGGACACGGTGTGGCGGACAGCCGAAAAAATCGGGTATCCGGTGATAGTCCGCCCCAGCTTTACCCTCGGCGGAACAGGCGGAGGCGTTGCCTATAACCCCGAAGACTTGCGGACCATGGCCGAGGCGGGGCTGGATGCCAGCATGACCAGTCAGGTAATGCTCGAGGAATCGGTGCTCGGGTGGAAGGAGTACGAGCTTGAGGTTATGCGCGATAAAAACGACAACGTGGTCATCGTCTGCTCTATTGAAAACATGGATCCCATGGGCGTGCATACGGGGGATTCGGTTACCGTGGCGCCGGCCCAGACCCTCTCGGACCGGGAGTACCAGATGATGCGGGATGCCTCCATAGCCATTATCCGGGAAATCGGGGTGGATACGGGAGGCTCGAACGTGCAGTTTGCGATTCATCCCGATACCGGGGAGATGATCGTGGTGGAGATGAATCCCCGGGTATCGCGGAGTTCCGCCCTGGCATCCAAGGCCACGGGCTTTCCCATCGCCAAAATCGCGGCCAAGCTGGCTGTCGGCTACAGCCTGGATGAGCTGCCCAACGATATTACCGGCGAAACCGTGGCCTCCTTCGAACCGGCTCTCGACTATTGCGTGGTGAAGATTCCGCGCTGGACTTTTGAGAAGTTCCCCGAGGCAGAAGACGTGCTCACCACCTCCATGCGCTCGGTGGGCGAGACCATGGCCATCGGCCGGACTTTTGCAGAGGCGCTGCAAAAGGGGCTGCGTTCCCTTGAAATCGGCAGATGCGGATTCGGGGCGGACGGCAGGGATCATTTGGACGGGCAGGGGCGGCCCGGGAAAGGCGATGAGGTCGAGCGGCTCCTGGCCAGGCCCACCTCCAACCGCCTGTTCTACCTGCGCTACGCCTTTCTGGCCGGCATGTCCGTGGAAACCATGCATGCGCTTACCGGGATAGACCCCTGGTTTCTCCACCAGTTGGGCGGGATCGTGGAAACGGAGCGCGAAATCGCGGCACAGGCCCCGGAGCCGGCCCCGGAGCTGCTGCTGCGGGCCAAATGCTGTGGTTTCTCGGATGCCCAAATAGCCCATCTCACAGGCGTTTCGGAGAAAGCCGTATGGAAGCGGCGCAAGCGTATGGGCATCCGCCCTGTCTACAAGCTGGTGGATACTTGTGCGGCGGAATTCGAAGCAGCCACACCCTATTATTATTCCACTTATGAAGCCGAAAGTGAAGCCCGGGTCTCGGGTCAGAAAAAGATCATGATCCTTGGGGGCGGCCCCAACCGCATCGGTCAGGGGATTGAGTTCGACTACTGCTGCGTGCATGCCGCTTTTGCCCTGGGCGCGCTCGGCATCGAGTCGATCATGGTAAACAGCAATCCCGAAACGGTGAGCACGGACTACGACACCTCGGACAAGCTTTATTTCGAGCCGCTGACCCACGAGGACGTGCTCCACATCGTGGAAACCGAGAAGCCGGACGGAGTGATCGTGCAGTTTGGCGGCCAGACACCTTTGAACCTCTCGCTGGGCCTTATGGAGGCGGGTGTTCCGATTATCGGAACCCATCCCGATAGCATCGCGCGCGCTGAAGATCGCAGGCAGTTCCAGGCGATGCTGCATAAGCTGGGGCTTCAACAGGCTCCCAACGATACGGCGGTCACGGTCGACGAGGCGCTGCTGGCAGCCGAGCGGATCGGGTTCCCGGTGATAGTACGGCCCTCCTACGTGCTGGGCGGGCGCGCCATGAAGATTGTTTACGATGCCGAAACCCTGAAGAATTTTACCCGTATGGCGCTTGTGGCCTCCCCGGATCATCCGGTTCTGATAGACAAGTTCCTGGAGGATGCGGTTGAGGTGGATGTGGATGCGGTTTCAGACGGGGAAACGACGCTGATCGGCGGGATCATGGAGCATATCGAGGCAGCGGGGGTGCACTCCGGCGATTCCGCCTGCGTATTGCCGCCGTATACATTGACCGCGTCGGAAATGGCCTCTGTTCGTGCGGCAACAAAGGCGATGGCAGAGGAGTTGGGCGTATGCGGTCTGATGAATGTCCAATACGCAATCAAGGCAGGGGAGCTGTTTGTGCTGGAAGTAAATCCCCGGGCTTCGCGGACCATCCCCTTTGTGAGCAAGGCCACCGGCCTGCCGCTCGCCAAAATCGCCACCAGAGTGATGACAGGCGAGCGGCTGGATGCCATGGGCCTGACAGAGGAGAGGGGCCCCCGGCATGTATCGGTCAAGGAAGCCGTGCTGCCCTTTGACCGGTTCCCGGATGTGGACACCCTGCTCGGCCCGGAGATGAAGTCCACCGGTGAAGTCATGGGCATTGACACGGAATTCGGCCGCGCCTATGCCAAGGCCCAGATCGGGGCGGGGCAGCATCTGCCGGCGGAGGGCGTTGTCTTTATCAGCGTGCAGGACAGTGATAAAGCCGAGGTTCTGCCCGTCGCCGCCGAGTTCCGGCGGATCGGTTTCCGGATCCTGGCCACCAGGGGAACCGCCGCCTTTCTAAGCGAGCAGGGACTTGCAAGCGAGACCATCAACAAGATGTCCGCCGGCCGGCCCCACGTGGTGGACGCCATTTTAAACCGCGAGATTCAACTGGTGATCAACACGGGAACAGGCGACAGGACCCGGCGGGATGGGTACATGATCCGGCGGGCGGCCCTGAGACTCGATATTCCCTATGCCACCACCATTGCCGGGGCAAAAGCCATGAGTAGGGGGATTGCCGCACTCAAGCAGCAGGCCCTTTCCGTAAAGCCGCTGCAGGCCTATCACCGACAGCAGTAAACAAATTATGGCAGAAAGCAGGATGAGATATTGTGATACGCATGGATAAAACCGCTGCGGCTGCGCCCGCAGCAGGTCCGCGGGAGGCATGCGGCGTTTTCGGGATTTCCAGGCACCGGGAGGCGGCGAAACTCGCGTATTTCGGCCTTTACGCCCTGCAGCACAGGGGTCAGGAGAGTGCAGGCATCGCGGTGTCCAGGAACAAAAGCATTGACTGTCACAAGGGGATGGGGCTGGTCCCGGAGGTCTTTGACACGGAGAGTCTTGAGTGGCTGGACGGCGATTACAGTGCTATCGGTCATGTGCGCTACTCCACCACCGGGGACTCGGTGCCCGTCAATGCCCAGCCCTTCGTGGTGACGCACAAGGGCAAATCCTATGGGGTGGCCCACAACGGGAACCTGGTCAATGCGCATCTGTTAAAACGCGAACTGGAAGAGGCCGGTGCAATCTTTCAAACCACCATGGACAGCGAAATTTTTCTTCATTTGTTTGTCCGGAACCTGGGCTGCGGCTTTGAGGAGGCGCTTGCCAGGGCCGTGCGGCGGATGAAAGGCGCTTATTCCATGGTGTTCTTGACAAGCGGCGGCGCTCTGGTGGGGATAAAGGATCCCAATGGGTTCCGTCCCCTGTGCCTGGGGCGCATGACGGATGGTGCGTATGTGTTCGCATCAGAGACATGTGCGCTGGATCTTGTGGAGGCGGAATGCCTCCGGGAGCTGGACCCGGGAGAAATTGTCATTATCGATGCCTCCGGCATCCGCTCACTCCGGCCCCATCAGCAGGTGCGGCGGACCTGCTGCATTTTTGAGTATATCTATTTCGCCCGTCCGGACAGCACCATATTCGGCAAAAATGTTTATCAGATGCGCAAGGAACACGGCCGCCAGCTTGCCCGGGAGGCCCCGGCAGATGCGGATCTGGTGATGCCGTTTCCCGACTCCGGCATTTATGCGGCCCTGGGCTATGCAGAAGAATCCGGGATTCCCTTTGACCTGGCCATGATCCGCAACCATTATGTGGGACGCACCTTTATTCAGCCCTCGCAGACCATGCGGGATTTCGGCGTGCGAATGAAGCTGAATCCGGTCAAGGAACTGCTTGTCGGAAAGGATATTATCCTCATAGAAGATTCTATCATCAGGGGAACAACTGCCCGAACCCGCATCCAGACTCTGCGGGAACTAGGGGTCCGGCGGATTCACATGCGTATTTCCTGCCCGCCGCATAAATATCCCTGTCATTACGGGATCGATTTTTCCACGAGCGGGGAACTGATCGCAGCCCGAAAAACCCTGGAGGAGCTGCGCGCCTATCTGGATCTGGATTCGCTGCATTATCTCTCCCTGCAGGGCCTGCTCGGCGCCATGGCAGTCCCGGATCCCGAAAATAATTTCTGCAAGGCTTGCTTTGATGGCGCTTATCCGGTAGAATTTGACGAAAATGTAGGAAAGATGTGCCTGGCGTCAGTACAGTAGCGTATGCCGCAGACGGGTTGGGGCTCAGCCCGTCCTTTGGCAGCGAATGCGTCAGCCGTTTTGACCGGGCAGTGTATCGGGGGCCGCAGATGATCGAATCCAAGTATTTGAAGGACAATGTCCAGAATATTCAAAAGCTTTTGACCATTCCAGGCCTCAAGGAATTTGAGACCCGCTCGCTCTCCAAGCTGCTGCGGCTAAGCAAAATCCGGGAATATGAGGACGGAGAGCTGATTATCCGGGAAGGCGACAAGGATCCCTGGCTCTATTTTCTGCTGTCCGGCAAGCTTCGGATCAAAAAAAACGGGATCGAGATCGGGCGCATCCACCAGGTTGGGGAAATCTTCGGTGAGATGCGGATCATTGACAGCATGACCCGTTCGGCCTCCGTGTACGCGGAAGGCCATACCATCTGCCTGTGTGTGGATACTTCCGCCAAGGGGCGCCTGGCAGGGGTCAAGGAACGCGATGAAAAACTCGATTTTCTGCTGCTTCTGTATCGGATATTTGCGGAATACATCTCTGTGCGGCTCCGCGTAACCAACGACGAACTGATTAAAGCCAAAGAAAGCATCGAGGAACTGCAGAAAAGCAAGGCAGAGTGAACTGTTTTGCCGGCCCGCTAGGATCATTCATGCAGAAAACGGTTGCCTTTTCCAGGAATGCGGTCAATGTTTTTTTCCATATTCTCACCCGCTGCAATCTCAATTGCCGGCATTGCTATATCAATCCCGCCCAGCACGGCAGCGAGACCCTTACCGCCGATACCATAGAGAAATGGCTGGGGCTCTTCCCCGGCCGCCACGAAAAAGCCAACCTGATCCTGCTCGGCGGCGAGCCCACCCTGCATCCGCGGCTGGATCAGGTTATCTTTGCGGCCCGAAGACTGGGCTATGATTCCATTACCATAGATACCAACGGCTATCTGTTCCACGATATCCTGGATAAGGTAACCCCCGCGGATGTGGATTTCATAAGCTTCAGCCTCGACGGGGCAACTGCGGAGACCAATGACCGGATTCGCGGCCGGGGGTGCTATGAAACCTGCATATCCGGTATCCGCTCGGCGGTCCGGCGGGGTTTCCGGACCAGTCTCATTTATACGGTAAGCGGGGAAAACATTGGGGAGCTTGAAATGATGCCGCCCTTGCTGGAGGATCTCGGCGTGGATCGTTTTTTTATCCAGGTCATAGGCATTCGGGGGAAATCCGCTGAGCCGGGAAAAGGCGTCCTTCAGCTCGATCGCAGCACCTGGATGTCCCGGATTCCTGATGTTGCCGAAAAAGTCGCCGCCTCCGGCATTGTGGTTACCTATCCCAGGGTATTCCTGGATCCGGGGGAAGTCTTTGAATGTGCCGGCCGGGTAGCAGCAAACTACTTTATTTTCCCCAACGGCCGTGTTTACCGGTGCCCCTTGTGCGAGGATTACCCCCTGCACAGCCTGGTGATTGAGGGGGACCGTCTGCAGCAGACAGGGCCGGTCAATGAAAAGGATTTATTCTCTTTGGAAATTCCCGAAGGCTGCGTCATGAACAAGCTCGTACAGCCCGGCAACCTGAGCTACAGCAGAGACGGACGCCCGGAATACAAAATTGCCTGTTGCCTGCTCAAAGAGGAAGTCTCTGCTCATTCGGTTTGATTTCCCAGGCGTTGAGATTTAGTTTAATAAAAGATCCCATGTGTTTTTCAGAGAAGGGGAGGTGGCCTTGGTCTTTGTTATCGGTGAACTGCTGGTAGATATTTTTCCCGACTATAAACGCATCGGAGGAGCTCCGTTCAATTTTGCCTACCACCTGAAAAACCTGGGCGTTCCGGTGCGGTTTCTGTCCAGGATCGGCAGAGATGCTTATGGCGAGGAAATTCTTTCCATGCTGAAACACAATCAGTTCCGTGCCGATGACATTCAAACGGATCCGGCCCACGCAACAGGGCAGGTCCAGGTCTCTTTTGACGAGGAAAACACCCCGCATTTTGCCATCATGGAGGATGTCGCCTACGATCACATTGATTTTACCGCCTGCGCGCCCCTAAAGCAGCAACCGGAGATGATTTATTTCGGCACCCTGATACAGCGCACGCGGCAGGGGTTCTCCCGCCTGCAGACTTTTCTCGACGGCCTGGATCCGGAAGTGCCCTGTTTTTATGACGCCAATCTCAGGCAGGGAACCCGGCAGCCCGAAGTCATTCATCACAGTCTCAGGAGAGCGGACATCGTCAAGTTAAACGAGGAAGAACTCGATTACATCAGCCGTGAAATGGTCGACAGCGGAGACCAGGGCGAGGCCCGGATTTTTACGCTGATGCAGCAATACAGCATCCGGGCGCTTTCCCTTACCCGGGGAAGCGAGGGCAGTGAACTCTTCCTCGATGACCGGCAGCATTTCTCGGTTTCCGCCCAGAACGTGGATCCGATTGTGGATACCGTGGGCGCAGGCGATGCCTATGCAGCGATTTTGGCTCTGGGCTGGCTGAAACACTGGCATCCGCAGCGGATGCTCTCGCTTGCCACGCTTTTTTCCGCGAGCATTTGTCGTATTGAAGGCGCTGTGCCGGAGGACGCCGCTTTTTATCAGCATATGAGGAATATGATCGAGGGTGATGCAAATGCCTGAGCAGCACGGCCTTTATATCCAGATGTTCAGCATTCATGGTCTGGTGCGCGCAGAGAATCTGGAACTGGGCCGGGATGCAGACACGGGCGGGCAGGTGAAGTATGTTGTCGAGCTGGCCAATCATTTGAGCCGCCGCGACGAGGTCCGCCAGGTGGACCTTTTTACCCGTCAGATCCGCGACAAAAAAGTTTCCGAGGACTACGGCAGGCAGGTGGAGCGGGTCAACGACAAGTTCCGGATCGTCCGTATCCGCTGCGGCGGCCTGAAATATATCCGCAAGGAGCTTTTGTGGCCGTACATGGATGAATATGTGGACAAAACGGTCAAGTTTATCAAGAAAGAAAAACAGGTCCCGGACATTGTCCACGGCCATTATGCGGACGCGGGCTACGTGGCCATGGAACTGGCCAAGATTTTTGCGCTGCCCCTGGTGTTTACCGGTC
Source organism: uncultured Desulfobacteraceae bacterium (assembly GCA_964635265.1). Lineage (GTDB taxonomy): Bacteria > Desulfobacterota > Desulfobacteria > Desulfobacterales > Desulfosalsimonadaceae > M55B175. The sequence continues at coordinate 21,399 of CAZWNV010000022.1, forward strand.
ATTCCATGGGCCGTTCCAAGCGCCAGAAGCTGCTAAACGACGGCATGAGTGAAGATGAGATTATCAAGAAGTACAAAATCGACCACCGGATAGCGGTTGAAGAAGAGGTGATCAAGAGTGCCGATATCATTGTAACCAGCACAAACCAGGAGATCACCGAGCAGTACAAGCTCTACGATAATGCAGAAATTCCCGAATACCGTGTTATTCCACCCGGCATCGATATCAACCGGTTCTATCCCTACTATCATGACAGGCTGCCCGAGCACGACAAGAGTGAAATCGAGGTGTATTCCCAGGCCTCGCTGCTGCGGGAGCTTTCGCGTTTTTTGATGTATCCGGACAAGCCCTTGATCCTTGCGCTTTCGCGGCCGGACAAGCGCAAGAATATTTCCGGGCTGGTACAGGCCTACGGAGAGGACCAGGAGCTGCAGACCATGGCCAATCTGGCCATCTTTGCCGGCATCCGCAAGGATATCGACAAGATGGAGGAGAATGAGCAGGAGGTGCTGACCCGGATGCTGCTGCTGATGGACAAGTACGACCTCTACGGCCGGATGGCGATTCCCAAGAAGCATGACATCGAGTACGAGGTCCCTGAGCTGTACCGCATAGCCGCGGAAAAGCGCGGTGTCTTCGTAAATCCCGCCTTGACCGAGCCTTTCGGCCTCACCCTGCTGGAGGCTTCGGCCACGGGCCTGCCGATCGTGGCCACAAATGACGGCGGTCCGCGCGATATTATCAGCAACTGTGAGAACGGCATTCTGGTGGACTCCACCAATACGGCCGAGATCCAGAATGCACTCAAGACCATTATAACCGATGAGGAGTTGTGGGTCCAGTATTCCAAAAACGGGATCATGAATGTCCGCAACTATTATACCTGGGACAGCCATGCCGCCACCTACACCAGGGCGCTGGCGGAAATTGCCGCCAGCAGCGGGGGGCTCGAGGAAAAGGAGCGGGAGACAACGCCCATCGGCAGGAGGCTGGCCTGCCTGAACCGCTTTTTGATCACGGATATCGACAATACCCTGATAGGTGAGGTCAACGAGCGCCTGCCGGAGCTCGTTGAAATCCTCAAGGACTACCGGAAAGGGATGGGATTTGGTGTTGCCACGGGCAGGAGCGTTTCCTCCGCAACTGCCAGGCTTGCCGAGCATGGTGTCCCGCAGCCGGATATCGTGGTCGCCTCGGTGGGAACCGAAATCTATTACGGCCCGGATCTGCACTACGACCGGGGCTGGGAGGCGCATATCGCCAGCCAGTGGGATCGGGAAAAAATCGTGGAACTGCTGTCGGGCTTTGATTTTCTGGAGTACCAGGAGGAGGCCGGTCAGCGCCGGTTCAAGGTAAGCTACAATATGCACCCCGGCAAGGACCGGCTGGCAAGCATTCATGATATGCTACTGAAAAACCGCTGCCGATACACGCTGATTTACTCGCATGAGAAGTACCTGGACATCATCCCCTACAGGGCCTCCAAGGGCAAGGCCATCCGCTATCTGAGCTATAAATGGGAGATACCCCTGAACAATCTGTTGATATGCGGCGACTCCGGAAATGACGAGGAAATGCTGCGGGGCGAGCCCCGGGGGGTAGTGGTAGGCAATTACAGCCCCGAGCTCGATTCCCTGAAAAACGCCAAAAATATTTATTTTGCCACACAAGCCTGTGCCGGCGGAATCGTGGAGGCCCTCCAGAAATACCGGTTTCTTGAAAAAGCGGCCAAACAGGGCTGCTAGGGCGCTTGGGCGCTCTGCAGTTTTTTCAGCGAGGCCTCGATAAATGCGGGCAGATCGCCCGGATCCCGGCTGGTAATCAGGTTGCCGTCCTCTACAACTTCCTGGTCCACAAAAGCCGCCCCGGCGTTTTTGATATCCTGGACGATGGAGCGGTAGCCGGTGACTGTGCGGCCCCTCAGTTTATCCGCTGTAATCAGAATCTGCGGCCCGTGGCATATGGAAAATACGGGTTTGCCGGCATCCATGAAGGCCTTCGCAAAGGATACGGCGGCAGGATCCGCACGCAGATGGTCCGGGGAATAGCCGCCCGGAATCAGCAAGGCGTCATATCGCCCGGCATCCGTATCCGCTGGGGCCACATCAATGGCCACCGGCGTGGCGGACTTTTTCCCGTGTACCGTGCTGCCGGCTGTAAGACCAACATGGACAAGCTCATGGCCCGCTTCTGCAAAGGCCTCCGCCGGCTGGGTATATTCCGAGTCCTCAAATCCGTTGTCAATAATAACCGCTATTCGCGCCATTTGAACCTCCCCTTATTGCTGCAGCGTTCCGGGCTCCAGGGAACCCTGTTCGGATCTGCACGAAAATTAACGGCGCAGCTTTTGCTGTCAAACCCGGCGGCAGCCGAACCAGCAGATTCCGGGAGGGGCTATACATTGAAGCGGAAGTTAATGATATCCCCGTCTTTTACCTCGTAGGTTTTGCCCTCCAGGCGCAGGGTGGCATTTTTTTTGGCCGCATTCATGGAGCCCGCCGCCATAAGATCCTCGTAGGAGACGGTCTCTGCACGGATAAAGCCTTTCTGGATATCGGTATGGATAACGCCGGCCGCCTCGACCGCCGCCGTGCCTTCCGGTATGGTCCATGCCCGGACCTCGTCTTCGCCCACGGTAAAAAAAGAGACAAGACCGAGGACCTCGTAGGACTTGCGGATCACCCGGTCTGTTGCGGGAGCTGCTATTTCGAATTCGGCCAGCAGATCAGCAGCTTCTGCATCGCTCATCTGCGCCAGTTCATGCTCCAGTTTGCCCCGGATCACCAGGCACTGTTCCCTGTCAAGCCCGTCACCCGCCTGGGGTGGTGCCGTGTCTTCGTCTTCATTATTGAAAAGCACCAGCACGGGTTTGGCCGAGAGAAAGGCATAGCCCCGCAGCTGCGGTGCCAAAGCCAGACTTCGGTCCCGCCGCAGCGGTGTTTCCGCTTCCAGGAGGCCGCGGGCTTTTTCCAGGAGACTGCGCTCCTCCGGATCCGGGGGCTTTCCCTTTTTGCTTTCCGCCTCCATCCGCTCCAGCCGTTTTTCCACAACTGCCAGATCGGAGAGGATCAGTTCCTGGTCCAGCCGGGCAAAATCCTCCTTCGGGCCGGGAGCGTTACGGCCGAACATCCGGAAGTTGCGCACCACATGAATCAATGCGTCCATGTCGCGCACCGCGGTCCAGCCGGCATCCGTCTTTTCCCCATCCTTTTTCCGGCCGCCTTTGCCCGGCAGAAAATACTGGACCTGGGCGTAAATGGTTTTTCTGGGCCTATACATCCGGCTCAGCGCGTCAATGCGGCTGTCCGGGACGTCAATGGTGCCGAGCCGGTCTTCGCTTTTGTCTTCGGAACGGGCAAACTCCCGGGTAAGGGCTTCAAAGACGGTGCTTTTCCCGCTGACCGGCAGGCCGATAATACCAAGCTTCATGAAATCGTGCTCCGTTTTGTCTGCTTGTGGTTCATGGTTTCTACAATGCACTGTAGGAGTTTTTTCATTGCGGGATCCCGTAAAGCCGGCAGGTGTTTTGCCAGAGGATCTCCGCGAGGCTCTCCGGGGAGGTGCCGAGTTCTGAGGCAAGCCTTTCCAGCACACTGCGGACAAAAGCCGGCTCATTTCTGCGGCTGCGGTTTTTCTCCGGCGCCGGCGCCAAAAAAGGGGCGTCGGTTTCAATCACCATGCGTTCCCGGGGCACTTCCCGGACTTGGCGGCGCAGTGTCTCCCCCCGTTTTTCCATGGTCAGAATCCCGGTGATGCCGATGAAAAAACCCATATCCAGGTAGGCCGCAAGCTCCTCGTGCGTGCCGCTGAAGCAGTGCACCACGCCTCTGCCCTGGCTGCTGCCGTAATGGGCGTTCAGGATTTCCAGAAACCGGCCCCCGGAGTCGCGCTCATGAAATATAAGCGGAAGACCGAGTTCCGCCGCGGTTTCTATCTGCCTGACGAACCATTTTTCCTGGGTCTTTTGCGGAGAACGCATTCGGTTAAAATCCAGCCCTGTCTCTCCCCATGCCGTGACCACGCCGGATTGGGCAAGATCCTGTAAGATATTTAACTGTTCTTCGGAACAGGAATCGGCGTCATGGGGGTGGATTCCGACGGAAGCGTAACAGCCGGAAAACTGCTCCGCGATTTGGATCGCCTGGCGGGATTGTTCCACTGTAATGCCGACGATCATCATCGCTTCCACGCCGGCCCTTCTTGCCCGTTCGATTACGTCGGGCAGGTCTTTCGCGTAAGCGTCGAGATTCAAGTGACAGTGGCTGTCAAATATTCTCATGGGGTCATTCCCTCCGGGGCATGGGCAGAATGTATCCGCGCGATCTCCATTCTGAAGTGAAGGCGCTGAAAAATCATGCGCAGGGCGCCGCGGTTGTTTATGCATCGGGAAAAGTGATGGGTATCACTGCTTTGCCCAAAAGGCAAGCCTCTGCTCCCCGGCGTGTAGCCACAGTCCGGGACGGCGGGGATTTTGACATCCTGTGGATTTTTTTTTATGATATACAAGGCTTGATGGCTTTGAAAAAGTCCAATATCTTCGTTGTGCTGCATTCCTCGGGATTTGCGACGCCCCCCGATCTTAAAGGGGCTTGAACTTTT
>CAZWNV010000023.1:0-25593 GCA_964635265.1 uncultured Desulfobacteraceae bacterium
GGGGAGATGAACACCAAGGTGGAGGTCAAGAACATGAACTCCGTCCGCCACGTAGGCGATGCCATCGCCTATGAGATCGGCCGGCAGAGTGCGGCCGTGAAGGCGGGAGAGGCAGTGGTGCTCCATACCCGGCTCTGGGATCCGGACAAGAAGGCCACGGTCATGATGCGCGCCAAGTTCGAGGGCCCGTGCGTACCGGATCCGAAAGTGCCGGCCATTGAGCTCTCACCCGAATATATCGAGGCACTGCGCTCGCGCCTTCCGGAAATGCCGGCGGCCCGGGCCGAACGGTTTGTCGCCCGGCACGGGCTTTCCGGCGAGGAAGCAGTGTTTTTGAGCTCGGATCCGGAGGTGGCCGTCTACTTCGAGGCACTGATTGCGGAAGGCGTCGCCCCGCGCACCGCCATGCACTGGCTCACCACCCAGTTGATGCCTGCCGTCCGGGAACGGGAACAGGAACTCGGCCAAACGCCGGTAACCCCTGCCCGGCTGGCGGGACTGCTCAAGATGCTCACAAAAGACGAGATCAACGCCAAGGCGGCGCGCGAGGTCTTGGGGCTTTTGTTTGACAGTGACAAATCCCCGGAGCAGATCGTTGCCGAGCGGGGCTATGCCCAGGTCTCCGATTCCGCCGAGCTTGAGTCCCTGGTCGAGAAGGTGCTGGAAGAGCAGCCGGATGCGGTGGCCAAGGTTCAGGGCGGCCAGAAGAAGGCCCTGGGATTTCTCGTGGGGCAGGTGATGCAGGCCTCGGGCGGAAAGGCCAACCCGAAGATCGCGCAGGAGCTGCTGGCGAAAAAACTGGAGATGAATTGAACGTCCAAAAATGCTGCCTCTTCCATGCCTATCTGAGGGCCGGCCGGCTGCTCCATGTCATTACCCTGTTGGAGCTTGCCGTACTGGCGGGGCTTGCCCCGGGACTGCTGGAATTTCGAACGGAATCGGCGGCGGATACGATTTTTGATACGATCCTCTCTGCGTTTCTGGTCAGCCTCCCGATCCTCTCCCAGCTTGACGCCCGATCCCGATTTCAGAGTTACAAGCGGGTAAAGGACAATCTGTTCACCCATGGATTTGACCAGCGCATTCTAAGACCGTTTCTCAGATCCCGGTGCCAGCGGGATGCGGCTTTGGCGGCGGCCGAACAACTCGGGTTCCAACATTTGTGCCGCAGCTATTACCGTTCGCAGGGATACCGCTGGTACCACATTCTGCCGGATTTCGTGTTCAGCAACGCCGGGCTTCTGATCAGCCGGCAGTTCTGGCAGTCCACTTTTTTCTCCAGGACCTACCGCTCCAGAACCGGATTCTGATGGAAAAGGGAAAGATCCAGGTATTGCCTGCGTCAAAACGGGTACCATGGTTAATTAAAAAATATTACACAAAATCTCCAGGCGGACGCTTTGCCCATGCCGGTTTATTATTCTGCAGCAGGCGAGAGAAAGGAGTTTGCCCGCAAGGCGGCAAACCTGATCCGCAGTGATATCGCGGCAAAGCAGAATATCTTGATTAAACCGAACCTTGTCTCCGCGGATCCCTATCCCGCCACCACCCATCCCGCCCTGTTGGAAGAATTGATACGCCTGCTGAAGGAATGCGGCAAAAATATTTATGTCGCAGACGGCCCGTCCCTTGAGCGCGGGGAAAACATGCTGCGGAAAACCCGTTTGTTCGAGGTCTGCCGCAGACACGGCGTTCCGCTCTTCCATTTCCGAAACTTTCCCAAAAAAACCGTTCCAAACAGTGCACTGCGGTATCCATACAGAATCTACAGGCTGCCTTTTGCCTGCGATTACCAGATTTCCCTGCCGGTTTTAAAATCGCATGTGCTAAAAAGTGTAAAGATGAGCTGCGCACTCAAAAACCAGTTTGCCTTTATTGCCAATATGGACCGATTGAAGCTCCACCTGCTCAACAGGATCAATACAGCCATCGCGGATATCAACACCCTCATAAGACCTGACTTTTTCATTGTTGATGCAGTGGAAGTGCTGCTAGGCGCAAACGAAAAAAAATACGGGGGCTTTGCGGCAAAGTGCGGAACCCTGTTTTGCGGATCTGACCCGGTGGCTCTGGATGGTTACGGATTTGTTCTGCTGAAAAACGCCGGTGAAAAAAAGCTTGCCGGCAGATCCATCACGGATGTCCCCTATATCGCGGAAGCGGAGAAACGGGGCCTGGGCTCTACAAGCTACATGCTGGAAAAAATATGATATATGGAACCTTGTATTGCGGTATTTGCCGCCACTTCATTGGAATATCATCTGGTCAAAAGGGCCGTCTCCCAGCCCGCATCTGCGGGGCAAGCCAATATTGCATGCATATCCGGGAGATTGGGCGGCAAAAAGATACTGCTGATAAAAACCGGTATGGGACTGCCGAATGCAGAAAGAGCATATGCCGAAATAAGCACAAAAGGTTTGCCAATTCATGCGGTGATTAACATCGGCACGGGCGGAGCGCTCAACCCGGATTACCTGAGCGGAGATGTCGCCCTGGTTGACCGGGTGGTCCGGGAAAGCGATGGTGCCGAATACGCTCCTTCGTTAATTGCCTCCGAGCCCCGGTCTTGTGTTTCCCTGCGCCTGCATCGGCGGTCAACATTGATTTCCGTCGCTCAACCCGCCGTCTCCCGGGCGCGCAGACACTATTGCAGGAGTACGTATAATGCGGATATTGCCGACATGGAAGCAGCCGCTTTACTAAAAGGCGCAGGGAATAAGGGGGTCACCTGCTATATTATAAAAGGCGTTTCTGATACGGCGGATGATCGCACGAGGATTTTCCAAAACATCATCAATGCTGACGGAAAAATGAACTCCCGGGAAATAATGTCCCTGCTCGCCCGCAATCCGCTGGAATCCCTCAAATCCTTCAGCCATCTGTACAGGAGCAGCAAACTTGCCATGAAAAACGCGGTCCGGCTGCTGGAAAGAATCATTTGAGGACATGGAAAAAACTGGTCAGTTCGCCTCCGGCTGGAATTCATCGATCATGTGGGCCAGTTCGCGAAAGAAGGGTTTGCTGAAGCGGGTTTTAACAATAAATCGGGAGGTTATCGTGTTCTCAGCAAGCTTGCTGGAGGCCAGAACATACTCGAACCTGCCTGCGGCATCCAGCTTGTCTTTAAATTTCTGTACACCGCCCGCGGGTTCTGCAAGAAACATGGCCAGATTATTTGCTGTCTTCACCCCTTCGTCAATGTTTAAATAAAACATGTTTTGCTTGCTCATGAGGCAGTCTTTTAACCGCTCGTCAGTCAGTTTCTGAGCGAACCCTTTATCTTTCTCTGCCTTCAGGGCTTTTTCAAAAATGGGTTTCCCTGAAGCCAGTACCACCTTATTGTCATCAATACCGGCATACATCTGTATTATCCCGGAATTGACAACATAGGCATTTGTCCCGCCCACCTTCTGACGACTTATCATGGCCTGCTTGTTAGGGGGCAACAGTTTGATTGCCTTGTCAATTACCTGCTCCATCAGGTTTTCGTCCCTGATCCCTGCGGTAAAAAGAGCGTTGTAATTGAGAATCGTTATGCTGGCCCCGTCGTATACTCCCAGGTTGATGCTCCCGCTCAGGTTATCCAGCAGCTCGGTTTCAACATCAATGCCGGTCTCCTCCTTAACAGCCTCCACGCGGGTTTTTATGGATTTTTCCTGTTTCGGCGGCGTCATGGTATTGATCATTTCATAGTATCCCTTTATATCGGCGCCAAAGGAAAGCAGCAGGGCTGCTGGTTCCGGGATGCGCAAAAGCTTTTGCCGGTTTACAAAATCCTCTCCCCAGAGCTTTTTCATCTCATGATCGTCAACCAGGGCTGCAGTTGAGTTAACCGCAAGATCCGGGCTGTCCAGATCCACGGTCACGGCGGCGGAAGAATATTGCCTGAGAGACTCCAGTGTATCGGCTGCCTGCGCCGACCGGCCGTGCACGGCCTGTCTTAACTGATTTGAATTTGCTTCAACCATGTCGGCAATATTGACATAAAACAGAAGCCCCCCGGTTAAGTCCGTTTCGGATGCGACATCCCGGAAGGCTTTTGCATTGGTCAAGGAAGATTTGTTTTCGATAACGGACTGCAGAAACACCTGGGAATCTTTTTGTGAGTTTATCGCCATATAAAGATACTGCTCTTTAACGGCAAGACAGCCTTTTTCTTCCCTGCTGCGCCATTTGATAAAGGACACGCCGTCTTTTTCGGTTCCTACAAAAACAATATTGTTCTTCCGGAAGGCGGAGCGGATCGTCTCCAATGCATGAGCGCCGTCAGAGACAGGCAGCAGGCCGAGCACATCAAACGCGATTCCCTGCTTGTCTTCCGGATTGATTCTCATATTGGTTCCTGCCAGGCAGAAGGGCTTCTCAAGATTCAAACCGGTTTGTCTGACCTCTTCCACATTCAACGGGTTAAATCCCAGTGCTGTTTTTATCCGCTCGAGATATTTTTCTTTCAGGGCAACTCCCATTATTGCGTTTTGGGGAACAGCAAACTGCCCGTAGAATTTTTCCAGGGATTCAAGCTGGAAGACGAACTGGGCGTTTTCGGGCACCATAGCCAGGAGCTCCATTGTTTCGGAGCGTTCAGAGGCCGGTACTTTTCCGGTTTCCCCGTCTTCTTCATCCCCGGAGCAGCCCGCCAATGCCACGGCGGAAATGATTAAAACCAAGACCATCAGCACCTGTATTTTTTTCATCATAATGCACTCGTAAAATTTGCGGTGGAAAACAATGTTGATTGTTGACAGTGTGTCCTGAAAGTGGTGCTCTTATAGAACAAAAAAATCCTCCGCGCAAACAAAATCCATAGCCCCGGCTGAAACCCGTATGGCGGAAAGTAGTCGAAAAGGGAGGGCAGTTTTCATATTAACCCTTTACGCGGTTATCACAACGCGTTTATACTATTTTATGACAAACTCTTTCCGGAAAAAAGGAACCGGAATAACCGGCGTGCTTTCTCGTGAGACAGCCCTGGCATTACTCGACAGATACGGACAGGGAGCCGGGTGGACAAAACACTGCCGCGCTGTGGCGGATGGGGCGGAAGCGGTCGGCCGGGCGCTGGCCGTTTTTCACCGAATCGATATCGAGTTGCTGTGGACGAGCGCGCTCCTGCACGATATCGGAAGATACGTGACCCATGATCCCATCCTGCACGGTGTCGAGGGCTACCTGCTGCTCTCAGCGCTCGGTTACCAGAAGCACGCCTTCGTTTGCGCCTCCCATGTCCTCTTTGGGCTCCATGCGGCGGAGGCCTCGCGGTTCGGTCTGCCCGCACGCGACTTCGTGCCGCGAACATACGAGGAACGGATCGTGCCGCTTGTCGACTTTCTTGTCGAAGGCAATCGCGCTGTCAGCCTAAAGCACCGCTTCCGGTCGCTTCGGCACCGCAACCGGGAAAACGTGCAGTTCGTCAAGCGCCTCGATGACGCCTACGCTGCTGCTGCCGACTTCAAGGTGCAGATCGAAGTCGAAATCGGCAGGACTCTCGAAGACCTGCTGGAATCAGCACCCGGCTGCTCCTGAGGGGGCGTCCGGCATAAGACAGGAATTCCATATGAAGGTGCATCCCTGGTTCTCTCTGCTCTCGATGCAGCAGCGGCTCTGGCTCTTTGGCACCATCGCCCTCATGCTTGCCATCACGGGATTCGGGTTTCTGATGAACGCGGATGGAGCGCCAAAGGAATTCACGGGCTTCAGCGTGGATATGTCCATAAGCGAGATCGCCCCGCAACTGCAGGTCACAGGCAAGGCTCTTGCCCGCCACCTGGGTCTCGCCCTGGAGGTCTCCAAAAAAAAGCCGCTCAGCGCGCTGGGCGTCAAGGCCGAGACCCTGCAGCACACAGTCGCGCACCTCCTCTCCCACCGCGCTGGCACGCTCAAGTATTATATATTTGCAGCGCTCGTTCTCGGAGGTGTTGTATATCTTGCCCGACTGGGCCGCCCCGACGGCTCCGGCACCCGGCACAGGCGGCAATGGTTCCCGCGCACACCCTACATACTCATGCTCCTGATATCAGTGGGCATTGCCGGTTTCCTGCTGGGGAAATCGCCGAATCCCATGGAAGGGGCGGTCAAGGTATTCAAATCCATGGTGGGCCTCTATCCGGATCCCGCGGCAAAAGCGGCGGCATTGATCTTCTTTCTCATCCTGGCGGTTGTCGGCAACAAAGTGGTATGCGGGTGGGCATGCCCCTTTGGCGCCCTCCAGGAACTGCTATACAGTATCCCCATCGGCAAGGCCGCCACAAAACGCAAGCCCGCCTTTGTCCTTACAAATACGATCCGCGCCGGCCTTTTTGCAGTCATGCTGCTTTTCCTGTTCGGAGTCGTCGGAGGCCGGAAAGGAACGGTAATCTACCACTACCTCAACCCTTTCAATCTGTTCGATCTCCACTTCGAGACGATCAGCATAGTGCTGACGATTCTCCTGGCCCTGCTGGGATCGCTCATTGTTTATCGCCCTTTCTGCCAGTTTATCTGCCCCTTTGGTTTTATTTCCTGGATCGCCGAGCGGTTCAGCATTTTCCGCGTTCGGATCGACCAGGAGGCGTGCACCCAGTGCGGTGCCTGTATCGAGGCATGCCCTTTGGCGGCGGCAGAGGGGCGCGTGTACCGGAAAGCTTTCCCGGCGGATTGTTTCAGCTGCGGCCGCTGTTTAAACGTTTGCCCTGTTGACGCCATCCATTACGGGGCCTTCTTGCAGGAGCGGTAAATGCTCAAAAAAAGAGAGGCCCTTTTGCTTTGCAGTGTTCCCGTGCCGGAGCGTAACAAGCGCAAAAGTACAATCCGGGGGCAATTGTATTTTGAAACGGAATTGGAGACGATATGCCGGGAATTTGGATTCGGGTTTGAAAAAATTCCCTGGGAAAACGGGGCGCTGTTTTATTTCAGGGTGATGTTGCAGTAAAAAAGGGAGATTGGGCTGCCATGAAGTATTCTCTGCGGCCTGTTCACGATCACGACTGGCATTGCATCGCGAACGTTTTTAACTATTATGTGGAAAACGGATTTGCGGCTTATCCGGATAAACCGGTGACGGGCGATTTTTTCAAGGCAGTCCACCGCAGCGCGCCCTGGCACCCCTTTCTCGTGGCCGAGGGGGGCAAAGATCTCATCGGTTTCGGCTACCTGAGCCCGCTTCGGCCCGTTGAAACGATGCGGAGCACGGCAATGGTGACCTGCTTTCTATCACCGGAGCATACCCGCAGGGGCCTGGGCACCCGGCTTTTGCACGTGCTGATAAACCGCGGCCGGCAGAGAGCGATCACCAATTACCTTGCCCATATTTCCTCGTTAAACGAGAAGAGCCTCAAATTTCATGAAAAGCACGGCTTCCGGGAATGCGGGCGTTTTCATGCGGTAGGGGAAAAATTCGGCCGCTGTTTCGACATGGTCTGGATGCAGCTCCGGATGCAGCAAAACCGTTTCGGGGACAGCCAGCGAGGATAGAGGATAACCGGTTTTGCTGTCTTCTCCATCCCTTGCTTACCCCTCTTATGGGGCTGTAAGGCCCTGCCGATGCAAAGCCATCTTCAGGTTTGCCTGAGTCCAGTAAAGAGGCGTCTGGTCATTGGGCGTATAGCGCCCCCCTTCCAGAAAATAGGCCTCCGGGCACCGCAGGGGCGGAACGCGGCCGCCTTCGGTCAACTGCCCAAGTGCGCGATTCAGGTGGTGCGTCTGACTGATGCGGTCTTCGGATTCTTCATTGCCCATGATGCGCAAGCCGTGAATGCAGGCAATAAGGGGATCAAATATGCACCACTGGGCCTCCCGGCCGGTTGTGATATGGGCGTCCCGGGGTGTCAAATCCTCGGAAAAATCCTTTGCCAGCCCCGCAGCCGGAAAGAGGCTGCGATAGTCGGGACACCAGTAGGAGTCCCGGATATATCTGCGGATCCCGATTATCCCCTGCAGGTTTGTTTTGACGTCCCCGAGTATGCTGCGCGCCATCGCGCCGGAGACCACGCGCAGCGGATATATGAGAAACAGCAGGGCGGCATCGTAGCGCCGCTGCCCGCCGTTCTTGTGGCCGCGGCACTCATAGGGCAGAATCTGATCCAGCGCGGCCTTTCCCTTGCCGATCAGCTCGGCCACGTCGGCGCGGTCAGGCGTTTTTTCCGGGCCTTCCCGGCCTGACGGGGAGTCCAGCAATTGCTGCAGCCCGCTGAGCCCGGCAACGACTGCCCCGATGGAGGAGGCGGACACCTTTTTCACCTCTTCCCAGTGGCCGCTATCCGGGTCCTCCCAATACCGGATGGCCCGGAGATAGCGGACCAGATCCGCCATGCACCGCTTTTCCTCCTCGCCAAAGCCTACCCGGTGCTCGCCCGCCAGCTTGCTGTAAAACCACAGGAAGTATCCGAGGGCGTCGTTTTGGGCGTGGGGCCACTTCTCCGGGAGCTCCCGCATGGTTTCGCCTTCGAACCGGATGTGGGGCCGGTTCATCGCGTTCTCCGCCATTCGGGGGTATTTCGCCACCTTCTGCATGCGCGGCCGCTGGCCCTGAAAAAAGCGCATCAGGGCATTCGCCGTTCGGACAGCCGCCTCGCTGTCCCCCCAAACATAATGGGCATGGGCAACATGCACGTTGTCCCTCACCCAGGCATGGCCGTATCCGGACGCATCCTGTTCCCCGGCGAAAGGAGCCGCGGGAAACAATCCGTTGGCAAAACGGCGGAACCCGAATGTGCCGTTCTCCTCCAGGAACCCGTGCAGATGCTCGACATCGCGGCGGTAGTAGGAGGAGCGCAAAAGCCCCAGCAATGATTCATTGTGTACGGTTAGCGTTTTTGCCCTCCCGCAGGAATATCTTCATAAGCATTCGGAAAAACAGATCTTGCTCCCCGAGCCGCTGCAGGAATGCGGCCTGATCCATCTCGCGTATTCCGCACTCTGAGAGGATCCGGAACGCCCTTACGATCCATCGGGTCATGACAATCGTTATCACGCAAGAGAGGAAAATCGCAACGCATTGACAGCACTCGAACACGGGGGAGACGTTTAAGGTTGCGCCCGCATATATCGCGTAGGCGAAATGCCCGGCCGCAAGCATCATCAGCAGGCATGCGATCATGATGGTTGATCCGTAAAGCGCCCAGTCCTCCAGGCAGAATATCACCCTGCGGGGGCTTATATAGGTTTCATAGGAATCGCCGTGATCGGCAAAATATCGGCCGATGATAATCATCCGGAGATTGAGGTTGGCGCAGAGCAGATCGACATAGGCGCATGTCAGCGGGATCAGCGCAAGCAGACCGATGCCGGCCTGGGAGGATTGACTCGTAAACCCCAGTCCTGCGGATCCGATGGCCGCGCAGATGAGAAGCTTCCAGCGAAGAAGAGAAGAGCGGGTTTTCTGCGCTTCCAGGATTTCATCGGGGAGTTTTGCCTGGCGCAGGGTTTGATCGTCCATGGTCTCCATGCCACATCGCGGCACACTCCGTGCAAGCGTTCCGCACGGTTTCAAAAAAGCTTTTCCAGGGGGATCAGCGCTTACACCTATAGTAACGGGAAAAATTTGCAGATCAAATTAATTCTCCAGCCAAACCGTTTGATCCGGGCGCGCCAGGCGGGCTTCGAGCTTATCTCCGCAAAGCGTTCGGGCTGTTACCGTGACAGGCCCGTCATAGCAGCCCAGGCCGAATATAACGGCCGGGCTGTCCTGGCTGCCCGTGCCCCGTCCGCATGACACCTCCCGGACCTGCTCTTCTCCGCCATACGAAACCCGGATAATGCTGCCGACCCCGAAACGGTTGCAGCGGCGGTCCCGCACCAGGACCTTTAACCAGTGCCCCGGCCCGCACTCATTGCGCAGCAGGGTCACCCCGTCGCTGCTTGCCGTCAGAAGATCCATGCATCCGTCGTTGTTAAAATCGGCAAAAGCGGCTCCCCAGGCGTTTTTGACCCTTGTGCCGGACTGCCAGGTAATATCGGCAAACCGGGCTCTGCCCCGGTTTTCGTAGAGATGGGCGTTTCGTCCGCTGTAGATCGAGGTCATATACAAATCCAGATCCCCGTCGTTGTCCACATCGGCGAGCGCCGGGTCCGCATTGGTTTCTTCAAAGGCGATGCCGGATGCGGCATAGCGGTATGCAAATCCAAACACGGGGGCGCCCCTGTTCATGAGCACCATGGTTTTGTCCGAATACTGGATGTAGCGGGGATGGGCAAGGTTGGTGACCACCAGGTCGAAGTCGCCGTCCCCATCCAGGTCTCCGCTTGCCGGACCGATGGAATGGCCGAAGGCGCCGTCTGTCATATGGCCCCGGACATGAAAGGCGCCGGCCTTGTCCGTAAACCCGCCGGCAGGATCGTTTATCCACAAAAAATTGGGATCCAGCCGGTAATTGGCCACCACGATGTCCTGGCGGCCGTCCGCGTTCAAATCGCTCCAGGTTACGCCCCTGCCGCACATGGCCTCATCCGGACGGATACCCGCCGAGGCACTGATCTCCGAGAAAGTGCCGTCGCCGTTGTTGCGATAGAGCCTGTCCGGGGTCCCAAGCCCCCGCATGACACTGCTTCGCTCATAATTGGCCACATAAAGATCCAGGAATCCGTCATTGTCCCTGTCCCCCCAGGCAGCAGCTTCCGTGGGGCTCTCAGGAAGCGGTCCGCCGAAGGCCGCCTCCGTCACATCCGCAAACGCTCCCGCACCGTTGTTTTGCAATAAACGATTGCTGCCATGACGTATTTGGAAAATATCCAGATCGCCGTCATTGTCATAATCCGCCCAGAATCCCCCGTTTGCCTCCGGCAGGTGCGCCAGTCCGGCTTCAGCGGACATGTCGGCAAAGGTTGCGTCTCCATTGTTCCGGTACAGCCTGGTCCCATCCAGCAGCAGATCCACGGCCCCGTCCCGGTTATAGTCCCCCCAGGCCACCCGTTTGGCGCTGCAGCCGCCAAGGCCGGCCGATTCGGTTACATCGGCAAAACGGACGCTTTTCTCCATCCGGCTGAAATACCGGCCGGGATCTCCCGCATATCCGTGCTCGCTACGGAGAAGCTCTGCCAGGTAATCTTCCGTGTCCTCCTGCCGGTCATCGATTTCCAGGCTCCGACGGAAACAGGCAATCGCCGAATCTTTGTCTCCCCGGGACCGGGCAATCCGGCCGAGGTAATGATAGATGCCGCTTTGGTTCCTGCCCTGCTCGGCCAGGGAAGCAAGCTCCGCCCGGGCCATAGCCGGCTGTCCGGCATGGAACAGCGCGCGCCCCAGGAGATAATGCAGGTAATCCCTGTCTTTTTTGAGCTCGGCCTGCCACAATGCATTGTCAAAAAAAGGGGGCTTTTCACGGGAGTCGGCATCAAATGCTGCAATGCCCGCCTTAAGCAGGGACACGGCTTTTTCCGGCATCATTTCCTGTTCGAGCAGCCACGCGGCGATGCCGGTCTGGACCCGGCTGCCCCGGGCTTTTTCCGGCAGCATGGAACGGACAAAGGCCATGGGCGATGGCGGATCTTTTGCGGCTTCCCACTCGGCTTTGAGCAGTTTCCGGATGATGTGCTCCACAAACCGTCTCTCGGGAAAATGCCGGATGTAGGCATGCATCAGCCGATTCTGCTGCGCGCGGTCATGGCGGGCGCCAATGATCTGCTCAACAAGCCCGGCGGCAATGCTCTCCCGCGTCAGGGCGGAGGCAGAATGTGCAAGTGGGGCGAGTTTGAAAACCAGCCGCCGCCGGGCGGCTTCATCGTCCAGCCACCCATATCCCTGATAGGCCGCCAAAAGGGCATCCGCAGACCCTTCCGCCGCTTTAAGCAGCTTTTTAATCTCGCTTCGCACCCGCTGCCGGCTTTTCCCGGAACAGCCGGCTGTTTCCAGCCGGGCCGCCCAGTCCAGCGCCATGGCGTCATAATGGGCGGGATTTCTCTGCAATGCCTGCTGGCAGGCCTTTGCAGCCTTGTCAAACCTGTCCATGGCAAAAAGCGCCCGGCCTGACTCATACAGCCATCCCGGACGCCCGGGAGCAGACGCGCCCGCTTTTTCCAGAACCGCAAGGGCTTGTCGATGATGCCGGGCATTGACGAGGTCCCGGCCTCTATCCAGAAGCCGCTCGTATTCGGCCGTGCGGGCCGATTTGTCCTGGTAATCGGGGCTGAAAATCCCGCATGCGGACAAAAATCCCGCACACAAAAAAACCATTCCCGGCAGTCCCAGGATCCGGTAAAAGCGCTGCATGCCGTACCCTCCTGCTCCTACTAATCTTTGCCGCATCATAAGGGACATTGTGCTTTACAAACTTGTCCTGTATATCAGAATATGCAAAGGTATAGAAGAAATGGATCTTTTGGAAATGAAATACCGCAGAAGAGGCGCCCATGACGCAGAAACCTGATCATGTCGTATACGGCACCCGAAGCGATATCACGGATACCGGCTTTTTCTTTGCCTGTCATCCGGATGTGCCCTGCTTTACCCGGTGCTGCCGCGATACGGACATGTACCTGTACCCCTATGACATCATCCGGCTCAAACACAGCCTGAACATGGACTCAGAGGCTTTTCTGGATGCGCACACCAATACGGCGATCCGGGATAATCCCTATTTTCCGCACGTAATGCTCAAAATGGCGGATTCCGCGAAAAAGCCCTGCCCGTTTCTGACCAGTGAGGGCTGCTCGGTTTACGAGGACCGACCCTTTTCCTGCAGGGCCTACCCCGTGGAGCCGGCCCTTTCCCGGGACGGGCGATCCGATGAAACCGCCAGGTACTACATCGTTCGCCACCCGTATTGCCGCGGTCATGAGCAGGACCGCTACCACACGGCGGAAGGGTGGATTGCGGATCAGGGTCTGGAGCCGTTTCTTGAGCACAACCGCCGCTGGGCGGTGGTGGACACCCTGCTGCGCAGAAATCACTGGGGAGATCAGGGCCTGGAGCACCCGGCCGTCAAAATGGTTTTCATGGCCGCCTATAACATGGACCGGTTCCGCGAGTTCGTGTTCCACAGCTCTTTTCTGGAGCGGTTCGCCATTGCCCGGCAGCGCCTGGACGCAATCGGCAGCCGGGACACGGAACTGATGCACCTGGGCTTTGACTGGATCGAATTTATCCTTGCCGGCACAGGTCCCCTGGCCGGGTGCCGAAAATCCTGAACGCGGGCAAAGGGCCTTCTGCAGGGGCATTTTTTGAGAAGGGAGGATCTATATGCGTTGTGCTTCCGTGTACAGCTCCAATATCGACGGCTACGAAGCCGGCCTGGAAATCGCCGAGGCTTTGGCCGAGATCAAGCCCCAGGTTCTGCTCCTGTTCACAAGCATTCATTACGATCCCTCGGAGCTGCTGGGGGGCATCGGCGATATTTTCGAGGATCAACTGCCTGTGATTGTCGGCGGAACCGGCGACGGCGTTTACGAGACCAGCGGCGTGTTTATTCATGGCGCCGCAGCCCTGGGACTGAACTTCGGCGATGCGGTCGAAACCAGCCTGGCCCTGACGGCAGGCGCAGCGGAAAATCCATACGAAGCGGCCAGGCAATGTGCGGCGCAAAACGTTCAGGACCTGGGAGGCCCCCCGGATCTGGCATTTTGCTTCACCGATTTAACCTGTGACGGCACCAAGGTGACAGAAGGTCTTGTCGCCGGCGGGCTGAAAGTCTTTCAGGGGGGCTTGACCGGCGATGACTGGCAATTCAAGAAAGGCGTCATCTATTGCGGCCGGCAGGCCTACCAGCAACGGGTGCTCTCGCTGGCCCTGAAGGGCTGCCGGGCTTTCCGGATAAACACGGCAAGCGGCTGGAAGCCCCTCGGCAGCCCCGGGGTTGTTGAAGAGGCCGAGGGCAACGTAATCCGCAGGATAAGCGGCATGTCCACTTTTGATTTCATCTATCAGCAGTTCGGTATGCCGCCCGCGGAAGCCGAACTCGGGGTGGTCCCCCTGGCCGCTTACGTGGAAGACAACTCCAATTTCTTTCTTTTGCGCAGCCCGCGGGACATGAATGTGGATTCCGGCCAAATCACCTATTTCGGCGGCATCGATACCAAAACAAATGTCCGGGTCTGCAGCGCCGGTAAGGACGACATCTTATACGGGGTAAACGAGGCCCTCGACGGCATGGGGCATATCGGCTTCACCCCCAGGTGCGCGGTCATCGTCAGCTGCGGGGCAAGAAAAATGCTTCTGGGAGAGCAGATATCGCGGGAAGTGGAATTGCTTTTTGAGAGCCTCGGCAGGCGGATACCGCTTGCCGGTTATGTTTCAGTCGGCGAAATCGGCCCTTTCTGGAACGGCACGCATCATACCATTCCCTATTTTCACAATGTGTCCTACGTGGTCAATATCATAGGGGAAAAGCAATGAATCCGCGTTACTGCATTTCCACCAAAGACCCGCCTCCGCCGGGTTTTACGGTTATCCCGGAGCTGCACCAGCGGCACCTGAGACGGGACGTGTTTATTCTCTACACCGAGGATCTGGACGCTTTTTCCCGACAATTCGCGCACCTATTCCAAAAGCTTTTCGGCATCGTCCTAACCCCTGACGGCAGGAATTCCCTGCAGCGTCTTGGTCCGGCTCTCTGGCATATCAGCGCCCCCGCGGAAGCGGAGTTTCACCTGCAGCCCTGCCATGAATGCCTTATGCACGTGCTCAGCGATTTTCGCCGGGAGCGGAAAAACAATGAGCTCATGAAGATCGAGAACGAAAGGGCCCAGGTGCAGCTTGGCAGACTGACCCATTATTTCTCCGCGGTCCAGGAAAAAATGGAGTCTGATGTAAAAGAGCAGGCCCAGTGGACCTCCAGGGTACTATCCCACCTCGTATCCTATGCCTCCCGCGTGCTCCAGTCCACTACAGTAGAGGGCTTTCCCCGGGCCATAACCGAATTTTTCCGCGAGCAGTGCTTTCACTTCCGGGGAGCCGCCCTGCTGGAGCCAAAGAAGAATGCGGGCTGGAAAACTTCCGCCGCCTGGGGAACAGAGGTGGATCCGCCGGCTTCGGATGCAGACCTGCGGCCCGGAATCCGGGTGGAAGCAGACACGGTCTATGTGCCCTTGTCTCTTGCCGGCCGATACTGTCTGCTGGCCATGGTCAATCCGCCGCACCACCATTTGTCCGATGCGGAATTCTCCTTCCTCTCGCTTTTCTCCTCATTTATCGCCTCAATCCACGAAAAACGGATGACTGAATACGAGCTGCTCTCGGCCAAGGAGCAGGCCGAGTCCGCCAACAAGGCCAAGTCCAGGGCGCTGGTAAAACTGCAGGAGCTGTCCAGGACGGATCAACTCACCGGATGCCTGAACAGATGGGGATTTGTCAAAAACATGGATTATGAACTCAGGCGGATTCAGCGCATAGAAAGCTCCCTGTCTCTTATCATGTTCGACATTGACCACTTCAAACATATCAACGACACCCACGGACACGAACTTGGCGACCGGGTTTTGCAGAAACTTGCCGCCATTACCAGGAACACGATCCGGGATGTAGACATCTTCACCCGGTGGGGCGGAGAGGAATTTTTGATCCTCGCGCCGGATACCGATGCGGAAGGCGCCCGGGTATTGGCGGAAAGAATCCGGGACACCGTCGCCTGGCATCAGTTTCCCGGGGTCGGCAATGTAACAATAAGCCTGGGTGTGGCCCCGTGGCAGAAAGGGGATTCCAGAAATACCATGATCAACCGGGCAGACCGCTACATGTATCTGGCCAAGCAAAACGGGCGCAACCGGGTGGAAGGCGGCTCCCGCGAAAACCTTGGATAACAGACGCGGAAACAATAAACTTATATCAAGCCTCTCAGCTTTGCGCACAGCCAGGGCGCGATCAGAGCCGCAACAAGCGCCAGGGCAAACAGATCCCCCTCTTTCACGTTAAAGACCTGCGCAATCTCCCGCCAGGGTTTGCCGGTAACAAAATGCCCAAAATCGTTGCTTGATTCCCCCTGCAGTGCTC
The DNA here is from genome assembly GCA_964635265.1 of uncultured Desulfobacteraceae bacterium. Taxonomy (GTDB): domain Bacteria; phylum Desulfobacterota; class Desulfobacteria; order Desulfobacterales; family Desulfosalsimonadaceae; genus M55B175. The sequence goes on from CAZWNV010000023.1 coordinate 15,896, forward strand.
CCATCCGCAATCGGGATCTGCCGGTCTTTCACCTGACGGCGCTCTTGCGGGTTTCCGATTCAAGCCCCATGATCTGGAGAATCTTTGCCGCAATCTCGGTATTGTCGTAGGCGCCGGTAAACATTTCCGCGCCGGCTCCAATCGCCGAGGTAACCACCGGCACGCCGGTATGCTTGTATGAGCCCCAGGCCAGGCCGGCTTTGCGGTTTACGATGTGCGTCAGGGTCACGGTCAACGGATCACACCCGCCGTACAAAAGATGGGTTCGCGGGTCCCCGGATTCTTCTGTTTCGCCGGCCATGCTGCGGGCAAAGGCCTGCCGGATGCGTTTCTTTTCATGGCTTTTGAGTACCGCCGGGTTCCCGGCAGCGCCATCGAAGTGCAGTCCGAAGTGTTTGCTGATCAGGGGCTTGACCGCATCAAAGGATGGGTCGGGGCCCGCCTTGAAATCCGCGAGGATTTCCGTGCTGAATTTCCACGAGGAGACGTCCTGGCTGCGCAGCAAGGAAAAATTCATGTCGTAGCCGGTGCCGGCAGCACCGAGGCTCAAGCCTCCGCACTCATGATCCGCGGTGACCACGACAAGCGTCTCCTCCGGATGCTGCCGGTAGAACGCATGGGCGGTCTGCACCGCCTTGTCAAAGGCCAGGGTCTCCTGGATGGCAGTTTTGGCGTCATTGGCATGGCAGGCCCAGTCAATTTTTCCCCCTTCGACCATCAGGAAAAAGCCGTTTTCATTATCCAGCAGTTCTATGCCTTTTTGCGTGAAGGCGGCAAGGGTGATGTCCCGGCTCCGCCGGTCCAGGTTATAGGGCATGGCCGCGTGATCCTGCAGCCAGGGATTGATGGCCAGGACCTTGCCGGACTTCTTATCAAGCGCCTGGAAGTCATTTTTGTTCCGGACAATGGTGTAGCCGTTGCTGCGGGCCAGATCCAGGACACTGCCCTGAAAGCTCCCGGACTTGCCCCGCTTGTTTTCCGGATCTTTGAATCCGCCGCCGCCAAAGTAGTCGAAATCGCTTCGGGCCAGCGCCACGCCGATATCGTAGTACTGGTGCCGCTCCGGCACATGGGCGTAAAAGGCTGCCGGGGTTGCATGGTCAAGGGACACGCTGGAGACGATACCGACTTTCATCCCGTGCTCTTCAGCCATTTCCGCGATTGTTGGCAGGCGGTGATACGCCGGATCCATGCCCAGCACCCCGATATTGGTCTTCCGGCCTGAAGCCAGGGCTGTCCCGGCCGCGGCGGAACCGGTAATAAACCGGTCGGCAGCATGCGTGGCGGTAATTCCCTGGTCGGGAAAAGTGTTCATGAGCAGTTTGCGCCCGGCATACTGCTCGGCCGCGATTCTCTGGGCAATCCCCATCCCGTCGCCGATCATCAGAAAGACATACCTGGCCTCGCGGGCCAGAACCGGCGCGGCGGCAAACACCAGAATCAAAACCACTGCAGCAGTCACCCAGAAAGGGCTTTTTCCCCATCTTTGCTTGTACATACATCCCTCCCGGCAAGTCCGCGGTATACAGGTAAACCGGAATCCAGCCAAATACCTTCCGTTTTGGAGGTCCGGACGTCTGTAGATGGTGCCATATAATCGAGGTTTTGGCGATCAAATATCAGTTTCTTTGGCGTTTCCCCCATCGGCAGGGAGTTCTGGCGACCGTGACAAAAGCGTGTTGCGCGGCAATGCCGAATGGATGAAAAACGGGTGCCGCTGTCGGAACCGAAAACAAGTAGCCGTTGAAAATTGGACAGGCCTCATTTAGATTAGGGGGAAACGTTTCCCCCCCCGGGCGGAAACAGGATCCGGGTTTTCAAGGAGGCAGGCACGTGCACGATTTTGAAGCCCTTTTGGCGCGCGTAAAAGAAAACGAGGAAATCCTTCGCAGATTTCACCTGCTGGAATCCAAGATTCTCTCGGTGCTGAACCTCCGGGATTTTTTTGAAAGCCTGCTGACCGAAATGATGACCATCTTCCAGGTTCCCTCCGTGTGGGTGACGGTCATCGAAAACAGCAAACTGGCCCGGATGATTGATTGCCTAGCACATTCCGACATCGTCCGGCAGCGCCTTACCTTTATCGGCAAAAACGATTTTTACGACCTTTTCCAGGGACGTGCCAGCCCGATCCTGATCAATACGGAACTGGGACGCTACCGGAATTTCTTCCCCGGCGGCCGGATCGATCCGGCCCGATCCGTGGCCCTGGCCCCGGTATTCATTGACGGCGAAACCGTCGGCAGCCTGAACCAGGCGGATGCAAACGTCAGCCGGTTTGAAGCGGGAATGGACACATCGCTTCTCGAGCAGCTAATGGTCAAAATTTCCCTGTGCCTCTCCAATGTCATGGCCCATGAGCGCCTGCAGTATTTCGCCTATCATGACCCCCTGACCGGGCTTTTGAACCGGCGGGCCTTTGAAAACGAATTCAGCCGGGAGTTCAGCAGATCCCAGAGACACGACTTGCATTTAAGCATCATTTTTGCCGACCTGGACGCGTTCAAACGAATCAATGACCAATACGGGCATGAAACCGGGGACAGGGCGCTTCAGCATGTGGCCGCCGCCCTGGCCGCCCTGAGCCGCAAAGAGGATATCGTCTCCCGCTTCGCCGGCGACGAATTCGTTCTGCTGCTGCCGGAGACCGACAAGGACCAGGCGATCCACCTCATGGCGCGGATACAGGCGCACTTGGACGCCAAACCCCTGCAGCAGGACCATCTTAAGATCCCCATATCGCTTAGCTACGGGATTTCCTCGGAAAAGGGCAACAGGCTGACCCATCCGGAGAACCTGCTGAAAGAAGCCGATACCGCCCTTTACGTGATCAAAAATACGAAAAAGCGCCAAAAGAAAAATTCCACGGGAGCCGATCCCCCTTGAGCCCTATATTTATCTGCAGGCAACGGCGCCCCTGTGTCCAAGCAGGATTTTGACAGCGCTCCAGGGCACGAATATATTCGGAGGAGGACTCCCTGGAACCGGCAAAAAACGAGGCGAATATGGCCAAGGTAGTGATTCACCCGGCAAGCTATGAGACTGCCCGCGGGGCTGTGGATCTTGTTTTCACCCATTTTCCGCAACACCTGTCCGGCAAGCGCGTGCTGATCAAGCCAAATGTGCTGCGGTCGGCAGCACCCGGCGAAGGCGTGACCACCCATCCGGCCGTGCTCCGGGCCGTGGTCGAGCGGGCAGAGGAAGAAGGCGCAGGCGAAATTATCGTGGGCGACAATCCGGGGCTGTTCAATTATGGCGCCAATGAAAAGGCTTTTGCGGATACCGGCCTCATGGAGGCTGCCAGGGGATACTACCGCAATATCGGTCTGGATTCCGTGAAGGTGGATTTCAATCCCGGGTTCATGGCCTCGGTAAGTATCTCCCGGGCTGCCATGGATGCTGATGTGATCATAAGCCTGCCCAAATTCAAAACACACGGACTGACCGTGATCACCGGGGCCATCAAAAACAGCTACGGCCTGCTTCCCGGAGCCCAGAAGGCCAGGCTGCATCAGGCCGCGGGCAGCCCGGAGCGTTTCCATGAAGCGGTGGTCGATGCTTTCAAACTGCGGGTGCCGGACCTGTTCATCGTGGACGCGGTTGTCGGCATGGAGGGAAACGGTCCGGCGTCTCCGGATTTACGGGATATCGGCAAAATCCTGGCCTCGGACAACGCCGTGGCCGTGGATTCCGTGATAGCCCGGATGATGGGCCTTGATCCGAACAGGCTGCCCTTTCTCCGAAAAGCCGTGCAGGACGGTCTGGGCGATTTCAGCCCGGAGGCTGTTGAAGTAGTGGGCAGACTGGAGCCAATCCCCGATTTCGTGCTGCCGCCCCTGGGCGGGGAGGCCAACATCAACAATCCGGGGCTCCAGGAAACGATTGCCGAAAGGGCGCGGCTCCTTCCCTGGCCCGCCCAATGGTGTACGGGCTGCGGGACCTGCGTGGAGCAGTGTCCGGTGGGAGCTCTGTCCATGGGATATGACGGCTATCCGCACGCGGATAAGGATCTGTGCATCACCTGTTTCTGCTGCCAGGAAATCTGCCCGGAAAAGGCTCTGGAACTCCGATAATTCTACTTTCCCGGAGAGCGTTAGTTAAAATCGACCAGCCGGTTCTATAGGGGGGCCGGAGTACGCCAGCATGGACTACTTTTGGGGCTGGTGGGAAAAAACATCTACGGAAGGAAGCATCCATGCAGCCAATCAGAGAAGTGGCCATTCTCGGGGCCGGTGCAATGGGGGCGTTTTTCGCCGGCAAATTCTTTGACAGCGGGTTTGCCACCTGGTTGATCGCCAGGGGCAGCCGTCTGGAGCGGCTTCAAAACGAGGGAGTGGTCATCAATGAGAAGCCTTATACCATACCGGCGATTTCCCCTGAATCTGCTGCTGCTCCGGTTGATCTGATCATCGTGGCCGTGAAAAACCACCACCTGCCTGAGGCCGTCAAAGGGCTGGACAATCTCGTGGGCGATTCGACAATCATTATTTCTGTAATGAACGGGCTCGAAAGCGAAGAATACCTCGGATCCATGTTCGGCCGGGAGAAGGTGCTCTATGCCGTCTCTGTGGGCATCGATGCCCTGCGTGAGGAAAACCGCATCACCTACAGCAAACCGGGAAAACACTATTTCGGCGAGGCCGACAACACCCGCCCCGGCCAAAAGGTGATGCGTGTGCAGCAGGCATTTGCAGAAGCCGCCATCCCGTATGAAACCCCCCGGGACATGATGCGGATCATGTGGTGGAAGTTTATGATCAACGTGGGCATGAACCAGGCATCCACTGTAATGGGCGCACCCTACGGCGTTTTCCAGACATCCCGCGATGCCAGGCAGTTAATGGAGGCCCTCATGCAGGAGGTAATCGCTGTAGCAAAGGCCGGGGCCATCGAGCTTACCCGGAACGACCTGGATGAGTGGAACGCTGTCCTGCAGGGGCTGTCGCCCTTGGGCAAAACATCCATGCTGCAGGACATGGAGGCCGGACGGAAAACCGAGGTGGAAGTCTTTGGAAAAAAAGTGGTGGAGCTGGGAAAACAGCATGATCTGCCCACCCCGGTAAACCGGACACTTCTGCAAATCATCCGGGTTTTGGAGCAAAATCGCCGGCAGGCTTAAGGCGGTATTCTCTCTCCGGTATTATTTCTCCGGCCGGGGATGGCACTGGGTGCACTGGGTAGGCCCTTTTGTTTCCTCGTGACAGCCCATACAATTTTCGTGTATGGCCCCGTAATAATACTGGATCCGCTCTTTCTGCCACTGCTGCTCGGACATCGACTCCTCCCGGCGCGGCCTGCCTGTTTTGTCATGGCATTCAAAGCAGCCCTTTACCGGTTCGTCATAGCTCAGGTCGTTTAACGGCTCATGGTTTTTGTCATGATGGCACTTGCCGCAGCCAAGCCCATATTCCGTGACATGTGCCTTGTGGTCAAACTCGACAATGCCCATCCGGTGCTGGGAAAACGCTTCTTCATTTTTCATTTCTATCACAGCCAGGCCTCCTGCTGCCGCTGCCGCCTGCGCGGCTTTCGCTTTTGCGGCCGCAGCGGTTTCCCCGGCTTTCTCTTTTATGGTTTCAGCGGTTTGCGCGGCCTCCTCTTTTGCAGCAGAGGCTGCCTTCCCGGCCTTCTCCTTCATACCGGAAACAGCTTCCCCGGCTTTCTCCTTTGCGCTTTCAGCGCTTTCAGAGGCCTTCTCTTTGGCGGTCTCTGCGGCTTGCCGGACCTTTTCTTTGGCAGCCTCAGTGGCTTGTCCGGCCTTCTTGCCAGCCTCTTCTACGGCCCCGGCAGATTCTTCCCCCGCATCCTGGGCCTGTTCTGTGGCGGACTCAACGGCTTTCCCGGCTTTCTCCTGATCGGGCTGCTTGGCTTCCTCTTCCTGCCCGCACCCCATCAAAGCAAAAGCAAAGCAAATGACTCCGACAAACAGCAAAAACTTTTTCATCATCTCCCCCTTTTTTTCATGATCATGCAATGGCTGCTGTGCAAAAACAGAAAACAAAACGATTGGCAGGCTTCTTTTATTAAAATACAATAAGTACAGAAACAGCGGCTTGTCAAACAGGCACGGCTGCCGGCCGGCCATGACCTACACCAAACTGCACCACTCCATGAACCATGTCGCAGAAATCATGCTCGATATCTTTTCCGAGGAGCAGTTGAACAATCTCAGAAATGCCCGCATGTTGTAAGTTCCATGCATGGGAAAATCAGCTCTCCGGATTTCTCCAGCGGTCTTTGCCGCCGGTTTTTTTCGGGACTTCAACAATCTTTTGGGGAATGCGAAGGTCCAGGTACACGATGGCAGCAACAAGGAGATGCCACACAATCAAGGGAGCCAGGATGTTGCTGCCCACGTCGAAAAATACATTGTCTATTTCGAAAAACCACAAGGCAGCAAAACTGATCCCAAGCATCAGGAGCCATAGCGAACGGAAATATTCCTTTCGGTAGGGATGAATTTTCCGGTACCTTCTGCGGAATCCATGCAGCAGGGCCTTTCCGGAGAAACCCCGCAGCAGGGCCGAATACGGGAGTGCCCCCAAAAACGCCAATACCGCGCCGACACAATAGAACAGGCAGAAGTCTGCTGCATGAATGTATTGCCCGATTATGCCCATTCCCAGCAGTTTCTGCTCGTAATAGGCGTCCCTGCCGGCTCCGGCACGAGAGCGCAGAAGCCTCCGGGCATCCCTGCCGCCTCCCCTGTCTTTACGAAACGCCATCAGTTCCGCAAGTACTCCTGTCACCCGGGCTGCTGCAAAGGAAGTCCCTTCCAGTTTCAGGACCATCGTCTTTTTGCTGCTGATCCTCCTTGTGCGGGAAGCATCTCCTTTGGCTGCAACGGCAATATTTTTCCCGTAATTCGAATAAGGGGCTTTTGTCCGGTCTTCAGACACCGCCGCCACAGCGATCACTTCCTTATAAGCCGCCGGATAGGCAACTTCCTGTATATTTCTGTTTCCGGCCGCTGCAACCATTATGACATGATTCCGGTAAAGCTCCTTGATAACCGCATGGATCTGCGGGATCCTCTCATAAGTCCCCAGGCTCATGTTGACAAGAACCGCATCCTCCGGATGATGCTGCGCGTAATGCAGGACGTTGATGAGGGCTTGCATCCACAAAAGCATGGATGCCCGGCTGGATCGTTTCGGAAAGTGCTTCGGCTCCGAGGGGTCTCTTTCCCTCACGGCCGCAATATGCACTTGTTTTATACGGGCTATGGTGGACAAACTATCCCACTCCTGCCTTATGACGCCGGCAACAAGCCTTCCGTGACTTGGGATATGGTGCTTGTGCTGCCCAAGCCCTTTATTGAAATCGTCAATCAGAAACACCCGCACATCTCTCTCCGGCTGCGCACACCCCAGCACGCCCAATAAGAGAAAGAGAATTGTGCAGATTCCTGCTCGCGTCCTCATGAGGGCATCCCGTCTTATTCCACGAACTCGAAAGATATGACCTCCGGAGGGGCACACCGACGCTCAAACTTGCGCTTTTGATAGGGAAAGGCCGGTTTATCGGGCATCTCCCGCAATTCCAACGGTTCCAAGGGCTTTGTATCCGCATCATAGCAACGCCGCAAGCACTGCCAGCATCGGCATCCGGACAGATCGGCGCTAAGCCCGGTGATCTTTCGCAGCGCTCTCGAAGCTGCAGCACGAACACGTTTTTCATTGGATTGCGCAAGTTCTGTGAGCGGATCCATTGCCTGCAGGCATTTGAGCCTGGCAAGCGCCCTTATCGCGGCGATTTTGACCAAAGGCTCCTGCTCTGCCAGCAACCGGAGCAGCGGTTTTGCCCCGGGTTCGTAGCCGAGTCTGCCAAGCGATTCAGCAGCCCCTCGCCTGACTTTGGGGCTCGGGTCCCGGAGTGCGGAAATGAGCAGTTCGCCGGCCCAGCAGGCATTTGCATCCCTGCATTCTGCGCTTCCGAGAAACCCGACGGTCCTGCGCCGCAGAAATTGGTTCGGTTCCGCCTCTACCATGGCGGCCAGCACCTGGCGGCCCTCCCCGCTTGCTTCCGCCCGCAATATTGCAAATATATCCCGCCTGACACTGTCTTTATCCGCCGTACGATAGGCGTTCACCAGGTACGGCACGGCCGGTCTGCCGATCCGGATCAACGCGTCTTCTGCCGCATGCCCGGGTACGCAACCGGCTCTCCTGCTTCCCGCCGCAGAAAAAAACCGCACCGGCCCGGATCTGTCCAGCATCGCAATCAGGTGCGGCACTGCCGGAACCGCCTGCTCGCCCATTACTCCCAGTTTGTCGGCTGCCCGGCAGCTTCTGCCGGGATCAAAGGAATAGAGCATGATCAGATATCTGCCCACATGACGGGGAATTTCACGCAAAATCGGCATAATATCAAAACCCTGGATTCTCCGCTGCACCCAGATGGCCCGGGGGGAGTCATCGCCGGGATCCCCGGGCAGCCAACTGTATCCATGGCCTAAATCCAGCGCCGAGAGAGCGGCCCGGGCTTTTTCCTGCAGCGGATGATATCCGTATTGCTGCATCAGCCCCTTTTCTTTGGCTTCTGTAAATGCAGCATGGGTCCTGTGCAGTTTTTTTGCCAGAAAGAACTCGGAAACATGGAACACACTCAAGGGACCGATGGATATCACTACCAAAAAAACAACAGCACTTTTGGGGATCCAGCTGATGGACCAGCTTCGCCGGAGGGCAATCAACAGGCATAGCATCAGCAGGTATCCGACGGCGGCCCATAACAGGGAATTGACAAACGAAATCCCGCCCGCTTGCCCGCTGTGATAAAAATGAAACCCTGCCGATAGGAAAAGCAAAATGCCAAGCAGGGCCAATACAGCGAACATTTTTTGCAGCCACCCGCGGCGGAACGGGTAGGCGATCCAGTAGAGAACCACGGCACCGAAAACCGGGAGCAGGCTCCAATGCATCATTACAGGCCGTGCATTGCCCGCGATGAAATCCCGGATCAGATGGAAATGGAAATACCCGATGCCGACAAAAAGCCCGGCAGACGCAAACAGGATAAACCCGTACAGCCTGCGGGAGGTTTTTGCCGCTTCCGCGGGGAGACGCTCAATCCGCGGAAGGCCATACAGGAAGTAGAATCCCCCGGCAGCCGCCGAGACAAGGCAGCTCAAACCCAGAGCAGTCTTCTCGTCGGACTCCAGGGCAAAGGCCAGGATAAGGGCCCCCGTAAACAACAACAACCCCAGGAACAGGGTCTTCAAAACCCGTGTCCCCAATAGCCGGTGAAATTTCCATAAGCTATCCTCGGAACAGTGGAAAAAGCAGGGAGAGAGACCGATCAATCCCAGAAGAAGGAGTGCGGTGGACGCATACCGGAAAACAAGGGCATGGTGCCAGTGTGCCACCGGCAATTCCGGGAAAAAAAACCACAGCAGCAATACGAGTGGCACCCCGGCACACTGGAACAAAATACAGGAGGCTCTCCGGGAAAACCCGGTTTCTGCCACAAGCTGCAGCAGTATGAAAAGGAGCAGGCCCAGGGGGCTGATCACCAGGGACTTCTCCAGCAGAAGGGAGCCGGATCGGGCCGCGGTCCATGTGGATAGCGAAAAGGCGAGCCACAGGACATCCAGGAAAGCACACGGAAATCGCAACAATGCAGCAGCGGGTCCCAACTCCGGTTCCTCCTATTTTTGCTGAAAAAATGCCGCCAGTTCATCCCCCATTTCTTCAATC
>CAZWNV010000024.1:0-8020 GCA_964635265.1 uncultured Desulfobacteraceae bacterium
CGCCGGATTCCACCCGCGCTTTTCCGCATACTCCCGGAATCCGTCCCGGAGCAGGTGGTCCAGGCCGGCCGGGAACTGGGCAAAAAAGGCGCCCAGGTTCTTGAGGCTTTTCCGCCGGGAAAGGGGGCCTCCCGGGTTTGTGCTCCAAACGGCGGCCCCGTCCACCGCGTACATCAGGCTGCCGCAGAGCATGAAGTTGCCGGGATGGGCGTCATTATGGACCAGCCCCGCCCTGTGCATGGCTGCTGTAACGGAGGCGAGGTGTTTCAAAAGTTCCCGGCGCGCGGTATCCGTTTCCGCCTGGTACCATGCCTCGGGAAAAGCAATTGCCGGCTGAATTTCGCGGAAGACGAGAACCGGCTCTTTGCCCGGGTGCAGCCGGCCCCTGAGAAGGATTTCGGGTGCGTGGACCCCTGCCTCGTGTAAGGCGGCGATTCCCTGTTCTTCCCGCCTGCAGTGGCGCTCCGCCTTGTTGCGGTCCAGGAAGAATTTGGCAACAACCCGCTGCCCTGCTTTTTCTCCGGCACAAACCAGCCGTTTTCCGGGCAGAATGCGCAGCGCCCGGGTGCATGTCACTTCCGCGGACCGAAAATCCCAATGGAGCCGGACCTGAAAGGGAATTCCGATATCACGGCCGGCGGCACGGAGAGAGGCGCCGGCTGCGGCGGGGGGCTTGGTCAAAGGGCTGCATCCTTTTTCCGGTCAAGGCAATCATCGAACTCCAGTTCCCGGATCCATTGCTGGTTCAGGAACCTGGCGGTTCTGGCTTCGAGCTTTTTCTGTTTCCTTTTGTGCCTCAGGGGCTTTTCCTGGCGCACAGCGGCTGTTCCATGGGCGATATGGGCGACTTTGGACCGCATCTCATCTACGGGAACCATCCGGGTCTCATAGCCCGCATTCCAGATCTGCGTGGCGATCGAATAGCCGCCCCCCGAGGCCAGGGCGCCGCCCGCTTCCCGGATCGGCGTGAACTGCAGCTTGTTTGCGATTATGGGTTCCCTGCGGTACATGGCGCAGTAATCCCGCGGATAATGGCCGATCCGCCATTCCACGGGCTTTTTTGCGCCTGCCAGCTGCCGCATTTTTTTTACCAGGTAGCGGGTCGCTCTTTTCTGGAATGCATACACCGGGTTTTCGATATGCAGCTTCCAGGCTCCTGCGGCGGCGATATTCGGATCGGCCCGGATTTCCCGGAGCATGGGGTCCAGCCAGTCGTCCGCCTTGACAAAGACATCGGAATGCATGGTCACATAGAAATCGCCTGCTGCATGCTGCAGTCCGTGATCCCATGCCGTAAAAACATTGCGGGGCCAGTTGGTGTGCACCTCCCCGGGCCTCTCGAGCAGCAGGATCCAGTCCAGGGCGCGCAGGTAATCCAGGCTTTCATCCTTTGACCCGTTGTCGACCACAATTACCTGGATATCATACTTTTGCGAATGCTTGCGGATCGATCGCAGGCAGATGCTGATGTATTTTTTGACCTGCCAGTGCGGGATGCAGATGGTGATTTTCGGCCGGCCTTTCTCCGTCATTTCCGTGTTCTCCGTTTGCGGCAACGGCTTCAGACGAGGCCGCTTCTAGAAGAAAAAGTTGTCATCTTCTGCTTGTTCGAGTTCGGCAGCTGGTTTGCCGGATCGGATGAAATCCTCCATCCACCAGTTGACATGGTTGTAGAAACAGGCGATGCGGTCGCATTCCTTGCGGGCGTTAAAGGAGGCAATGGACTGCCGCAGGCGCGTAAGCGTCTCCTGGAACTTTTCTTCCCCGGCATAACCGTCGGCTTCGGCGATTTTGGCGGTATCCACCCCGCGGAAAGCCGGGCAGTGAAAAATGCCCGCCGGTGCGAGCACCGAGTTGAACACCTGCATATGGCAGGTCTCGGGCTGCTTCTTCATCTCGTGGGCCCGGTGCTCCAGCATGGCGATCAGGTTAACGCTCTCGAGGATCTTGATCCGCTCTCCCGCGCCGTCTTTGGCTTCAGCGAGTTTTGCGCCCACGTTTTCAATGATGCGCTGCTCCTTTTCCCTGTCCACATTGTCCAAAAGGCTCTCCTGGTGCAGGTCGGGAAGCCGGATCAGGCAGGGCTTAAAGGAGATGTAGTCAAAATTGTGTTCTGCCGCGAGCCCCGCCGCATCCTTCATTTCATGAAGGTTCGGTGCAATGGGGACACCGTTTAGATGCAGCCCCTCCCACATAATCACAAAGGAATAGCCAAGGGACAGATCCGGGTTCTGCGCTTTTACATCCCGGGCGTTTGCCAGGATGTCCTGCAGAAGAACCCGGGTCTTCGGCCGGTGGAGCTTGTCAAAGGTCTCCTGGCTTGCGGCGTCCAGGGAGAGCCGCAGCCAGTCGTGTTTTTCCAGAAGGTGGGCGATTTCGGCGATCCGCTCCAGCCTGGAGCCGTTTGTGACAATGCCCACCTGAAGCCCCTTGTCCTTCATGTAGCGGACAACCTCGCCGAAATTTTTGTACAGCGTGGGCTCGCCCCCTCCCAGCAGGATCACGGAGAGAAGGCCGTGGGCCCTTAAGGTGTCCAGGCTTTTTTTGACCTCCTCCAGCGGCAGGACGCCGCCGGTATTGATAATTTCCGAATCCACGCAGTGCGGACAGGCAAAATTGCAGGCGGTGGTCAGATCCAGGTTGATGGAGACCGGTGCCATATCCGGGGCAGAATCCGGGCTGCCGCCTTTTCGAACGCTTCTCTGCCAGTCCACGTATTTTCTGAAGCCATCGATTACCGAGGCCTGCCGCAGTTTGGCGCTGAAGTCATGGACCTTGTGTTGGGAACTGCTCATGGGATCCTCTTTGTATGCGATAGGTTAAAAATTCTTGCAGGCTGCATCATCTATTTTTGTCAACAACTCCATGTTGTTTTGGATATGCCGGTATTCGACAGCCGGTTCCCGGTTTTCGCGCACTGCTGCGAGAAAATCCCGCACCGAGAGCTCCAGGGGATCCTGTACGGGGACGGCTCTGTCCTCATAAACAAATGAGATCCGGTAGTTTGTGCTGTCAATCGCCCGCCGGGCGATCCGGCCGTTGAAGCCGTATGCGAAATCCCGGGGCTGGCGAAGTGTCTGCACAAGTTCAACGCGGCTTTGGCAAAAGCCGCAGGCAGAAGTATACCGGAAGTCGATGGTCATTGCATCCGTTTTTCCGCCATCCGCACGGATGGACAGGTGTTGGATCTCCCCGGCCCCGAAAACCCGGTACAAGATACTCAATGCATGCGGAACAGCGTCCGGGATCATCTCCAGGCCCGATACCACGGGAGAGAGCCGGATCGAGAAGGTCTCCGCCGTTTCCGGATTCACGGGGCCGCAAAGCGCTTCATAAAATGGCAGGGAAAAGGGCCATTGCGAATTCATCGCGATTTTGCAGCCTTTTTGCCGGGCTTGCGCGAATATCGGTTCCAGGCGGGCAGTTACACCATTGCCGGCCGGCCCCTCCCAGATAAAAGGCTTTTCGCAGAAAATATGAACACCGTGGTCCAGGCACTTGACGATATAGTCATGATGGGTCCGCGCAGGCGAGGCGATAACAACAGCCTCAGGGCGTTCTGCCCGCATCATGGCTGCAAAATCCGCATAGGAAGCAGCGTTTATACCATAGGCGCCCAATGCAGCGGCCGCCTTCTGCGCCGTCTCCGGGGACGTGCCCAGGACCGAGACAACCTCTGCGCCGTTTTTCTGAAAGTATTTGCCGATGTAGGGGCCGATGCCGTTTCGTTTTCTGCCGGCCCCGATGATTGCCGTGCGCATTGTGAATATGCTGTTTGCCTGCCGGATGCAGGGATGCCCAAAATGCATCAGGCGATTGATGAAATATTTTTCTATGGCAGCATTGTGCCTGCATGTCAAGGACCTGCTGCAGCGGGCCGGAGCGCATTTTACCGGACTTCGATGCCGGTGAGGCCGAAGAGCTTGTTGTTTCCGGTGGCCGTGTTGGTGATGGTGAAGGCGGTAAACGGCTCACTCGATGTCACGGTGGCCGAGCCGCCGCTTACATCACCGGCGGTTATCTGCGTGGTTTCCGTGAATCCGGTGCTGCTGTTGGCAAATTCGATTTCGGCTTTTTCGCCCGGATCATAGCCGGCAAGGTTAATGGTAAGCTCCGTATACGCTGATCCCTCCGGAAAGGCAAACTGCAGGCTCTCGCCCTGGTCGATGACGCCGCCGCCTTCAAAAAATGCGTAGCCGGTGCCAAGCGAGCCCCACACACGGCTGTGCCGCAGCGTGTCGGAGCCGGTGATCGTGACAAGCTCCTGGCCCTGGGCATTGTATAATACAAGCTGGCTGCCGTCGTATGTATAGCCCGGGCTGTCCGGGGTTTGTTCCTCTTGGATGAAGCCGGTGGGAAGCAGAAGCAAATAAATTTGGATGTCATGCTCGCTGAAAACGATCGTCTGCGCACCTCCGCCGCCGCTTACGAGCGCCTCACCGGTCACAACAAATCCGGACTCCAGAAGCGAGCCCGTTTCGACCCGGCCTTCCGAGGTGATGTGGTAGAGGTCCGCCTGATTCGGGTCTTGTGCAACAGTGAGGATAAAGCGCCCCTTTTCCATCTGAAACGGGGTATCCGATATGGTGCCCGAGCGGAAGGCATTGCGCAGATCCGGGTCCTCCGCCTCCAGGGCGCTTCTGGCGTAATCCAGGCCGGATTGTGCCAGAAGCCTTGCCCGGGCGGCGGTGTTATAGTTCAGTTCGCCTGTTGCGGAGGTGGAGGTAAGCGTGGCAATGCCTGCGCCCAAAAACCCGGCGAGAACGACTGCTGCAACAATATAGAGCAGCACACTTCCGCGCTGGGTGTGGGTCGGTATCCTCTTTGAAGATGCTCTGGGAAACGACTGCCGCCCCATGGCAAATCCGCCTGTCCTCTTTTTTGCAAAAACAGTTTAGCGCAGGGCAACGGCTGTGGAAAACACCTGCTCTGCCTGGTTCTCCCCTGTCATGCGAAGTTCAATGGTGAAACGCCTGGTGTCCGGCCTGGCTGCGGAAAAGCCCGTCACCCTGTCCGCAAGGATCTCCCCCTGGTTCAGGTTGCCTTCCATGGAAAGCCGGAGCACGGTTTGATTTCCCTGAATGCCGATATTGTTGCCAAAAGCCGATGTGCCGTCGGGGTATTCGGCATCGTAGGCGATCCTTTTGCCGCCTGCCTGGATCTGCACATCTGTTGCGTAGGTGAGTTCCGCTGCAATTCTTGTCAAGGCTACCTGGGCCTTCTGTGCGAGATGGGCGTTGTCTTTGGCCCACTGGTAGTTTCTGGCGATATGGGCCGCGGCCATGAATCCCATCGCAGCCAAAACGCCCAGGATGCAAAGCCCTGCAATGATTTCGATCAGGGTAAAGCCGCTCTTATGATCTCCGGGCCGCATTTCGGGTTTTTCCTATCGTTTGTACGGGAAGTAATAGCTTGTTGTCTCACCGGGATTGGCAAGGCTCCTGAGCCGCACCTTGAGCACGCAGTCAAGCGAAGAGGGATCGCTGCAGGCGGATTCGCTGTAGCTGCCGCCGCTTTCGGCAAACCTGACGCGTTCGTTTGCAGCCACTGTAACCACCGTATCGTCGATTATCGTGCTGGTTATGGCGTTTTGAAAGGTGTCCATGGCAGAGACCGTATCCGGGGGATCGCTTCGGTATTGGGCCACCACCTTTGCCATCTCCGCGCCGAGATCGCCGGCGTGGTCCAGGTTGTCCAGGGGCTTGTGGCTGCCGGTCAGGGCGGGTCCGGCAAAGGGGGCAAGGATCGCGGCGATAAGCCCTGTCAGCATGATCACCACGATCAGTTCAATCAGGCTGAAACCCGCCCTCGTCCTTCTTTTTGGGGACAGGGCCGCCGTGTGTTTTCCGGGGAGATGTTTTCTCATGGAACAAAGCCCGTGCTCCGGGTGACGGTAACGGTCTGCTGCCCGATGGCAAATATCCGGCTGCCCGAAAACGGGGTCCCCCCGGCGTCTTCTGGAATGCCCCTGCCCGGGCTGAAATGAATCCTTTCCTGCGGGTTTATCTGTGCGCCCCGGAGGTTTTTGGTGGGGCCGGTCTCTCCGGGCAGGTTGATTGCTGCGGGATTGCCGTTTTTGAGCAGCGTATAGGAGTTCTGCCGGATATGGATTCCCCAGGAAACCGTATCTCCCATGGCGCGCAGATGGGCGTAGCGCAGATGGGCCTTTAGCGATGCCGCTGCATTTTTTGCAGCAGCGTCTGTGCCTGTAAAACGGGTTGCGGCGATGACGCCGAATACCCCCAGAATGACCAGTACCGCCAGTATTTCCAGCAGGGTAAAGCCGGCGCAGGCGGAAGAGAATCCGCGGCTGTCGAAGGAAGCGGAATTGCCTGGCAAAAATCTGTGCAGCATGTTTCGATAATTTTTTCAGGCCGGAATTGACCCGGCTGCAGCTTGTGTATTATTCATTGGAAACGATTGCACTATAGGGCATCCCGCTGTGGAGAATCAAGAAGGAATGTGATGGAGAAAAGCACGGATTTTTATATGGGCAGGCTGCACGTGCCGCAGCGGATCCGCTCCTGCGCCGTGCCGTTTTTCCTCGTTTTTGTCCTGCTTCTCGCATGCTACGCAAACAGCTTCCAGGGCACCTGGATCTTCGATGATACGCCCAATATCCTGGAAAACGACAATGTGCACGTGGAGCGGCTGGAGTTTGCGTCTTTAACAGATTCCTTTTACAACCTCAATGATGAAATCACCCGGCCCCTCGCGTTTTTCAGTTTTGGCCTCAACTGGTATTTCGGCAAAGACCAGGTGTTCGGCTATCACCTGGTCAACTTTGCCGTTCATTTTCTGACTGCCTGCTTTCTCTTCCTGCTGGTCCATAAAACCCTCCGCCTCCCGGTGCTCCGGGATGCTTACAGCAGCCATGCCTATTCCATCGCCCTTCTGGCGACGGTTTTCTGGGCCGTAAATCCCCTGCAGGTGACAGCCGTCACCTATATCGTTCAGCGAATGGCCGCCATGGCAGGTCTGTTCTATGTGGCGGGCATGTATTTCTACGTCTCAGGGCGTACGGCCCGCGAGAGGAAGAAGCAGGCGGCCGGTTTTGCGGCAGCCGGGCTCTGCGTTTTATTCGGGCTTTCCTCCAAGCAGAACGCCGCGATGCTCCCGGTTTCCATCTTTTTTTATGACCTGTTCCTGATTCAGGGGGTCAGCCGGCAGAGCCTGAAAAAGAATCTGGGTTTTGCGGCAGCAGCCTTGCTGCTGCTGCTTGCGGCGGGCATTTTCTATACGGATGCCTCCTCCATCCTGTCCGGCTATGAGCGCCGGCCGTTCACCCTGGCAGAAAGACTTTTGACCCAGCCCCGGGTGATTTTTTTTTATATATCCCAGCTGTTGTACCCGGTTGACTCCCGCCTGACCCTGATACACGAAGTGACGCGCTCCACGGGATTTTTCAGCCCCATGACCACGGTTTTCTCCATTGCCGGCATATTCGGGGCTTTGGGCTTTGCCCTGCGTTATTGCGCGAAATATCCGCTTCTCTGCTTCTCTATTCTGTTTTTTTTGGGAAACCATGCCATCGAGGGAACAGTGGTGCCCCTGGAGATGATCTACGAGCACCGCAACTATGTGCCCTCGTTTTTTTTCTTCGTCCCTGTCGCTGTGCTGGTTGTTCGGGTGATGGACTATTTCTCCTGTCGCCGGATGCTGCAGGCGGCCCTTGCCCTGCTGCTCGTCGTGGTGTGGGCCGGACAGGGCCATACGGTCTACATGCGCAACAAGCGCTTTGCCGACCCGGTGAGCCTTTGGGCGGATAACGCGGAAAAAGCGCCGGGCCTGAGCCGGGTGCATATCAACCTGGGCAATGCCTATTATGACAGGAATGCCTATGGCAAGGCGTATGAGTGTTACCAGCGGGCAAAACAGGCGGATTATTATCACAACATCGCAAACAGGGGAGCGCTGCACCAGAACCTGGCCAGGTATTTTTTCCATGTAAAAAAAGATCCGGAGAAAACCCTTTACCATGCCGAAATCGCGCGCGGGCTCTATCCCGGCAACTGGCGGG
>CAZWNV010000024.1:8120-25518 GCA_964635265.1 uncultured Desulfobacteraceae bacterium
GCTTCCTCCGTCAGGTCCACATACTTGGGTACTGCCACGGCCCCGAGGATGCCAAGGATGATGAGAACGGCAATGATTTCGATCAGTGTAAAGCCCTGCTGGTTTTTAAGCATGGATTTTTTTTTCATAATGCCTCCTATGACCTGAAAAAATTTTTTTGTCCCGAATTCAGCGGCGTAATCTGTTGTCTATCGTATCGGCTGTCAAGCAGGTTTCTTTAGTCCGGAGGCGGGAAAATCTGTTCTGCGCTTTTGTTTTATACCATTTTGATCAGGTCCCACATGGGCAGGAAGATAGCCAGGGCGAAAAAGCCCACCACCGCCGCAAGCGCCACGATCAGGGCCGGCCCCACGGCCTCGGCCATGCGGGAGACCGCGTATTCGACTTCGTCGTCGTAATGGCCGGATACCTCGGAGAGCATTTCATCCAGGTTTCCGGATTCCTCGCCCACGGCCACCATATTGACCACCATGGGCGGGAAAAATCTGGCCTTCTCCAGCGGGGCGGAAATGCCGCTGCCGGAGCGCAGCTCTTCCTGGAGATTCGTAAATTCCCGGGAAACCGCCTTGTTGCCGATGGTGCCGGAGAGGATTTCCAGGGCGTTTAAGACGGTTACCCCGCTGGACTGGAGAATGGCAAAAATTGCGGCAAAGCGTGACATGGCCCCTTTTTCAAAGACGGGGCCGAGGATGGGGAGCTTCAAGAGGCAATAATCTCTGTAATAGCCGCCATGCTCGGTTTTCAGGTAGAAATACAGGGCGCCGGACGCCGCCAGAACAACCGCCAGGGTGACCGGCCAGTATACAACGATCCATTGGTGCAGGGCCAGGCAGATTTTTGTGGGCAGCGGCAGATCGATTCCCGCTTGCTGAAAAATGCCGACAAAACGGGGCACCACGAAAGTCAGCAGAAACAAAAAGGCAATGGCCAGGGTGACCAGCACCAGTACGGGATATTGCAGGGCGCTTTTGATGTCGGATTTTACTTTGTGCTCGTGCTGGAGCAGATAAATCAGCCGCTCCATTACCTCCGGCAGCCGGCCGCTGGCCTCGCCTGCCTGGATCATGCTGCAGTAGAGGGGCGGAAAAATCCGGGGATGCTCCCCGAATGCCTCGGTGAGGGAGTTGCCTTCCTGAATGGAGGCCCCCATGCTGACGGCGGTTTTTTTCAGGACCGGATTCTCCGTCTGGCTCTCGAGAATTTCCATAAGCCGGTTCATGGGAATACCGGCACGGAAAAGGGTGCGAAACTGCTTGCTGAAAATAATCAGGTCCGGGGTTTTCACCCGGTTTGTAAGCTCCAGGAGCCGCTTGGAGAAAGCCTTTGCGGATGCAGTTCTGCCTTTCCCGACGCTTGTCGGGATCAGCCCCTGGGCGGCGAGGTTGTCCATGGCCTCCTGCCGGCTTTCCGCCTCCACGGTGCCGGAAGTTTTGCCGCCGGTTTCGGTGAGGGCTTTGTAGGCATACTCCATGCGTGTCCCCCTTAGCCCATCACCACGGAGGCTGCCTCTTCAACAGTGGTCTCGCCCCGGCAGACTTTGGCCGCCGCGTCCTCGCGCAGGGTTCTGAGCTTTCCGGCCCGGACCATGGCCCGGTTGATCTCCGCGGCGGAGGCCCTTTTCATGATCATTTCCTGGACCTCTTCATCTACGCGCAGTACCTCGAATACGGCGGTGCGGCCGCGAAAACCGGTATTCATGCACATATTGCAGCCTTTTCCTTCCATGAAGCGGCAGCCGGAGTCTTCATCGATTCCCAGAGAGCGAAGACTTCGGGCAGAAGGGGTGTACGGCTCTGCGCAGTCCGGGCAGACCCGCCGCACCAAGCGCTGGGCAAAGGATACCAGAAGAACCGAGGCAATCAGAAAGGGCTCCACCCCCATGTCGATAAGCCGGGCAATGGCGCCTGCCGCGTCATTGGTATGCACGGTGGACAAAACGCGGTGGCCGGTCATGGCGGCCTGGACGCCGATGCCGGCGGTCTCCGCGTCCCGCATTTCCCCCACCATGATAACATCCGGATCCTGGCGCAGAATGGAGCGCAGCCCGGAAGCAAAAGACATGCCCGCGCGGGTGTTTAACTGGACCTGCCGGATGCCCTGGAGGCGGTATTCCACCGGGTCCTCCAGGGTGAGGATGTTGATGTCCGGGTTGTTGATCCGGCGCAGGATGGCATAGAGACTGGTGCTTTTCCCGCTTCCCGTGGGGCCCGTGGAGAGAATCATGCCATAGGGCCGCGAGATGGCGTCCTTCATTTTTTCCCGGTCCGCCGTATCCATCCCCAGGTCATCAAGGGTGAACGCGCCCGCGTTCATGTCCAGCAGCCGCAGGACCACGTTTTCCCCGTAGATGGTGGGGATGCACGAGGCCCGGATATTGACTTCCCGGCGGTTCATGGTAACGGTGAAGCGTCCGTCCTGCGGTACGCGGGTGACCGATATATCCATGTTGGACAAAATTTTGATACGGGAGACCAGGGCGGACACGAGTTTTTTGAGCGGGGCCGGAACCTCGCGGAGTTTTCCGTCCACCCGGGAGCGCGCCTGTACGCGGTTTTGCTCCGGGCTGATGTGCACGTCGCTTGCTTTCTGGTTGACCGCCTGGGCGATAATGGAGTTGGCGAGCTTGATTACCGGCGCCTGGTCCGCCTGATCCTCCAGGGCGTGTAAGTCCTGGTCCGCTGCGGACTTTCCGGCTTCCGGATCCTGAAAAGCACTCACCTCTTCGTCCATGCTTTTCATGACATCATCCATACCGGTGTAGAGGCCGTACAGGGAGTTGAAAGCCTGCTGGAAATCCGCCTCCGTACATACTACCGGCTCGATCTCCAGGTTTGTCAGTACTTCCAGGGAATCGAGGGCGTCGATATCCAGCGGGTCCGGGGTGGCGACCCGCAGAACGTTTCCGGCCCTGGCGACGGGGATGATATTTCTGCTTTTGGCGGTGTCCGCATCGACCAGCTGGGTGAGACTCAAGTCCACCGGGTAGCCGGCGGGGGTATAGCGCTCAATTCGGAGCTGCCGGCTCAGCATGTCCACGATATTGTCTTCCCGGCAGATGTTGCGGTATACGAGAAACTGGCCCAGTTTCATACCGGTATGCTTTTTTTCCTGCA
This sequence comes from uncultured Desulfobacteraceae bacterium, assembly GCA_964635265.1. Classification (GTDB taxonomy): domain Bacteria; phylum Desulfobacterota; class Desulfobacteria; order Desulfobacterales; family Desulfosalsimonadaceae; genus M55B175. The sequence continues at coordinate 11,234 of CAZWNV010000024.1, forward strand.
GAGCGCTTTGCAGCTGTTCTTCTGTCAACAGCCCTTCCCGGACCAGCATTTCGCCCAGGCGCATTTTTTGTCGCACGCATTCACCTCTTGTGGCAATAAGGGTTCTTCAGCTACGGGGGTTTTTTCCTGCCAGAATACGCAATCCTTCTCCGGAGAGATCCAGAATTTCGGCGCGGCTGGAAAGCTCCGGCGGAAGGCTGGCGATTGTCTGCCGGGCTTTTTGCATGCTTGCAAACGGCCCGGCTGCTGCGGCTGCATGCTGCATCCCCTGCTGCGGGCTCCAGAAGCTTACAAGGCGCAAACCGGCGGCCCGGTCTCCGGTGATCAGTTTATAGATCTGGGCCAGTTGTCTTGAGGTCCGGATACTGATCCAGTAGTGCCGGCCTGCTTCTGCCGGCTGCATACCGCTTGCCGGCAGAAGGATTTCCTGGCCGGCATGGATTTTATTCGGGTCCGTGATATCCGGATTGGCGCTTTTGATTGTATCGAAAATCGCTTCTCCGGATCTTCCGTACACCCGCAAAACGGTGTCCCAGAGCCGCTCCCCCTGTTGTATGCAGATCCGTCCGAGAAAGTCCGGCGGCTGGGGTGCTGATGCCTGCGTCGCGGCAGAAGCAGCCGGGGCCGCCTGCGTGCCGGTGGCTGTTGTCTTTTCCGGCGCCTCCCGGGATTTTTCCCCGTTGGTCCCGGAAAAGCGGGGTGCATGCCACAGGGCGGCAGCCGCAGACAATACCAGAAGCAGGCCTGCGGCAATGGCGACTCCTTTTCGGATCCGTCCCGAAAGCGGGTGCAGGGCTGCCGCTGCCGCGGTGATATCCGGGAGACTTCCGGACGCCTGGCGGACAAGCCCGGGGCTTACCCTGCGGCTTCCCCGGATTAAGAGAAGCAGCACCACGTGGTGGGCCAGATGAATGATTCTTCTGGGATATCCGCCGCTTATCCGGTAGATCCGGGACAGGGCCCGGCGGGTGAACACCGGGGGCCGGGCATTTTTGTTTTGGCCGCCCGCCTTATCCAGGCGGTGGTGGATCAGGCGGGCGGTATCGGTTTTGTTCAGGGGCTGCAGGTGATGATACAGGGCGGCCCTGTCGGCGAAGTTGGGATGGCGGCGGAGAAGCCCCCGGATTTCGTTCTGGGCGAAAACAACGATCTGGAGCAGCTTGTTCTCGTTGGTTTCATAGTTTAGTATTTCGCGCAGAAATTCGGCAGCCCCGCCCGAGAGCTTCTGGCCCTCGTCAATGATAAAAACGGAAATGCTCCCCTGATCCACGCCGGCTGCAAACAGGTGGTTTTTGATCATCTCCTTGTGCTCCGCGGTAGTCCGGCATCCAAGCGCCTTCTCCCGGCCGCAGAGCATCTCGGTAACGGCGGCAGCGAACTGTTCGGTGGTATCAAAGCCGGGGTCAAGCATCAGATGGACATCCAGGGATGCATCTTCAGAGAGACTGCGGATAAGCTCCCGGCAGAGGGTGGTCTTGCCGGTGCCCACTTCGCCGTGCACAATGCACAGGCCCCGGCAGAGACGGATGGCGATTTCCACCTGCTGCAGACAGGACGCATGCGTCGTGGAGCGGTAGAAAAAGTCCGGGTCCGGCGTGTTGGAGAAGGGTTCCAGTTCCAGGTTCAACAGCTTATAATAATCCATGATGAGGGCCTGCGGCTTTTATCCCTGCTCTGTTCGGGTGCCCAGTATGGTGGGGGTGATAAAGATCAGAAATTCCTCCATTTCTTCACTTTTTTCCTGACCCTTGAAAAGCCATCCCATGAGCGGCACGTCCTTTAAAACGGGAATCCCCTCGTCGGTGTCGGTGACAGTCTGTTTGGAGAGTCCGGAGATCACAATGGTCTCGCCGTCGCGCACCACGAGACGGGTCTCTGTCTCCTTTGCCCGGATCAGGGGGTTGCCGTCCACCGTCTGGGTAAAGTCCACCTGGTCTTTTTTGACTTTGATCTGCATGCGCATGTGCTTGCCGTCAATGATGTGGGGCATCACCTCCAGCCGGAGAACGGCGTCCTCAAACTCCACTTCCGGCTCCCCCTCGTCGTCGGTGGTTTCATAGGGTACCCGCTCCCCGTGTTCGGTATAGGCCATCTGGTTGTCCATGGTCGTGATCGAGGGACTGGAGAGGATATTGACCTTGCCGTCCTCCTCAAGAGCCTGGAGCTGTGCGTAGAGCACGTTGCCGGAGAGAGGGCCGGCCGCCATGGACAGGTTGAGGCCGCCTGTGCCGCCGAAGGATTCAAATGTGGTCTCGGATTCATCCAGGATGCGGAATTCCTCCAGGAAACTGCCGGACTCCTCCATGTATTGGCCGCTCCAGCGCATGCCGAGTTCCCGTGCGGTCTCCTGGGTGGCCTCCACGATGTTGGCCTCGATAAGAATCTGGGAGCGGGGCCGGTCCAGGTGGTGAATCATCTGTTTCAGACGGGCGGTATCCGCCGGTGTGGCCTGTATCACAAGCGAATTGGTCTGCTTGTCCACAGCGATCTGGCCCCGGGTCTCGCCCTCTATGTCCCGGCTCAAAAAACGGCCGAGGATTTCCGCCAGTTTTTCCGCGTCCCCATAGTTTATCGCCACAATCCGGCTGACCAGGGGTTCGAACTTGCGGGCCGCCATTTTCTGTCGGCTCACATTCTGCTGCAGGGAGGTCAGGTTGAGTTCCTGCTCCAGATCCTTCATGCTTTTGACCCGAATGACGCTGCCCTGCCGGGACCAGGTCAGCCCCTGGGCGTCCAGGATGCTTTGAAATGCATCGTTCCAGGGGATTTCCTGGATGTTGACACTCATGGTGCCCGCAACCGTTTGATTGAGCATAAGATCCTGATCGGCAGCCTCGGCCATTGCCCGCAGGACGCTGCGTACCGGCGCCTCCCGCAGCTGAAGGCTGACCTTGACATCCGGCAGCGTCTTTTTTTCTTTTTTTTCGGCCGCTGCCTCCTGTTCCGGGAAAGGCTTTTGAATCTCCAGGGTTTTGCGTTTTTTGATCTGCGGGGAACGGCCTTTTGCCTTCTGCGCTTTCTCGAGCCATTTTTCAGCAAACCCGGCCTCCCGGTCTTCCGGCCGGGACATGCCGCATCCGGCAAACAGCAGGGCGGCGAGAAGGGCTGCAAGCATTCCTGCCGCAGTCAGGGGCCATTGCCGTTGCCCCCCCGGCCGGTGCCGGCCTTTTCGTGTTTTGGTGTGTTTTTTCATGACAAAACCTATCTGCATCCCGGTTTCCTTACTGCTGGTAGAGCAGGGTATGCTTTTCTCCGGTGCGCGTGGACTGGATGACGACCTGCTGCGGTGATATGCTGCGGACCACAGCCCGGCCGGATTCCAGGAGTTGGCCGGTTTTGTATTCCAGTCCGTTGATTATGGCCATTTTTTGGCCGCCGATGTCCAGGTACCCGAGATAGCGGTAGACCGGCTGCTGTTTGGTCTCCCCTTCGGCCGCAGGGTTTTTTTTCTTTTCCTGCGGCTGCTTGTAGAAAGGATTGTTCTCCCAGGGGCGCACCGCGAGTTCCAGGATACGCTCCTGGTCCGGGCTGAGTCCGGCTGTATCGATTTGGCTGTTGATGCTGCCGGCAAGCTCGGATGGGACTTCCGCATCCGGCCGGTGCCCGGAGTGCTGTCTGCCCGAGCCCGGGGCGAGAAACAGTTCAAAGGCCCCGTAGACGATAGCGGCTGCCATGAGTGCCACCAGTATTTTTTCTCTTCTGCCCATGGTTACCTCAAGACAGGCGGACCCATAGCGTTACCCGATAATCCGGATGCCGGGTTCCGCTTTTAATGCTGATCTGCTCGATTTCTGCTGCCCGGGACCATAGCGCAAGGCAGAGCAGAAATTCCCGAAAACTCTCGTAGGCGCCGCTCATTTCGCCCTGCATCAACAACTGCCTCCCGTCTTTGGCCACTGATTCCGGGGCCGGGGAGAAAAATGCCTCCTCCAGGCCCGCCGATTTGGCCGTTTTTACAAGGATTTCGGCAGCGGAGGCGGCATTCTCGACTCTTGCCGGCAATTTTTCCCGGGATAGTCCGTCTTCCCGGAACCTGTTCTGCTGCCGCGATGTTTTCCGCTGCAGCTCATCATAGAGGGGGTGCAGGATTTTCTGTGCCTCGATTCTGGCCTCCAGTATCTGTTTTTCCCGCCTTGTATCGGCAATCTCCCGGCGCGTGGGCAGAACGACAAAGATGAGCACGGCAGAGAGTACAATCCCGGTAAAAAGGATAAATGCCAGCGCCCTTCTGTTGGCGCTGAATTCATGCCATTGGTTCATCCCGTCCCTCTTTGATCCCCAAAGCGATAGTAAAGCCAAACACCCTGCGTCCCGGATGCAGCTCTTTTTCTGCACTGCTGCGGATTTTGGCCGCTTCAAACAGTACGGATCGGTTCAAATCCAGCATATAGGCGGTCAGATCCGTCCTGGCCCGGGAAGGCCCCGCGTTTATAAAACCCTCCAGGATGAGCCCGGGCCCTTTTCCGGCTTCAGCTTCCCCGGCGCTGCCCGGATCCAGCCGCAGGTTCAGCAGCCGGATGTGCTGCGGGGTGATCCGGTTGATTTCTTTTATAACCGCTGCCGGCCGCAGGCTGCGGCTCAGATCCCGGAGCCTGTTTTGCCGTTTTTGGACTTGATCTGCCATATCCAGCAGGTCCTGCCTCTCAAGGACCGGGGAATAGTTCTCCAGGCGTTTTTCCGCCTGCAGGGTCCGGTGTTCCAGATTTTTCAGCTCCATCCGGTCCATCCACCACCAGCCGGCCGTTAGCGCAAAAACCAGGGCACAGCCCGCTGCCACCATATTGGCGTGGAACAGGGCCTTTTTCTCCTGATCCTTGTCAAAAGCCGTATGCAGAAAATTGATGGTTTCGGCGGAGGGCATGGCAAGCCCGGCTGCCGTAGCAAGAGGAAGGCGTTTGTGCGGTTCCATCCGGGAGAGCCCCGGAAAAGCCGCTTCTGCCTCCTTGGGCAGGATATCGGCAACAGAGGCGGAAACGCCCAGTTGTTCATTGAAGAACTCCGCAATTCCCGGCACAAACGAAGCCGCCCCGCAGATGTAGATGCGGCCGGGAGCGGAGTGCTGCAGGACGTTGATCGAATGATCGATTGTGCGTTCCAGCTGCCTGGCAAGCCGCTCCAGGGCCGGCTGGATCATGGCAAAAACCCGGTCGGTCGGCTCCTGCATCTGTTCCAGAACCCTGGCGGCAGCCGTTCGGTCCAGGCTGGCCGCGTCTTCGCTCTGCTCCTGCCATCCGTCCGGATCGGGGCCTTCTTCGCCCGGGTGCTGGCGGTCGTATTCCATGCGAAGGGAATCCAGGATGCTGTCCCTGCCCGTTTTGACGATCCGGCTGAACACCAGGCGATCCTGGTTGTAAATGTCTATGCAGGAAGCTTCTTCCCCGATATAGAGGATCGCCCGGTTTTCTTCCGCTGCCGTTATCCAGTGGCCTGCAAACAGGTTCTCAAGTGCAAAAGCGGGCAGGGTGACGCCCTGCAGCGGAAGGCCGGCCCGCTGGAAAAGGCTGCGGTAGAGGCGCACCTGCCGGGATGCCGCAATGGCCGTCTCGGCGATCCATTGCTGCGGACTGTCTTCGCCTGCTTTTCCGGCAATCCGGTAGTCAAACAGGTTCTCCTTTTCATCAAAGGGGCGTTCCTTTCTGGAAGCCCAGTAAACGGCATTGCTCAGGCCCCTCCGCAGCTTTGGCACGCGGGTGGTCCATATTTCGCCTTGCGTCGGGGCAAGGCTTGTCCAGATTTTTGTTTGATGGGGATTTTCCAGGTGCTGCAGTAACCGGGCTTTGAAAAATTCCGGGAAATTCGGATGCTCGAGGTGCATTGCTTCCGGGACAGAGATGACGGCGCCGGCCGCAAGTTCCCAGTTGCCTTTGTTTCTGCGCATCTGGACGAGGTTGATCCGGTCCCGCAGGATTTCCACGCCTGCAAAACTCCTGGGCCGGGCCGGCAGCCATTTGTTCGGCAGTCGCTGCCGTTTGTCGGCAGCAGGGAACTCCGTTGTCGTATCCCCGGCAGTTCCGCTTGCGTTTTTCCGGCGAATCAGGGTTAAGAGTTTTTCTGTAGAGGAAACATCATTTTCGCTGGCCACGCTGCAACTCTCTTCATTTTGCCGTATGGACAGGGTGTGTTGCAGGCGCTGAATCTCTCGCAGAGCGCCCGGCAGCGGGTTGTTCCCCATGCCCGAAGCCCGCTGTCGTCCGGCGTTTGCCAAGAAGGGTGGTTTGTTCGTGCATTGCCCGGACAATCCTTCACATAATTCTGCTAATCCTATGCTATCTATGACAGCAGGTGTGGCGTGTCAATATTTTTGTCTGTCGGGATTATTCTTGCAAACCCTATGTAAAAAAGATACATTTTCCAAGTTGCGGCTGGGTTTTCAGGCGTCACAGCCGCTGTTTTTCGCATGCACCCATGAATCTCAGAGCCAAAGGGAAAGCGTCATGAACCCGATTGCTGAACAGTTGAATGAGACCATACGTCAGGCCAACCCGCATTTGATGGAAATGCTCTCCCAGGTCGGGGCAAACCTGTTTTTCCCCAAGGGGATTTTAAGCCAGAGCGCAGAGGCCAAGGAGAAGGCCGATAAATTAAATGCAACCATCGGCATTGCCAAAGAAAACGGCCGTCCCATGGGGCTGCCTTCTGTTATGTCCCAGCTGGAGGGTTTCGCGCCGGAAGAGACGCTAACCTATGCCCCCTCTTTTGGGCTGCCGGAGCTGAGAAAGCTCTGGAAAAGCGCGATTTTTGCAAAAAACCCCTCGCTTGCGGGCAAATCCATCAGTCTGCCGGTTGCGGCAAACGGCATCACCCATGCCATATCCGTGTTCGCCGATGTCTGGCTGGATCCGGGCGACGCGGTCATCCTGCCGGACATGATGTGGGGCAACTACAACATGATTCTCGGGGTGCGCAAGAAGGCCGAAATCCTTCACTACCCGATTTTCAACGCGGACGGCGGCTACAATACCCGCGCATTTGCGGATGCGGTGCGCGAAGCGGCGCAAGGCAGGGACAAGATTGCCGTACTGCTCAATTTCCCGCACAACCCGACGGGCTACACCCTCACGGAAGCGGAAGCCGACGAGATCGCCGCCGTGCTGAAAGAAACCGCAGAGGCCGGGACCAATGTTCTCGCAGTATCTGATGATGCTTATTTCGGGCTGTTCTATGAAGAAGAAGCCCTGAAAGAATCAGTGTTTGCCCGCCTCTGCGGCATGCATCCCCGCCTGCTGGCCGTAAAGCTGGACGGCGCCACCAAGGAGAATTATGTGTGGGGCCTCCGGGTCGGATTTATCAGTTACGGATGCGTCTGCGGGGACGATCCGGAAGCGCTCTATGACGCCCTGGAGAGAAAGACCGCGGGCTGTGTGCGGGGCAATATTTCCAATGCTTCCCATGTCAGCCAGTCCATTGTCCTCAAATCCATGAAGAGCATTTCCTACGATCGGGAAAAGGCCCGCAAATTTGAAATCCTCCGGTCCCGGGCGGAAAAGGTTAAAGAGGTGGTGGCGGATCCGAAGTATGCAGCTGCATGGACGGTATATCCCTTTAATTCCGGCTACTTCATGTGTGTGCGCCTGAAGACAGTGGCTGCGGAAACCCTGCGGCAGCACATGCTGGAGCATTACGGGGTCGGGGTGATCGCGCTTGGCAGCAGCGATATCCGCATTGCCTTCTCCTGCCTGGAGGAGTCGGAGATCCCGGTTTTATTTGATACCATGCTGCAGGCGGTCCGGGATCTTACCGGCTGAGCCTCCTGCGTTTCGCGCTCGGCAACCGGCAATAATGATGAAAGCATCCCAGTTTGTCCGAAAAATCCTTGCGCTTTTCAGCCAGCGCTTTCAGCCATTCAACGTGGTGCGCGCCGGCAAGTGGATGTTTTTCTTTGCCCTGATCGGTATTATTGCCGGGCTGGGATCTGTCTGCTTTCATTATCTCTGCCAGCTGGGGAGCCATTTTTTCATGGACCTGATCGCCGGGTACCGGCCTCCTCCCCCGGCCGGCGAACATCACCTGCTCCCGCCCACGCAGACGCCCTTCAATCGCTGGGTGATGCTTTTCCTTCCGGCCTTTGGCGGTATTTTGAGCGGCTGGCTGGTCTACACATTTGCCCCGGAGGCCGAGGGACACGGCACTGATGCCGCGATTGAAGCCTATCACAACAAGGGCGGCTATATGCGGGCCAGAATTCCGTTCATCAAGACGATTGCCTCGGCCATTACCCTTACGACAGGCGGCTCCGGAGGCCGTGAAGGTCCCATAGCCCAGATCGGCGCCGGATTCGGCTCGTTTCTGGCCACCCGCCTTAACCTCTCCGAGAGGGAGCGGCGCGTCATGCTGGCAGCGGGCATCGGCGCAGGCGTGGGCAGTATTTTTCGGGCACCCCTGGCAGGGGCTCTTTTTGCTTCAGAAGTGCTCTACAGGGATCCGGAGTTTGAATCCGAGGTCATCATCCCGGCAGGCATCTCTTCGGTTGTCGCCTACTGCATCTTCTGCCTGGTCTTCGGCTGGGGAGCCCTTTTCGAATCCCCGGATGCCATGTTTTCCAATCCCCTGGAGCTGGGGCCTTATGCCGTGCTTTCCATGGCGCTGGTGGCCTTGAGTTTTGTGTATGTGAAATCCTTTTATACCACTACCAATATTTTTCGCGCGATTGCCATCCCCAATCACATCAAGCCGGCCATAGGCGGACTTTTTACCGGTATTATCGGTTTTTTCCTGCCCCAGACCCTGGCTTTTGGCTATGGTTTCGCCCAACTGGCCCTCAACAACCAGCTCCCGGTTCTTATGCTGTTGTCCATTGCCATCGGAAAGATCTTTACCACCTCTTTTTCCATCGGCTCAGGCGGCTCCGGAGGTGTTTTCGGGCCATCCATTGTTATCGGCGGTGCCATGGGGGGGGTTGTGGGCAGGCTCTTTAACCAGTTTCTGCCGGCTGTTGTCTCCCATCCCGGCTCATTCGTGGTGGTGGGCATGGCCGGCTTTTTTACCGCTGTATCCAATGCCCCCATCTCCACCATCATTTTTGTCAGCGAGATGACCAATTCCTATCAGCTCCTGCTGCCCAGCCTGTTTGTCTGTTCCATCACCTACATGGGAGCCCGGAGCTGGGGAATTTATGCCAGGCAGGTGGACAACCGGGTGGCCTCTCCCGCGCATGCCGGGGAGTTTATGGTGGATGTGCTCCAGATGATGAAGGTGCGCGATCTGATGCATATGGTGCAGAAGGTGGAGACGATTCCCCAGGACATGCCGTTTTCGGAGTTTAAACAATTTTTTTGCCGCAGCAAACAGCACTATTTCCCGGTGATGGATGCGGAGGGGCGCATGGTGGGGATTTTTTCCAGTACCGATGTGCGTGGTGTGCTTTTTTCGGAAGAAATCGAGCATCTGGTGGTAATGAAGGACATCGCCACCTCGGAGGTTGTGGCCACCACCGAATCCGAGGATCTGAATACGGTGCTGCAGAAGTTTACCACCAAAAACATTGACAGCCTGCCTGTGGTGGCAGAGGATGACATGGGAGTGCTGATCGGCATGCTAAACCGCCGCCACGTGATTGCCTTCTACAATCGCCAGGTTCAGCGGCTCAAAGGTACCGCCACGGCATCATCATAGATGGCGCGCATCAGAAAAAGGCCGTGCGGGGGGGCTGTTGCGCCGGCATGATCCCTGTTCTCGGCGTTTAAGATGCGCTTGAAGTCATCCGGGTCGATTTTTCCGGTCCCGGCCTCCGCAAGGGTGCCGACGATGTTGCGCACCATGAAGCGGAGAAATCCATTGGCTGTGATCTCAAAGAAAATGTGGTCGGTGGCGTCCCTGTATACACGGGCGGTGGTAACGGTGCGAACGGTATGCGAGCGGGGGCTCCCCGAGGCCTCGAAGGATTTGAAATCCTGCGTGCCGATGAGGTGCCGGCAGGCCTGCTGCATGGCGCGGACATCGAGCTCCTTTGGGATAAACCAGGCATACTGCCGGCATATCGCGGCTGGGACGGCGCGGTTCAATATCCGGTATTGATAGGTCTTTGCCCGTGCGTCATACTGGGAATGGAAGCGCAGGTCCACGGACTGGCAGGAGTGGATGACGATGTCATCCGGCAGCAGGCTGTTTAAACCGGCAACGAAGGCTTTTGGCGGAATTTCGGTGCTGCACCGGAAATTGGCTGTCTGCCCCAGTGCATGCACCCCCGCGTCGGTGCGGCCCGAGCCGATCACCCGGATTTGCTCCCGGGTCATCACCGCAAGCGCGTTCTCTATTGTCTCCTGAATGGTGGAGGCGTTTTTCTGCTTCTGCCAGCCGTGGTAGTTGCTGCCGTCATATTCGATGGTGAGTTTCAAATTGTGCATAGGATCCGGTTCGGGGTTCAGGATTCACGGTTCTGTTTTTCCCTCAACTTACCACTTAAAACTTAACACTTAACACTTAACACTTGGTTTTTTGATACTTATGCCAGAAAAGGCCGGGAGAATCAATCAGGAAGGGGGGGGTGAGATGGTAAAAGGGTTTACGGCCGGAGCTGTGGCAGCCGGGCTGAAGAAAACCGGGGATTTGGACCTGGGGATGATTTATTCGTCGGTTCCGGCAGCGGCGGCAGGGGTTTTCACAACCAACCGGGTGCAGGCGGCTCCGGTGGTTCTCTGCCGGGAGCGCATCCGGAGCGGACTCTGCCAGGCAATCATTGCAAACAGCGGCAGTGCCAATTGCTGCACCGGAGAAAAGGGAATGGCCGACGCGGAAGCCACTGCCCGGGCGGCAGCCCGCTCATTGGGAATTTCCGGGGAATCGGTGCTTGTGGCATCGACCGGCGTCATCGGGGCACCCCTTGCAATGGAGCGCCTTGAAGGAGCCGTGCCGCTTCTTGCCGGCTCCTTGTCCGAGGAGGGATGGCCGGATTTTGCCCGTTCCGTCATGACCACGGATACTGTCCCCAAGATCGTGAGCCGTCGCCTTTCTGTCGGCAAAAAGCCCTGCTCCATCATGGCCGTGGCCAAGGGGGCCGGCATGATTCGGCCGGATATGGCCACCATGCTCTGTTTTGTGTGCACCGACGCCGCCGTGGAGCAGGGTCTGCTCTCCCGGATGCTGCGCACCGCCTGCGACAGCTCCTTTAACCGTATCACCATTGACGGGGATACAAGCACCAATGACACGGTCCTGCTGCTCGCAAACGGCCGGTCCGGGGCGCAAATCGAAACCCGCCCCGATGCGGAGCGGTTTCAAAAGGCTTTAAATGAGCTGCTCGGAGAGCTGGCCCGGATGATTGTAAAGGACGGCGAAGGGGCCACCAAGCTGGTGGAGGTGGCTGTAACAGGGGCAAAAACCGCCCCTGACGCCAGAAAAGTGGCGGATGCCGTGGCGGGCTCCAGCCTTGTGAAAACCGCGCTCTTCGGCGAAGATGCCAACTGGGGCCGCATCATGGCGGCAGCCGGACGTTCCGGGGCGGAACTGGATCCGGACAGGGTGTGTATATGGTTTGACTCGGTGCAAATGGTGGCAGATGGCCGGGCTGCATCGCCGGATGCTGAAACACGGGCCGCGGCGGTCATCCGGCAGCAGGAATTTGCAATTACCATTGATCTGCAGTTGGGTGCTGGTACGGCATCGGTGTTGACCTGCGATTTTTCGGTGGAATACGTCAGAATCAACGCAGATTATCGCAGTTGAGTGCTCAGGCAATGATGCGGCTGCAGAAATATCTTTCCCGGGCGGGCGTGTGTTCCCGGAGGCAGGCGGAGGCCCTTATCCGGGAGGGCAAGGTCCAGGTGAACGGCCGGGTTGTGGAGCAGATGGGGGTCCAGATTGATCCCGAAGCCGATGCGGTCTCCGTGGAGGGCCGGATGGTGGCGGATTCTGCGCCGGAGATCCATATAATGCTGAACAAGCCGGCCGGCTATATCAGCAGCTGCCGGCACGGCGACCGCAAGGTCGTTTTGGATCTGCTGGATATCCCCCACCGGGTCTATCCCGCCGGCCGGTTGGACCGGGAATCCACGGGGCTTTTGCTGTTGACCAACAACGGCCGGCTCCATTACCGGCTCACGCATCCCTCTTTCGACCACGAGAAAGAATATGCCGTAAGGACAGAAAATCCGGTGTCTGATGCGGATCTTGACAGGCTTGCAGCAGGGGTGCTGCTTGACGGCAGCCCCACCCGGCCGGCCCGTGTCCGCCGAAAGGGAACACGCGCTTTTGTCATTGTGTTAAAAGAGGGCAGGAACCGGCAGATCCGGCGGATGGTGGAGACCCTGGGCAACCGGGTAAAATCCTTGCACCGGCTGCGCATGGCCACGCTTTACCTGGGCGATCTGCCCCCCGGCCGATGGCGCCATCTGTCCGAGACGGAGGCTCGGGAATTAAAACGGTTTTGCGGGCTGTAGCGTTCAGGACCGGGAATCCGTCATCTGGTGCTTGATGTTAATGCCCTCGGAGATGAAGGCCACGTGTTCGCCGATGTTTGTGGCCAGATCGCTTACCCGCTCCAGACAGCGCGATATGATGATGGTCTGAATGGAGCGCCGGGTGTTGATTTTGCGATTTTCCTCAATGGGTGTGCTCTCGGCCATGTATTCCACCAGCGACTGCAGCACCTGCAGGGTATACTGGTCCGCGCGGTCGTCCATCCGGCCGATTTCATAGGCTGCTTTCACGTCCGCGTTGGCCATGCATTCGATGGCCCTTCTCACCATGGAGAGGCTTACCTCGATGAGCTGCTCCATTTCCGGTATCCGCTCAAGCGGCGGGAATTTGCAGAGGAAAATGCTGCGCTGGCTGATGTTGACGGCCTGGTCGGCGATGCGTTCGAGTTCATTGCTGATTTTGGCCGTGCCGATGATGGTGCGCAGATCTCTTGCCATGGGCTGCTCCAGAGCGAGCAGCCGCAGCGTGTATTGATCCACCTCCACTTCCAGTTCGTTGACTTGGCGGTCCCCGTCAATGACCGACTGTGCCAGTTCCTCATCCCTTTCCAGGTAGGCGTTGGTGGCATCTTCCATGGCGCGCTGCGTGAGGGCGGCCATGTTGAGAATGGTCATTTTGAGATTTTCCAGCTCCTGAAAGAAATGGCGTTCCATAATGTCTGCGATCCTGTTGGCCTGGGATTTTCCATCATCGGCAGTTCCGCCGTCCGCGGGGATCAGCCGAATCTTCCGGTTATATAGTCTTCGGTTTGCTGCAGCCGGGGCCTGGTGAACAACATTTCCGTCTCGCCGGTTTCAATCAGACGGCCCATGTAGAAAAAGGCCGTGATGTCTGAGACCCTTGCGGCCTGCTGCATGTTGTGCGTGACAATGATAATGGTAAAATGTTTTTTCAACTCGTGGACGAGGTCCTCGATTTTTTGCGTGGCAATGGGATCCAGGGCGGAGGCCGGCTCGTCCATCAATATGACTTCCGGCTCCACGGAAAGGGCCCTGGCGATGCACAGACGCTGCTGCTGACCGCCGGAGAGGCCCAGTGCGGAGGCATGGAGCCGGTCTTTTACCTCCCCCCACAGGGCCGCCTGCCTGAGGCTTGTCTCCACTTTTTCCGCGATTTGGTTTTTGTCGCGGACACCGTTTACGCGCAGCCCGTAGGCCACGTTGTCATATATGGTCTTGGGGAAAGGGTTGGGTTTTTGAAAGACCATGCCCACGCGGCGGCGCAGGTGTACCACGTCCATATACTGGCTGTAAATGTTCTCCCCGTCGATATGGATTTCCCCCTCCACCGCAGTGCCGGGGATCAAATCGTTCATCCGGTTGATACACCGCAGAAACGTGCTTTTGCCGCATCCGGAGGGCCCGATTAAAGCGCTTACCTGGTTTTTTCGAAATGCAATGGAAATATCCTCAAGCGCCCGGAAATCGCCGTAGAAGAAGTTCAGTCCGGAGGCGACGATTTTATTCTGCTCTGCCATGGGTTCATCCTTCTGGTGATGGCCGGGGTTGTTCGTTTTCCGCAGCAGGTTTTTGCAGGGTAAAGCAAAACACCGATCCCCTGGAATGTCCTTCCGGCGGACTCTCCACCCATATGCGTCCCCCCAGGCTTTGTACTGCATGGCGGCAGATGGCAAGGCCCAGGCCGGTGCCCCCGGAGGCCCGGCTGCGCTCCTTGTCCACCCGGTAGAAGCGTTCAAAAATGCGTTTCTGGTGTCTTGGAGAAATCCCCGGGCCTTCGTCGCGAACGGCAAAAAGCAGATGATCCTTTTGATCACGTGTGGAAACCGTGACCGCCGTGCCTTCCGGGCTGTGCCGGATGGCGTTGTCGAGCAGATTGGAGAAAATCCGGGTGATGGTGCCGCTCTCCCCTTC
>CAZWNV010000025.1:0-25372 GCA_964635265.1 uncultured Desulfobacteraceae bacterium
CGCAATCTGTTGCGATTGCGGCTGATTCTTGAAAAGTGGTGCCGAAGGCCGGATTTGAACCGGCACGGGCGTCGCCCACTACCCCCTCAAGATAGCGTGTCTACCAATTCCACCACTTCGGCACAAGCTGTCGTTACGATCCGGAATTTTAAAAGCCTCAATTGCCTGCCGGCTTTTCCGGCGCCTTCTCTGACTGCTGGCTGCTTTTTTCCCCGGCCCGGGATGCTGCCTGCGGGGCGGTCTCTCCGGCCTTTTTCCCCTTGCTTTCCGCCCCTTTTTCAGCACCGGCAGGCAGCGTCTGCGTCTGTTCGGCCGCAGGCTGTACGTTGGTTACCACCGATTCGTTGCCGCTTTTGGAAATATAGGCAAGGCTAAGAGAGGTGAGCATAAAAATAATGGCCGCAGCCGTGGTCGCCTTGCCCAAAAAAGAACCGCCTCCTGTGTTGCCGAAAAGGGTCTGGTTGCCGGCGCCGCCGAAGACAGCGCCCATATCCGCTCCCTTGCCGGTCTGCAGCAAAACGATGCCGATCAAGGCGAAACAAACGATCAGGTGGAGAATAATTATCAGTACAGGCATGTGTTTGGTCGTGACTTCTTTTGCGGTTAATAATGAATCAGGCGGCTGAACGTATCCGCATCCAGGCTTGCGCCGCCTACAAGAGCGCCGTCGATGTCGTCCCGGCCCATCAGTTCGGCGATATTTTCCGGTTTTACGCTGCCGCCGTAGAGAATCCGCACAGTATCAGCCATATTCCGGCCAAGCTGTTGCGCAAGCAATCGCCGGATATGGGCATGGGCCTCTTCCGCCTGGTCTGCCGTGGCGGTTCTGCCTGTTCCGATGGCCCATACCGGTTCATAGGCAACAATGAGCGGACTCGCAGCATCCAAATTTACATTGTTTAACCCTTTTTGTACCTGTTTGTCAAGTATGGAAAATGTTTTTCCTGCATCCCGCTCTGATTCGGTTTCTCCCACGCACAGCACAGGAGTCAGTTGCGCTGCGAGGGCTGCCCGGGTCTTTTTGTTTACGGCCTCGTCGGTTTCCCCGAAAATATGCCTGCGCTCGGAATGGCCGATAATGACGTAGCTGCATCCCGCTGAGACAAGCATGTCTGCGGATACCTCACCTGTATAGGCCCCCTGCTTCTCCCAGTGCAGGTTCTGTGAGCCGAGGCCTATCCGCGATCCGGCAAGGGCTTCGGCGACAGGGGCCAGAGCGGGAAAGGGCGGGGCAATCATAATGTCCGCGCCCTCTACATCCGTTGTCATCCCGGCAAGGACCCGGGCCGTTTCCACGGCTTCCGGACAGGTTTTGTGCATTTTCCAGTTTCCGGCAATCAGCGGTTTTCGCGATTCCATGGGATTTTGCCTCCCTTTTTGGCTCCGGCGTTCAACACAGGGCGGCCAGCGTTTACAGCCTGCCCGCGATCATTTCCGCAAGATCGACCATTCGTTCGGAATAGCCGGCCTCGTTGTCATACCAGGAGAGGACCTTGACCAGATCTCCGCATGCATAGGTGACCGGTGCATCCACGATGGAGGAGAGCGTATTTCCGTTGAAGTCGCAGGAAACAAGCGGCTCTTCACTGTAGCCCAGAATGCCGGAGAGCGGTCCCTCGGATGCGGCCTTGAGGGCCTTGTTGACGTCCTCGGCGGTTACACCGGGCGTTCTCAGGTTGGCAACGAAATCCACTACAGATACGTTGGGGGTCGGCACGCGGATGGCCATGCCGTTTAACTTGCCCTCCAGCTCCGGGATGACCAGGCCCACGGCTTTTGCCGCACCTGTCGTTGTCGGGATCATGGAGAGGGCAGCCGCACGCGCACGGCGCAGATCCTTGTGGGGCCCGTCCAGGAGCTGCTGATCGCTGGTATAGGAATGGGTGGTCGTCATCAGGCCGGCTGTAATGCCGAATTCATCATGGAGCACCTTGACCACCGGCGCAAGACAGTTGGTCGTGCAGGATGCGTTGGAGACAACATGATGGTTTCGCGGGTCATAGCTGTCTTCGTTGACGCCGATTACCAGGGTGGCATCCGGTCCCTTGGCAGGGGCGGAAATAATGACTTTTTTGGCCCCGGCATCGATATGTTTGGCAGCGGCCTGGCGGTCGCGGAAAAGGCCTGTGCATTCGGCCACGATTTCCACGCCGTATTGTTTCCAGGGCAGCGCGGCCGGATCCTTCTCCGCGAGGACGGGAATGGTTTTGCCGTCTACCTCGATGGCGTTTTGTTTGGGCACAGCGGTAAAGCCGGGGGCGGGATGGACCGAATCATGGTTGAGCAGATGGGCCAGGGTGGTCGGATCCATCAAGTCGTTGACTGCCGCAATTTCAATTCCCTGGCGGTTTAACGCGGCCCGGAAGATCGTTCGGCCGATTCTTCCCATTCCATTAATGGCTATCTTCGTACTCATAGGAACCTCCTTTGAATATTTTCCCCATAATTAGCGCATCTTCTCCTGTGTCCGTGTAATATTCCGGTCGACGGCCCCATATATGGAACCCGAGTTTTTTATACAAGCCAATGGCCGCGGGATTGGAGGGCCTGACCTCGAGGAAGGCGGAATTAACAGCCTCCGGCAGCCGCTTCACGCACTGGCTGAAAAAATTCCGGGCAATACCTCTGCGCCGCCAGTTTTCGTTTACAGCGAGTTTGAGCACATGCAGATCGCTGAATATCAAGCGAAAACAACTGTAGGCAACAAGTTCCTGCGCCCTGTTTTTCAATACGAAGCTGTAGCTCTGCTCGCAGGCGAGCTCGCCTGCAAAGGCTGCAAAACCCCAGGGATTTTTGAAACAGCGTTTTTCCAGTGCAGCCACAAGGGCCACGTCCTCGGCGGCCATGGCTGCAATATCCATTTCTCTCCTATTCCCGCTTATTTCCCTTGACCAGCTCGCTGGCCAGGGAAATGCTCTTTTTGCCATAGGCTTCGATGGTCTTGGCCATTGTATGCAGGTCCGACTCTTTCTGCCGAAGGTTGACGGCCTTAATCAGCATCGGCAGATTCACGCCCGAGATGACCTCTATCTTTCCTTCCTCGAGAAAGGAGTAACTGAGGTTGGAAGGGGTCCCTCCGAACATATCGGTCAGGATCACCACCCCCTCGTTGTGACTAACCTCCTTAATTCCATTATTAATTTTTTTTCTCAGGGTTTCAACATGTTCTTTGAGGTCAATGGAGACAGCCGCGACGGAATCGAGCCGGTTGTCGATTATGGCTTCGGCTGTATCGATCAGAACGTTTCCAAAAAGACCATGGGTCACGATGACAATACCAATCATACATCTCCTTGAACTATCTTTGAATGTCTATGTCCCGGTGTGTGACAGTAATCGGCCTGCCCGGCCGCCTGATGTGTTCGTGCAGGGTTTCGGCAATCACCACGGAGCGGTGCCGACCGCCTGTGCAGCCAATTGCGATCGTTAAGTAGGCTCTGCCCTCCTTTTCGTAGAGCGGGAGGAGATAGTCCAACAGGCTGTGGAATTTGGCCAGAAATCCCCCTGTTACCGGATTGTTCAACACAAATTCCTGCACGGTTTTGTCTTTTCCGCTTTTTGCCTTAAGGTGCGGCACAAAATAGGGGTTGGTCAGAAAGCGCACATCCATAATCAAATCCGTGTCCGGGGGAATGCCGTGCTTGAAGCCGAAAGAAGTGACATGAATCTTCATCGGCACTGCGTTCAAGCTGCTGCGGGCAATATCGAATATAATGGATTTCAGGTCATGATTGCTGTAGCCCGAGGTGTCAATCACGCGGGTAGCGGAGGCTTTAAGGGGTTCCATGAGCTGTTTTTCTTCGCGGATGCCCTCCAGGAGCGGTTTGTCCTGGGCCAACGGGTGGTGACGCCGGGTCTCGCTGTAGCGGTTGAGCAGAATCGTTTCATCAGCTTCCAGAAACAGCACCTCGAAACTGTAGTTTTTGCGGCGCAGTTCCTCCACAACCAGCGGATAGGAGGTTAAAAAGCGCTTTTCCCGCAGATCCATGACAAAGCCCAGTCCGCAGATGTCTGCATCCTTTTGAATCGGAAGCTCCAGAAACTTCGGCAGCAGCTGTGCGGGCAGGTTATCCACGCAGTAGAAGCCGGCGTCTTCAAGCGCCGCCACTGCCACGCTTTTGCCGGAACCGGAAAGCCCGGTGATGATGATGAGTTTGAGCCTGTTCATGATCGGATAACGTCCTGTGCCTGGAAAAGCCGGGAACGCCCCTCTGCCCGGGCCGCCGGCGTGAGCCACCGGGTTTTAGAATTCCTCGTCTACCTCCTCGATGGTTCGGATGACCTCCTGGGGGTCTGAAGCATTCATCAGACGGCTCTTGAATCCGTCGTCCTTTAGCAGTTTGGATATCCGGGCCAGGAGCTGCAGGTGCTCACCGGCTGAATCATCCGGTGTAAGCAGCAGAAAAAAGACGTGAGTCGGTCTTTGGTCCAGGGCCTCGAAATTGACGCCCTTGCGGCTTAAGCCAAACCCCAGAATGAGTTGATGCAGGGATCTCAGCTTCCCGTGCGGTATGCCGATCCCGTCACCAATACCGGTGCTGCCCAGGTGTTCCCGTTCAATCAATACCCGCACCAGCTCTTTGTGATCAGTTTGGGCAACACGGGCTACCGGCAGGGTCAGCTCTTCCAGGACCCCTTTTTTATCCGTGGCCTGAAGGTCGGTAAGAATGGTTTCTTCGTATAAAAAGTCGAGAATTTTCATATAGCTCAGGTGTTTGGATGCAGGCTTAAAAAAACCCTGCCCATGGGATGGTTCAGGCTATGGGCTGGATAAGGCCGAGATCGCCGTCGTTTCGGCGGTATATCACATTGATCCGGTTTGTTCGGGCGTTGGTGAAGACAAGGAAATTGTCCGGGGTGAGTTCCAGTTGCATGCCGGCCTCTTCAATGTCCATGGGCTTGTACTCAATATTCTGGACCCGGATGCGCGGATTGGTCTGTTCTTCAGCCATATCGGCACCCGCCGGTTCCTGGATGCTTTTTTCCTTGAGTTCTCCACGGGGGCCTTGGCGGTGTTGCCGAACTTTTTGCTTGTTTTTTTTGAGTTGTTTTTCCAGCTTGTCCAGTGCAAGGTCGATGGAGGAGTACATATCGTTGGATTCTTCCCGGCAGTTAAGGGTCAGCCGGTCTCCGAGCAGTTTGATTTCCGTGATGTGGCGGATTTTTTCCACAGACAATACAACGTTGGCCTCTCCGGGGTTGTCCAGCAGTTTGTCCAGTTTTTCAATCTTGTTGCTCACATAGTTTTTGAGGTTCTCGGAGGGCTCAATGTTTTTAAATGTCACCGAGGTCTGCATATGGGTTTTCCTCCCTAGTATTGTTTGCGTTTGCTGGATGGCAGAATCCCTAAATTTTCCCTGTACTTGGCCACTGTTCTGCGGGCAATGTCGATGTCTCCCTCCTTGAGCATCTCCGCGATTTTTTTGTCGCTATAGGGCTTTTTGGGGTTTTCCTGTTCCACGATTTTCCGGATTTTTTCCTGTACGCTGGCTGAGGCAATGTTGTCGCCATGGGAGCGGTTGATGGAACTGTTGAAGAAAAACTTGAGCTCAAAGATTCCCTGGGGGGTGTAGGCGTATTTGTTGTTGGTCACCCGGCTGATGGTGGATTCATGCATTTCAATGTCTTCCGCAACGTCCCGCAGCACCAGCGGTTTTAAATGCGAAACCCCGTATTCGAAAAAATCGCGCTGGAATTTCACGATACTGGCCATGACATTATATATGGTTTTGCGGCGGTGCTGGATGCTTTTGATCAGCCATTCCGCCGAACGCAGCCGGTCCTTGAGATAGTTCTTGGCCTCCCGGGAAATGGGTTCGCCTTTTTTGACAGCTTTTTTGTAATAGGAGTTGATCTGCACCCGGGGCATATCGTCTTCATTTAAAAGGATGACAAAATCGTCCTCATAGCGGTAGACATATACATCCGGGACAATATAGATCTGGTCGCTTTCCGCAAACCGGTCGCCCGGCTTGGGATCGAGCTGCTTGATCAGCTCGACTGCCGCCACGATTTCGTCAATATCGGCGTGAAGCGCCCTGGCAATTGCCTTGTAGCGTTTGTTTTCCAGATCCTTGAGGTGATTGGAGATGATCCCGATGACCAATGGATCATCAATGCCCAGGTGATCCGCCTGGATCAGAAGGCATTCCTTGAGATCCCGGGAGCAGATACCGGTCGGGTCGAAATGCTGCATGACCGAAAGAACCCTGTCGGCCTTCTCCGTTGTCGCCCCCGCCATCTCGGCTATTTCCTCAAGGCTTGTATCCAGGTATCCATCCTCGTCAATGCAGCCGATGATACAGCTTCCGATGAACTCCTCCTCTTCGCTGGGCTTGGTCATCAAAAGCTGCCAGCGCAGATGGTCGGCAAGAGAGGTTTTGCTTGCGGTAAAGGCTTCGTAATCCGGGGCCTCTTTTTTTTCGGTCTCCAGGTGGAGTTTGCCTGTGGAATTGAATTCATCGAGATAGTTCTGCCAGTCGACAAATTCATCGAATTTTTCCTCCATGGAGACTTCCTGCGGGGCCTTCTCTTCGGCATTCTGCTCCTGTTCACTCTGCTCCTGCTCGTTCTGCTCCGCTTCTGTCTCCTGGACTTCCTCCAGCGTGGGATTGGTTTCAAGCTCCTGCTGGATGGTCTCCACCAGCTCCATGCGGGAGAGCTGGAGCAGTTTGATTGCCATCTGCAGCTGAGGGGTCATCACCAGCTGCTGCTGCAGCTTGAGGTTTTGTTGCAGTTCCAGCGCCATATTAGAGCCTGAATTCGTCTCCCAGGTAAATTTGTCTTGCCGTCGGGCTTTTGGCAATTGTTTCCGGATCACCCGATTCGATGATCTGCCCGTTGTTTAAAATATAAGCATGATCACATACGCCCAGCGTCTCCCGCACGTTGTGATCCGATATCAGCACACCGATGCCGCGCTGCGACAGGTGGCGGATGATGTTTTGAATATCCACTACAGCAAGCGGGTCAATGCCGGCAAACGGCTCATCAAGGAGCATGAAACCGGGTTCTGTTGCAAGGGCCCGGGCGATTTCAAGCCGTCTGCGCTCGCCCCCGGACAGCCGGCCGGCTTTCTGGTCTTGTAACCGGAGAATCCCCAGTTCCCCCAGCAGCATCTCCGCCCTTTCTTTCTGCTCCGCGCGGTTTAGCTGCAGAGTTTCCAGAATCGCCATGATGTTTTGATGCGCTGTTAGCTTGGCAAAGACCGAAGGCTCCTGCGGAAGATAGCCAATGCCTTTTCTGGCCCGCATATGCATGGGGCAGCGGGTGATATCTTCTTTGTCGAGAAAGACCTCGCCGCCGTTTGGCTGGATGATGCCCACCGTCATGTAAAAGGTGGTGGTTTTCCCGGCTCCATTGGGCCCCAGCAGCCCTTCCACGCTGCCGCTGCGGATATCGAGATCCACGCGGTCCACAACCCGGGTGCCGTTATAGATTTTTACCAGCTTCCTCAGGGAAAGAACCGCCATGTCCAGCTACTGCGCCTCATTTTGGGGCTGCGGGCTCATCAGGTCCTCTCCTCCCTGCTCGATGATCGCATTTACCCGTTGTTCTGTATCGCCGTCAACCGTTATTTCTCCTGTTTTCTGGTCGAATGTCACTTTTCGGCCGGTGATCAGGTTGCCCTCACTTTTAATCTTCACGGATTCGCCGGTCAATACCAATCTTTGTGTTTTTGTTCGATATACCGCCTTCTCGCAGGTTGCCCGGCGTTTTCCCATGGCAATCCGCACATTGCCGGTCGCCACGATTTTTTCAATGTTCTGGCCGCCCATATTCCGGCCCTGCTTGGGCATCTGCTTGTAATAGGCCTTTAAATCCGCTGATTGAATCCGCGTATTTTCGATTTCCAGATCCACATTGCCTATAAAATGAATATAATTCGCTTCCCGCAGGGATACAAGCTTATCCGCGCGAACATGCACTTTATCCGCGTTTTTGCCGGCCCCGGGCTCCGCACGGGCTGCAGGCTGCAGGCAGGCAATACAGGGCCACATGACCAGCAGGCCGGCAAAAAGGGTCTTAATTGTTTTCTTCCAGAAAGTCTGTGCCACTGAGGGTTCCCTCCACATTGCCCCTACATTGGAGTTTGTCGTTTTTCAGATGCAGTTTCATCCAGTCCGCCCGAAGCCGGATCGAAGTGCCGACGATACTGACGGGCGTTTTGCTTATTATTATATGCAGGTCGCTGTCATAATGCAAGGTTTGGGTTTCCAGCCGGTAGTCCGGGTTCTCCACAACCACGCGGCCGGTGGCCGTCATGTTATTGCTCTGCAGGTTCAGCCGCCCCTTTTCCGCCGTCAGGTGCGTCTCCGGAGTTCCCTTCTGCGGATAAAAGGTGAGATCGATATCCCGGAGGCGCACCTGGTTTCCGTCCGGGAAAAATCCGGCGGAGCCGGCCTTGAGCTTCCATTCGGTCTTGCCGTCCCGGGTAGCGGTGTGGCGGAAACTGCTGATGGAGAGCTCGGCTTCCGTCTGTTCCGGCGGCTCCGGGCTCTCGGAGCCTGTATCCCCGGGTGCGCCGCCCATGGCAAAAAACATCGCCGCCGCCAGCAGCAGAATAACAGCCGAGAACAGGGCGTATGTGATCAATACCTTCCCTCTCAAGGATTCTCCCACCTGCGCAGTTGGTCCTGCCACAGGCCCTTGGAGCGGATGATCATTTCGCAGAGCTCGCGCACGGCTCCGCGGCCGCCCGCATGGGCTGTAACGATATCCGCCTTTTGCTTGAGGGGTTCACAGGCGTCTGCTACGGCAACGGCGATTCCGACTTTTGCAAAAAGCGGCAGATCCGGGAGATCATCCCCCATAAAGCCGGTTTCTTCCGCCGTGCAGCCGGATTTTTCCAGGATATGCTCCAGCACCGCACCCTTGTCGCTTATCCCGTCAAATACAAGATCAATGCCCAGTTCCCGGCACCTGCGCAGAAGTGCGGCAGAGGCCCGTCCTGTGACAATCCCGACCTGTATGCCGCAGTCCCGGAGCATTTTAATGCCCAGGCCGTCTTTTACGTGAAACAGTTTGCTCTCCTTGTCTTCCCCCGTGTAGATCAGGGTGCCGTCGGTAAGCACCCCGTCCACGTCGAGCAGCAGGAGTCTCATGTTCCGCAGCGGGCTCTGGCTCCTCTCATCCATTGGGCTGTTCCTGCAGGGTTGCGTTTTGGATGGTTTTTAGCTGGCTCAGCAGCGACTCCAGCCGGTCCAGGGGCAGGGCGTTGGGTCCGTCGCAGAGCGCCTTGTCCGGTTCCGGGTGGACCTCCAGGAAAACTCCGTCCGCACCGGCTGCAATGGCGGCTTTGGCCAGGACAGGGGCATATTCGCGCTGGCCGGCAGAGGCCGTGCCCGCCCCGCCGGGAAGCTGCACACTGTGGGTGGCATCAAAAACCACCGGGCAGCCGGTGTCCTGCATGATCCGTATGCTGCGCATATCCACGACCAGGTTGTTGTAGCCGAACATGGAGCCGCGCTCCGTGAGCAGTATTTGGGTGCCGCCGGCTGAGCGAAGCTTTTCCACGACATTATTGATGTCCCAGGGGGCAAGGAACTGCCCCTTTTTGACGTTAACGGGCTTGCCGGTTTTTGCGGCCTCGACGAGCAGATCCGTCTGCCTGCAGAGAAAAGCGGGGATCTGGAGAATATCCAGAACCCGTGCGGCGGGCGCGACCTCACTGATCCTGTGAACATCGGATATCACGGGCACTCCCAGCTCGCTCCGGATGCGTGCAAGGACCGGCAGACCTTCCGCAATGCCGGGGCCCCTGAAAGAAGTGATCGAGCTCCTGTTGGCCTTGTCGTAAGAGGCTTTAAAAATCAGGGGAATCGCAAGCTTCTCACATATCCGCCGGACTTCGGCGGCAATATGGTAAGTGGTATCTGCATCTTCGATGACACAGGGGCCGCATATCAATGCAAAGGGGCTGCCGCCACCGATGGCAAAACTCTCCGTATTAACTTTTTGGATCATGGCACCTCCTTGTGACACACTGCTGTCAATTGACAAGCAACTGTTATCCCGGGGCCCGGCAAAAGTCAAGACGCGAAAATAAGCTCTTGCTTAGCGTCTGCAGAGTTGGTAAGTAAAAATAATTTTTCGGCGGATTTCTCTGCCGTACAACGGGGGTAATGGAGATGGCGGTCAAACGCAAGAAAAAAGGCGGACGCCTGAAAATCATATGTATCGCCGTCCTCTGTCTGGCTGTGTTAGCCGCCGGCGGGTGGCTTTTTTTGACCCGGTTTGAGGGGGCGGCGCCAAAGATCCGCGTGGATCTCGACAAGCAGGTTCTGGGGGCGGAGACGAAAATTTCCGGAACGGTTGCGGATCCGGGCAGCGGTGTGCGCAAGCTCTGGATCGGCCTGATACAGGAGGGAGAAGAGGCGGTTTTGCTGGAGAAAAGCTTTCCGCAAGCCCGGCAGCCTTCGCGGCGTGCAGGGGGCAGGGTGCCCTTTACGGTAACGATCAATGCCGATGCTCTCGGCCTCTCCGATGGTGAGGCCCTTCTGCGCATGGCCGCATGGGATCGCTCCTGGCGCGGCTGGGGCAAGGGCAATAAGAGCTACCTGGAAAAAGAGCTTGTTTTTGACACCAGGGCACCGGATGTGACGGTGTTGACGAGCCAGCACAACATGCGCCAGGGGGGCAGCTGCCTGGTGGCCTACCGCCTTTCTGAGAACTGCGAGAAAAGCGGTGTCCATGTAGGCGGGGAGTTTTTCCCCGGCCAAAGCGGCTATTTTGACCAGAAAGACGTCTACCTGGCCTTGTTCGCCCTGGGCTATGATCAGGGAAAGGATACAGAGCTTTATGTGGAAGCTGTCGACGCAGCGGGCAATGCCGCCCGAAGCCGGTTTCACCACTATATTCGCGAGGTGCGGTTTCAGCAGGACGCGCTGGCGATATCCGACAGCTTCCTGGAGATGAAGCTGCCGGAGTTTGCCCCTTATATGAAGGATAAAAAGGACGGCTCCTTGATTGAGCAGTTTCTCTATGTTAACCAAACCCTGCGCAGCAGGAACAATCAGGTAATCCTCTCCAGTGCGCCCCGGAGTGCGGAGAAGTTCTACTGGGAGGGTGCTTTCGGGCGGCTGCCGGGCTCTGCCCGGCGGGCCGGTTTTGCCGATCATCGGGTGTATCGCTACAAGGGCGAGATAGTTGATCGGGCTGTGCATATGGGCGTGGATCTGGCTTCGCTCCGGCATGCCCCTGTGCCCGCGGCGAACGCCGGCAAGGTGGTGCTTGCAGAGGAAGTCGGCATATACGGCAATACCGTTGTCATTGATCACGGCTACAGGCTGTTCAGCGTATATTCCCACCTGAGCCGGTTTGCTGCAAGCCCCGGCGAACTTGTGGAGAAAGGCGACATCATCGGCCATACAGGCAGCACGGGGTTTGCGGCCGGCGATCACCTCCATTACGGCATGTTTATTGACCATGTCTACGTCAATCCGGTGGAGTGGTGGGATGCATCCTGGATTGCGAACAATATTACATCCAAACTGGAAAGCGTGCAGTCATTTTTGGAATAGATCCTCTGCCGGGTTTTTCAGCTGGGAGAAAAGGAATTACGGAAATGGCGGGTTACCGTGTAAACAAAACCTACGCGGAAATTAATGAAAAAATCCGCTCCGGCGACGTGGTGGTTGCCACGGCCGAGGAAATCATCGATATCGTAAACGAGAAGGGGGCGGTCGAGGCCGCCCGGGATGTTGACGTGGTGACCACGGGGACATTCTCGCCCATGTGCTCTTCCGGGGCCTTTATTAATATAGGCCAGAGCGTTCCCACCATTAAAGCCTCCCGCGTGTGGTTCAACAATGTGCCCGCCTACGGGGGGCTGGCAGCTATTGACTGTTTTCTGGGGGCTACAGAGCCCTGTGAGGAGGATCCACTAAATAAGGTATGGCCCGGGGAATTCAACTACGGCGGCGGCCATGTGATCCAGGACCTGGTGGCGGGAAAAAGCGTTCACCTGCGCGCCACGGGCTACGGCACCTCCTGTTATCCCAACCGGGAAACCGAGAAAATGGTCACCCTGGCGGAACTCCCCCAGGCAACCCTTTGCAATCCGAGAAACGGCTACCAGAATTATAACTGCGCCATCAACATGACCAATAAAACCATCTATACGTATCTGGGAACTCTCAAACCATGGGCGGCAAACGCCAATTACGCCACTTCCGGCCAGTTGAGCCCGCTGTTCAATGACCCGTATTACAAGACCATCGGCCTGGGAACGCGGATATTTCTCGGCGGGGGAACCGGTTATGTTACCTGGCACGGCACGCAGCATAAACCGGAGGCTCCCCGGGCGAAAAGCGGCATACCCATGTCGCCCGCCGGCACCATGTGGGTGATGGGCGATCTCAAGCAGATGTCGCCGGACTGGATCGTGGGCGTGAGCATTCAGGGATACGGGGTTTCCCTCGCCGTGGGTATCGGGGTCCCGATTCCGCTCTTAAACGAGGAGATTGCCCGCTATACTGCGGTAACAGATGCGGATATCTACACGCAGGTGGTGGATTACGGCAATGATTACCCCAACGCCGTGGACAAAAACTATGGCTGCGTCAGTTATGCGGACCTCAAAGGCGGAATGATCCGTGTAAACGACAAAGAGGTGCCGACAGTTCCCCTCTCCAGCGTGGTCAAGGCCAGGGAGATAACCCGGCAGCTGAAGCAATGGATCGAAAACAAAGAGTTTTTTCTCGGTGAACCCCAGTTTACGCTTCCGGTCAGTTAAATCAGCCGGGCCGGCAACTCCAATGTAATCATACATGCAGAAAATGGCTTTGCTCCACCGCAAGAAAACGACAAAGACGGATCAGCCGCGCAAAAAGGGGAAACTGCGGGAAAATATCGAGGCAATCCTCATTGCCGTCATCCTTGCTCTCTTTATTCGGACCTTTGTGGTACAGGCGTTTAAAATTCCTTCCGGCTCCATGAAGCCCACACTGCAGATCGGCGATCACATCCTGGTCAACAAGTTCATCTACGGCGTGAAACTGCCCTGGGTACGCACCACGATTATTCCGGTAAGCCAGCCGGAGCAGGGCGACATTATTGTGTTCAAGTATCCCCAGAATCCGGATAAGGATTTTATCAAGCGCGTTGTGGGCATCCCCGGCGACACGGTGCAGATCAAGGACAAGCGTGTGCTCGTCAACGGCAGGGTCCTGGATAAGGAGTACAGCGTGCATACGGATTCCCACGTGATACCGGCACGGGTCAATCACCGGGATAATTTCGGGCCGGTAACGGTTCCGGAGGACCGCTATTTTGTAATGGGCGACAATCGGGATAACAGCTATGACAGCCGTTTCTGGGGCTTTGTCCGGGAATCCGCGATAAAGGGAGAGGCTTTTATCATATACTGGTCCTGGGACTCTGATGATTTTGATGTCAGGTGGGGCAGAATCGGAACCCTGCTCGAATAAGGGAGGAGGCCAGCTATGCCCGTGGGGCGCAAGGATATTTTAGACATTGACTCCCTTTCTGTTGAAGAAATTGAAACCATTCTGGACACGGCAGACAGCCTGAAGGAAATTTCCGGCCGGCCGATCAAAAAGGTTCCCACACTGCGGGGAAAAACCGTCATTCTTTTTTTTCATGAGCCCAGCACGCGCACCCGCATGTCCTTTGATACAGCGGCCAAGCGCTTGTCCGCGGACTCCATCGCCATTACCGCAAGTACCAGCAGCATGGTCAAGGGCGAAACCCTGGTGGATACCGCCCGTAACCTCGAGGCCATGAATCCGGACATTATCGTTATTCGCCACGGCTGTGCCGGCGCCCCCTATCTGCTGGCGGAGAACCTCTCCTGCTCCATCATCAATGCCGGCGACGGCATGCATGCCCATCCCACCCAGGCGCTTCTGGACATGATGACGGTTCGGGAGGTGAAAATGCGCCTGGAGGGCCTTCGGGTGGCAATTGTCGGGGATATCGCCCACAGCCGCGTGGCCCGCTCGAATGCAGCGGGCTTTGGCAAAATGGGTGCCGAGGTCCGGCTCTGCGGCCCCCCGACCATGCTTCCCCGTGGAGTGGAGGCCCTCGGTGCCAGGGCATGCACGAATATGGAGGAGGCCATCGACGGGGCGGATGTGATCATGATGCTCAGGATCCAGAAGGAGCGGCAGCAGGACTTTTTGTTTCCTTCTGAACGCGAGTATGCGAGTCGCTATGGTCTTTGCGCCGAGCGGCTGCAATATGCCCACCCGGACGTGCTGATCATGCATCCCGGCCCCATGAACCGGGGGGTGGAGATAACGCCGGACGTAGCGGACGGGCCTGGCTCGGTGATCCTGGATCAGGTGGGCAACGGGGTGGCCCTCCGGATGGCGCTTTTGTACCTGCTTGGAGGAGGTGTTCGCAATGCGGATTCTGATTAAGGGCGGACGCGTCCTGGATCCCGGCCGTCTGGACGGGAAGATGGATGTGTACGTGGATGACGGCGTCATCGCCGCGATTGCCGGCGAAGGGGCCTTTCCTGCGCCGTTTGCGGAAGGCGAGGCCGAGCGGATTATCAATGCCGAGGGCTGCCTGGTTACGCCGGGCCTAGTTGATATGCACGTCCATCTCAGGGAGCCGGGGGAGGAGTACAAGGAAACCATCGCCACCGGAATCCGTGCTGCTGCGGCCGGCGGGTTTACGAGCATTTGCTGCATGCCCAACACCCGTCCCGTAAATGACTGCCCCGAGGTGAGCACCTTTATCGGCAGCCAGGCACGGCGCGCGGATTCTGTGCGGGTTTTTCCCGTTGGCGCGATCAGCCGCGGCCTTCAGGGGGAACAACTCTGTGAATACGGCGAGTTAAAGCAGGCCGGGGCCATCGGCGTGACAGATGACGGCCGGCCGGTTATCGATTCGCAGCTCATGCGGCGGGCGCTTGAATATGCCGGCAGCGTCGGCCTGCAGGTGATTTCTCATTGCGAGGAGCTTGCCCTGGCCGGGGGCGTCATGAATGAGGGGGTATTCGCAACCCGCATGGGGCTTTCCGGCATTCCCAATGCCGCGGAAACCATCATGGTGATGCGCGATATAGCGCTGGCCGAGTTGACCGGCGTGGCTGTGCATATCGCGCATGTCAGCACGCGCGAATCCGTGCGGGAGATCCGGGCGGCCAAGGAGCGGGGCTTGCGGGTCACCGCGGAAACCGCACCCCATTATTTTATGCTCACCGATGAATTCGTGGGCCGGTACAATACCCATGCCAAAATGAATCCGCCCCTGCGTGCGCAGGCAGATCGGGAGGCCGTGCGAGCGGCCCTGGCAGACGGAACCATTGATGCGATAGCCACCGACCATGCCCCCCATTCGGAACTGGAGAAACAGGTTCCTTTTGAAGAGGCGGCAAACGGCATTATCGGCCTGGAAACATCGCTTGGCCTGGGACTTTCCCTGGTTGAGCAGGGAGGATTGACCCTCTCGCAGTTGATCGAGAAGATGTCGATTGCCCCGGCGCGGATCCTGGGGCTGCCGGCCGGAGTCCGCACAGGAGCGGCGGCGGATGTGACTGTAATCGATCCCACCCGGCGTTTTGTATACGATACCGCCTCCGGGTTTTCCAGGAGCCGCAACACCCCCTTTGACGGATGGGAACTGCCGGGGCGGGCCACGCATACGATAGTGGGCGGAAAAATCGTCCACGAGCTTTAAGGATTGGCGGCTGCCGGACAAAGCACCGCTTCCGCACTTGCTTGGTACCCATTTATGGATGAAGCTGATCGAAAAATCCTCATCGTCGACGACGAGTTAAGCATGCGCGAATTCCTTGAGCTGATGCTGTCCAAGGAAGATTACCGGGTGACCAGTGCCGAGAGCGGCGGGCAGGCCAATGCACTGCTGGAAGAGCAGTTTTTTGATCTTGTGCTCCTGGATATCCGGCTGGGCGATATGAGCGGCCTGGATGTGCTGCGCAAGGCAAAGTCGCTTCATCCCGGAAGCATCGTTATCATGATCTCCGCGTATGCCACTGCCGAGAACGCCGTGGAGGCGATGAACGAAGGGGCCTATGACTACCTGCCCAAGCCCTTTGACAATGAAGAGTTGAAAAATACCATTTCCAAGGCTTTGGAGCTGAAGAACCTCCAGGATGAGAAGGCCCGGATCGACTCCGACCTCAAGGAGTCGCTGCATTACGGGCTCATTGTGGGCAACAGTCCGAGAATGCAGCACATTTATGAAGTGATCGAGCAAGTAGCCCCGACGCGGACCAATGTGCTGATTACCGGGGAGTCCGGGACCGGCAAGGAACTGATCGCACGGGCCATTCACAACCAGAGTCAGCGCCGGGACAAGCCTTTTGTGGTGATCAACTGTGGAAGCATTCCGGAGAACCTGGTGGAAAGTGAGTTTTTCGGCTACAAGAAAGGGGCGTTCACCGGCGCAAACCAGGACAAGAAGGGCCTTTTTGAGGCAGCGGATACGGGCACGCTGTTTCTCGATGAAATCGGCGAGCTCAGCCCCCAGATGCAGGTCAAGCTTCTGCGGGTGCTGCAGGAGCGGGGATTTAAGCCGGTTGGCGCAAATGAGGACGTTTCGGTGGATATCCGCATTATCGCGGCAACCAATAAAAATATTGAAGAGGAGGTGATTGCCGGGCGCTTCCGCGAAGATCTCTTCTACCGGATCAACGTGGTGGAAATCAAGGTGCCGGCCCTGCGGGAGCGCAAGGGCGATATACGGGCGCTCGCCCAGCATTTTCTGGAAAAGTACTCCCGGGAGGCGGGAAAAGAGATTACCAAAATCTCCTCCTATGCCGTGGACCTTTTGAATAAATATGATTTCCCGGGAAATATCCGGGAGCTGGAAAATCTGATCGAAAGAAGTGTGGCGCTCTCCTCCACCAACATCCTCCTGCCGGACAGCCTGGCGCTGTCCATTCACAAACGCCGGTGGATCGAAGGCATCGAAAACCGGCGCTTCGATCTGGATGAAGTGGCGAAAGGGGTGGCCCTGGATACCATTCTCGAAGAGATTGAAAAGGCCTACCTGAAAAAGGCCCTGGAAGTGGCCAAAGGCAGCAAGAACAAGGCAGCAGAGCTTTTGGGGATCAGCTTCCGCTCTTTTCGCTACAGGTGCAGCAAACTGGGCATCGATTGAACGCGGCTGCCGCGCCGGCATCCATCATTGAAACCGAACTATGCTAAACATTGAAGGACTGAGCAAAAGTTACGGGGATCTCCTGCTCTTTGACGGGATCTCCTTTAAGATCAATACCGGTGAGCGGGCGGGGCTCGTGGGAAGAAACGGCCACGGCAAGACCACCCTTTTCCGGATGATTACAGGCCTGGAGTCCCCGGACGAAGGCAGCATCAACATTGCCCGGCACTACCGCATCGGCTACGTGACCCAGCATATAGAGTTTGCGGAAAATACCGTGCTCGAGGAAGGGATGCGGGGGCTTGCCCCGGATGCCGCCGGGCAGCATTGGCAGGTGGAGAAGATCCTCGCGGGTCTGGGCTTTTCCGCCTCTGATATGCAGCGCCCGCCCGGCGAGTTTTCCGGCGGCTATCAGGTGCGCCTCAACCTGGCCAAGATCCTGGTATCGGAGCCGGATATGCTGCTTTTGGACGAGCCCACCAATTATCTAGACATTACCTCGATTCGGTGGATCAAGGGGTTTTTGCAGTCCTGGCCGCGAGAGCTCTTTCTGATCACCCATGACCGCAGTTTCATGGATGATGTGGTCACCCATATCGTCGGCATCTATCGTCGCAGGATCCGCAAAGTGCGGGGAGACACCGCGCAGTATTACTCCCAGATCGCCCAGGAGGAGGCGATTCACGAGAAGACCCGCCGGAAAAACGAGCGGCGGCAGAAAGAGATGGAGCGCTTTATCAATCGGTTCCGGGCCAAGGCGCGGCTTGCGAACCTTGTGCAGTCGCGGGTCAAGCAGATGGAGAAGCTCAAAACCCACGAAAAACTCGAGCGCTTCAAAACCCTGGATTTCCAGTTTCGCAGCAAGCCGTTTGCGGGCAAATATATCCTGCAGGCAGAGGGGCTGAGGTTTTCCTACACCCCGGAAAGTGCCCGGCTGGTCGATAATTTCAGTATCACCATCGGTCCCCGGGACAGGATCTGTATCATTGGCAAAAACGGGGCCGGCAAAACAACCCTGCTGCGGCTGCTGGCAGGCGATTTGCAGCCGGATGCGGGCAGCATCGCCTGGCAGCCGAATGCAGCGGCGGGCGTATTCGAGCAGACCCATATCAACACCCTGGTCGCGGGCAGAACGGTGGAGGAGGAGATCCAGTACAGCAACCCCGACCTTGACAGGCAGACGGTGCGCAATATCTGCGGCACCATGATGTTTGAGGGGGATGCGGCTCTGAAAAAAATTTCCGTTCTCTCGGGCGGCGAGAAGTGCCGGGTGATGCTGGGAAAACTGCTGGGGACGCCGCTTAATTTTCTGCTGCTCGATGAGCCGACCAACCATTTTGATCTGGAGTCTGCGGATGCCCTGCTCTCTGCGGTGGACGCCTTTGAGGGGGCGGTGGTGATGGTCACGCACAATGAGATGTTTTTAAATGCCCTGGCCGAGCGATTGATAGTATTTCAAAAGGACGGCATTTCCCTGTTTGAAGGCGGCTACCAAAGTTTTCTGGAGAGCGTCGGCTGGCAGGAAGAGGGGGTGGTGCAGCACGAGAAATCCGGGGATCAGGCGGGCAAGGCAGCCGGTTGTCCCGATGAGGCGCCGGACGCAGCGGGGATTCTGGACAAAAAAGAATTCCGGCGGCAGCGCTCTGCCGTTCTCCGGGAGCGGGGCAATGTGGTAAAACCTTTGGAGGACCGGATTGCAGCGCTTGAGGATGCCATCACCCGGTGCGAAGCGCAGCTCGGGGAGCTCAACAGGGAAATGGAGGCGGCCAGCAGCAATGGCGACAGCGGCAGAATCCGGGAACTCTCCCGCGCTATTCGCGACTGCCAGGGCCGCATTGATGACGCATTTGAAAACCTTGACGCACTGACCCGGGAAGCCGAACAAAAGCAAGCGGAGTTTGATGACCGGCTCGCGGCGCTTGAAGCCAGGAAACCCTTCTAGCCCCTAGTTTTTCTTCCACAGAATCTGATACAGGTCCAGCCGCCGGCTGCGCACGTTGCGCACGCTTCCCTGCTCCCGCAGCTCTTTTAACAGGTCCAGGTCCAGATCCACCATCAGTGTCATTTCCGTATTCGGTGTGGCCTCCGCGGAAATGGCGTCGTGGGGGAAGGCAAAATCCGAAGGCGTGAACACCGCGGACTGGGAATACTGGATATCCATGTTCTCCACGTTGGGCAGGTTGCCCACGCTGCCGGATATGGCGACATAGCACTCGTTTTCGATGGCCCTTGACTGAGCGCAGCGGCGTACCCGCAGGTAAGCGTTTTTGGTGTCCGTCCAGTAGGGCACCAGCAGAATATTCATGCCTTTCTCGACCAGGTAGCGGGACAGTTCCGGAAATTCCGCATCATAGCATACGAGGATGCCGATTTTGCCGATATCGGTGTTGAAGCACTTGAGCTCGTCTCCGCCCTTCAATCCCCAGTACTGGGCTTCATCCGGGGTGATGTGGAGCTTGTACTGGCAGTCCCATGTCCCGTCCCGCCGGCAGAGATAGGAGACGTTGTAGAGCTTCTCATCCTGGTATTCCGGCATGCTTCCGGCCACAATATTGATATTATAGGAGAGCGCCATTTTAATGAATTCGTCGCGCAGCGGCTCCGTGTATTCGGCTAGCGAACGCATGGCTTCAGCCGGGTTTTCCTGGTTGAAGTTGCGCATGAGCGGAGCGTTTAGCAGCTCCGGAAACAGGATGAGGTCCGAGTTGTAGCCGGCCACCGCGTCGATAAAAAACTCCGCCTGGTGCATCACGTCCTCAAAGGACTGGAAGGGCCGCATCTGCCACTGTACCACCCCGAGGCGCGGGTAGGCCTTTCTTCCGCCGAAAAGCGGCCTGCGCTTTTCATAGTATATGTTGTTCCATTCCATGAGGATGCCATAGGAATGGGACTGCAGGTCCTCGGGGTTGTAGTTCTTGATGACCTTTTTGATATGGAAGTCATTGGAGAGCTGAAAGGAGAGCACCGGATCATAGATCTCGTTGTTTTTCACCTTCTGGATGTATCGCTCCGGTGTCAATTCATGGGCATAGTCCCTGTAGCCGGGAATGCGGGCCCCGAACAGGATGCCCTTGAGGTTTAACTCCTCGCAAAGCTCTTTTCTGGCGTCATAGAGTCTGCGGCCCAGCCGCAGACCGCGGTATTCCGGGTGGACAAAAACGTCGATGCCGTAGAGCGCGTCCCCGTTGGGATCATGCGAGCGCATGCGCCCGTCGCCCACCAGGTCTTCATAGGCGTGGCGGGTTTCATATTCATCATGGTTGACCATCAGGCTGAGCGCTACGGCCACAACCTTGCCCTTGTCGTCAATACAGATCTGGCCTTCCGGAAACCGTTCTATAAGTGCTGAAAATTCTTGGAAATCCCATGCTCCCCCCATGGAGGGATAGACAAGCTCCATGATCTCCTTTACATCTTCATAATCAGAGAGCCTGAGATTACGCAGTTCCAGTTTATGTTCATACTGATCGTTCTGATTGTTTTCCGCCATTGAGATGTTCCTTCTGCTGCGAATTTGCGGCTGCCCGGGCAAGCTGTCTCTAAGTATAAGATCCAGCAGGCTTTGGTCAAGTCTAATCCAAGTTGACAAGCGGGAAAAGTTGCCGATATAGTAGACGTGCACCAGAGAATGAGGCGGTTTGATTAAACCTTTTGGCGTCCATACCGAAGGGAGTATCCAGGGCGGGTTATGCGCAGCTACCAGGACATCTTCCATACCATATGGGGCATTGCCCTTGTTTTGATGGGCGTGGGGCTTTTTTTCCGCGTTCCGTACGTAATGGAGCAGGTGGCGACAATTGCGTACTTTGCGCCTGTTGCCCTGTTTATCCGGATATGCTTCTATATAATAGGCCTGGTGCTTATCGGCGGCGGGATCAAAAAGCTTTACGGTATCTGGTATTGCGGCGGCCGGGAGAACCGAACCGGCGGCCAATAACAGGACTTTCAACCGGCAAAGAGACCTGTAACAAGCAAACAAACGAGTGAGGCCATGGAGACATCCAACAATCTCAGCCAGTCCCTGAAAATAGGCCGCGAGGCCGAGGCCAACGGCGAAGGCAACGTCGAGCACTTGAAATCCGAGGTGGAGTACCGCACCAAGCTCCAGGAAATCAGCAATCAGATCTACGCGGCATTTAACCTTGATGAGATCCTGATCGATTTAAAGGACGAGGTCGTGGATCTGGTGGGGGCCGAGCGGATAACCATTTACTATGTGGACGGTGTGAAGCGGGAGCTGGTATCGCGGTTTAAATCCGGCCAGGAAATCGCCGAGATCCGGGTCCCCATATCCGAGAAAAGCATTGCGGGCTACGTAGCCACCCATCAGTGCATGGTAAACGTCAAGGATGTCTACGAGAAAAAGGAGCTTGCCGCCATTGGCCCGTCCCTGCAGTTTGACAACCGCTGGGACCAGCGCACCGGATTCCGGACGCGTCAGGTGCTGGCGGCGCCGATACTGTTTAAATCCTACCTGCTTGGCGTTGTGCAGCTCATGAACCGGCAGGGCGGGGGCGCCTTTACCCGCCGCGACGAGGACAATATTAGTGAACTCTCCCAGATCATGGGCATCGCCCTCTACAAGCAAAAGCGCATGGCCTCCCAGGGCAAGGGCAAGTTTGACTATCTGCTGGAGAATCATGTTCTCACCCAGAAGGAGCTCGGCCAGGCGGCTGCCAAGGCCCGGGAGAAGCGTGATGCCGTGGAAAACGTGCTGATCTCGGATTTCAAGATCCCCAAGCGGGAGGTCGGCCTTGCCCTGAGCCGCTATTATGACATGCCGCTGGTGGAGTACAGCAGCAGCTATCCGATCCCGGGCGAGCTGCTGCAGGGGCTCAAGGTGAAATTCATGCGAAACAACACCTGGGTCCCGATCCGCTCGGAGAACGGGGAAGTGGTTATCGCCATAGACAACCCGGATGACGTCCGGCGTATTGATGAAATCAAGACCCTTTTCCCCAAAAAGAACGTCAAGCTCAATGTCGCGGTAAAAGAGGATATTGTCAAGCTGATCGACCTGTTCACATCGGAGGGCCGGGAGAGCGACTCCTCCATCAACGAGATCCTCTCCCAGCTGCAGGAGGATGACACGGATTTCGAAGAGGAAGCCCAGACAGTTTCCGAGGAATCCAGCGCGGTTGTCCAGCTTGTCAATAAAATTATCATAGACGCCTACAATCGGGGCGCCTCGGATATTCATATCGAGCCCTTCCCCGGCAAGGTCAACACGGAAGTCCGCGTCCGCGTGGACGGTGCCTGCAATCTGTACCAGACCATCCCGTACAGCTATAAGAACGCGGTGATCTCCCGGATCAAGATCATGTCTGATCTGGATATAGCCGAGCGGCGCAAGCCGCAGGACGGCAAGATCCGTTTCAAGAAATACGGCGGCAAAAACATCGAGCTCCGTGTTGCCACCGTCCCCACCCAGGGAGGGCTGGAGGATGTGGTGATGCGGATTCTGGCGAGCGGAGAGCCTATCGCACTGGATCAGATGGGGTTTTCCGACCGCAATTATGAAAACTTCCTCAAGGCCGTGACCATGCCCTATGGTCTGATTTTCTGCTGCGGCCCCACGGGATCCGGAAAAACCACCACCCTTCATTCCGCCCTGGCGCATATCAACGAGGTGGACCGCAAGATCTGGACGGCCGAGGATCCGGTGGAAATTACCCAGAAGGGGCTCCGCCAGGTGCAGGTAAAGCCCAAAATCGGCTATGATTTCGCCGCTGCCATGCGGGCTTTTCTGCGGGCCGACCCGGATGTGATCATGGTGGGCGAGATGCGCGACCGGGAGACTACGCAGATGGGCATTGAAGCCTCTCTTACCGGTCATCTGGTATTTTCCACCCTGCACACCAACAGCGCCCCCGAGAGTGTCACCCGGCTTCTGGACATGGGAATGGATCCCTTCAATTTTGCCGATGCCATGATCGCCATTCTGGCCCAGCGGCTGGTGCGTACCCTCTGCCCGAACTGCAAGGAAGCCTATCATCCGGAGAAAAGCGAGTACGACGAGCTTGTCCGGGAATACGGAACGGAGCTGTTCGAAAAAAACGTCGGTATTGCCTACACGGATGATCTCGTTCTGTACAGGCCGGTTGGATGTGAGCACTGCCATAATACCGGCTATCGCGGCCGCATGGGGCTCCATGAGCTCTTGATGGGCTCGGACGGGATTAAATCCCTGATCCAGAGCCGGGCGCCCATGGCAGAAATCCGGGACCAGGCGATTGCCGAGGGGATGAGCACCCTCAAACAGGACGGAATAGAGAAAATTTTTGAAGGCCATTGCGACATGCGGGAGGTGCGCAAGGTCTGCATCCGATAGCCCCGCAACCCCTGACAACCGTGGTAGACTCGATGTGCCGGGAGTTCCCCGGCGCTTTTTTTGCATACCGCCGCTTACCCCCTGAAAGCCCCTTTTTTTCGGAAAAAATGTTTGACATGGTGTAAAAATGTAAGTAAGTTTTACCTAATTCTTTGTATCCAATGGACTTTTTTCGTTCCTGTTGTTGAGAGCAAATGGGCAAACGCGTAAAATATTCCGCAAACGAGCCGCCGGGCAAGCCTTCCGGGCGGATCAAGCTGGCCGACGCACTGCGGGAGCTGCTGGCCCGCAAGGATTTCAGTTCGATTACAACCGCTGAGATCGCCAAGACCTCGGGCGTGAACGAGGCGCTTATCTACCGGTATTTCGGAGATAAGCGGGGGCTGCTCCACGCGGTCCTGGATGAGTACCTGGAAAACTTCGTGGAGCAGGTGCACTGGGGGTTGAAAGGCATTGAAGGGGCGGAGAACAAGCTGCGCAAGCTGATCTGGAGCAGCTTTTATTTCTACGACCAGGACCGGGTCTTCTCCAAGATTCTGCTGCTGGAGGTGCGGAACTACCCGGGCTATTTCGCCAGCGAAACCTATGAGATCGTCCGCCAGTACAGCAACATGATGCTCGATATCATCCGCGAGGGCATGGAGAAAAAGGAAATCCGCAGCGACCTGCAGGCCCGGAGCATCCGCCAGGTGATCCTGGGCGGCGTCGAGCACTTGGTTCTGCCGGCGGTTATCAATGACGGCCCCATTGATCCGGATGCCCTGACGGAGCAGTTCTGTGCACTGATGTTCGAGGGGACGCGGCACAGCAGGAGCGCGTAATTGCTAGGTAGGCCTTACATACACTGGTATTTTTCGCAATTTTGTGGTATGGGCGTAAACATGGTTTACAACAGGCGCCTTGCCGTCAAATCCATAACAACAAGGAGCTGCTGATGAAACTGCTGAAAGTCGATCATATCGGAATCGCTGTAAAAGACATGGAGCAGGCCCGCACCTTCTGGACCGATATCCTCGGCCTGCCGCATGCCGGAGACGAAATCGTCTCCGAACAGAAGGTAAAAACCGGGTTTTTCCCCGTGGGAGAAAGCGAGGTGGAGCTGTTGGAGTCCACGGAGCCGGACGGACCCATTGCCAAGTATATCGAGAAAAAGGGACAGGGTATCCAGCATGTGGCCTTTCAGGTGGACGATATCGACCAGGCCCTGGCAGAGTTAAAGGAAAAAGGCGTGCGGCTGATCGATGAGAACCCGCGCAAAGGGGCGGGTGGTGCACGGATTGCCTTTCTGCATCCCAGCGCCACAAACGGCGTTCTTGTGGAACTGTGCCAGCGCTAGCCCGGTGAAGGGGGAAGTGACGGTGCTGGACGCCTTTTTACCCGTGAACCCAAGGATATCAATGGAGTATACCAATGAGTGAGCATCCGGACATGGCGAAATGGAAAGAACTTGCCGAAAAGGAAC
The DNA here is from genome assembly GCA_964635265.1 of uncultured Desulfobacteraceae bacterium. GTDB lineage: Bacteria > Desulfobacterota > Desulfobacteria > Desulfobacterales > Desulfosalsimonadaceae > M55B175. Next base: position 24,891 of record CAZWNV010000025.1, read on the forward strand.
TCAAAGGCAAGCCGGTTGAAGACCTCCGACGCAGCACCCCGGAGGGCATTACCATAAATCCCCTTTATACCAGGGAAGACCTGGAAAACGTCCCGTTTGAAAATACACTTCCGGGAATCGAGCCCTTTGTGCGCGGCGTTCGGGCGACCATGTATACCAACCGGCCCTGGACCATCCGCCAGTACGCCGGTTTTTCCACGGCAAAGGAGTCCAACGAATTCTACCGCAAAAGTCTGGCCGCAGGACAGAAAGGGCTCTCCATTGCCTTTGACCTGGCCACGCACCGCGGCTACGACTCGGATCATCCGCGGGTCTCCGGGGATGTGGGAAAAGCCGGTGTGCCGGTGGATTCGGTGGAGGATATGAAGATCCTGTTCGACGGCATCCCGCTCGATGAAATGACGGTGTCCATGACCATGAACGGCGCGGTGCTGCCGATTCTGGCGGGATACATCGTGGCCGGCGAAGAGCAGGGCGTGGCC
>CAZWNV010000026.1:0-25182 GCA_964635265.1 uncultured Desulfobacteraceae bacterium
TCTTTTTCACAATCGAGACAAAATCCGGCTCATCATCAACAACAAGAATTCTTTTTTCCTCAGACATCAGTTTCCTCCTTTTCGTCCCAGATGTCGGTAAAGGGGCAGCCCAACGCGGAGCATAACTGTATTATACGGGATCTCTGCCGTGGAATCAATCCATTTTCGGACGCGGGGACAGTCCCGCACGTTCCACGATCTCCGGGACCTTTTGCTCCCATTCAATGGCCATGATGTGAAATCCGCGCACACCCTCTATGGATTTGAGCCGCTCGATGCTTTCCACGCAGATGTCGATTCCCTCCTGCGCCTGCTCTTCCTTCGGCCTGTCGGCCATGCGCTTTACAACATCATCGGGGACGTCCATGCCGGGGACCTTGTTTTTCATGAATTTGGCCATGCCGGCGGATTTAAAGGGGGTAACGCCGGCCAGGATATAGACCTGCTCATGCAGTCCCCGGTCCCGGACCTGCTTCATCCATTCCTCGAACTTGTCGAGGTTGTATATGCACTGGGTCTGGATAAACTCCGCACCGGCGGCCACTTTTTTGGCCAGCCGCGGTGCCCGGATTCCAAAGGGATCAGCAAAGGGGTTGGCGGCAGCGCCCACGAACATGTTCGGCGGTCGCTTGATCTCCGCTTCCCCAAGGAATTTGCCTTCATCGCGCATCATCCGGACGGTCTGGATAAGCTGCATGGAATCCAGATCATGGACGTTCTGGCCCTTCGAGCTGTCGCCGAAGCTCTGATGATCCCCGGAGAGACAGAGCATATTGGGGATGTCAAAGGAGGCCGCTCCCAAAATATCGCTTTGGATGGCAATCCGGTTGCGGTCCCGGGTGACCATCTGCAATACAGGCTCCACTCCCATGAGCTTGAGGTGGATACAGGCGGCCAGACTGCACAGGCGCGTGACCGAGGTCTGGTTGTCCGTGATGTTGACCGCGTCCACGTAGTCCCTGATCATTTCCGCCTTCTTCGTGATGACTTCGGAGTCGCTGCCGCGAGGGGGGCCGCATTCCGAAGTAACCGCCAAATGGCCTTCCGCCAGAATCCGTTGCAGGTTGCTCCGTGCTGTATCGGTCATATTTGTACATCCTCCCTGACAACTTTGCGGGGCCCGCCGGCCCTGTCCGTGGACCAGTCCTTGATGGAAAGGAGCTTTTCGTAGTCTTCCAGCCTTCCAAGGGCTTTTAAGCGGTCGATGATCAGCTGCCAGGCGCAGTCCAGCTCCGGGTTGATCTCGCATTTTCCGTTGGTGGATCCCCCGCAGGGGCCGTTTAAAAGCCTTTTGGCGCATCTGGCGATCGGGCATATGCCGGCTGTGTAGGCCAGAATGCAGGAGCCGCAGGCCTGGCAGCGTTCCGTCCACAAGCCGCGCTGCTCTGTTGCCCCGAGAAAACAGGTGTTGACTCCGGGATAGATGCGCTGGGAGTGGTATTTCTCCGCCAGAAACTGCACTCCCACTCCGCAGGCAAGCGATACAATGGCATCGTATTCGTCCGCCACATCACGGATTTCTTCCAGGTATTCGTGATCGCACTGCCGTTCCAGAGTGATTTCATCAATTTTTACTTCCTGCCCCTGGTTCAAAAAGTACATGCGCAGGGCCGATGCCAGGATCCCGACCTCTTTTTTGCCGCCTGCCTCGCAGACGGTGACGCACTCATTGCAGCCCAGGATCAGAAGTTTCCGGCAGTCGTGGATTTGCTCGATGATTTCTTCAATCGGTTTTTTATCAGCAACAATCATGGGTATGGCCTCTCTGGAAAGGGAATTTTGCCGAATATTTTGCGGACTCCGGGCTCCTGTTACGCTGCGCTTTTTTTGCGGCCCTTGATGGGATTGGGGCCAAGGGCTTTTATCGTTTCGTAGAATTCCTTGGCATACCGGGCGAACAGGGGCCCCTCGCCGGAGGAGAGGTTATACATCCTTGCCCGCTCCCCTCCCGTGCCGACGGCATCCAGAATTTTCTGCACCTGCTCCACGCGTTTTCGCGCCCGGAAATTGCCGGTTTTGAATCGGCAGTCGCCCTCCACGCAGCCCACCACGCACACCCCGTCAGCCCCCTTTTCAAAAGCCCGGAGCATGTGGATGACATCGACCTTGCCGGTACAGGGCACCCGGATGATTCTCAGGGCCGGCGGATAACTCAGTCGCATCGAACCTGCCAGGTCCGCCGCGGAATAGCCTCAGTAGTTGCAGCAGAAGGCTACGATAACGGGTTCAAACGCTTCGCTCATAAGACGTCCTCCAATAAGGAATCCACTTTGCTGATGAGCTGGGTGTCTTCGTACCAGCACAGTTCAATCGCCTTTGCCGGGCATTCCGCGGCACAGGCGCCGCAGCCCTGGCAAAGGGCGTCATCGATTTCACTTACCCCTTCTTCATTGATCCGCGGCACCCCGTAGGGGCAGGTGCGCACGCAGATAAGGCAGGCAGCGCATTTGTCCGGATCCACCCTGGCTGTCACGGCGGACAGGGTAAGACTGGTCTGGGCCAGAAACGTTACCGCCCGCGAAGCCGCAGCGTAGGCCTGGGAGATGGACTCGGAGATCAACTGGGGGCTGTGGGCGGTGCCGCAGACAAAAATGGCCTCTGTTCCCATATCCACCGGCCGAAGCTTGACATGGGCCTCGATGAAGTAATTGTCCGGATTGCGGTCCAGCTTCATAATGGAGGCCAGTTCCTCGGTGTCAGCTGCCCGCATGCCGGTGCTCAGGGCCAGCAGATCCGCATCCACACACAAATCCCGCCCCAGGATGGGGTCATGGAAGGTTACCGAGACCCCTCCCTCTATGGAATCCACCCGCGGCGGCGACTCCGGATCAAAGCGGAAAAACAGGACTCCCAGCCTCCTTGCCTCGGTGTAGTATTCCTCCATCTGGCCGTAGGTGCGGATGTCGCGGTAGAGGATGTAGACCTGGGCATCCGGGTTTAACTTCTTGATATGGATGGCGTTTTTAATGGCACTTTGGCAGCAGATGCGGGAGCAGTTCGGGTTTTCCTCGTTTCGTGAGCCCACGCATTGAATCATGACCACCTGGCTGAGGCTGTCCGCCCCCTCCTCCTCCAGCTTATGGGCCAGTTCAATCTGGGTCTGCACATGGGGATTTTCGCCGTAGAGGTACTCGCCGGGCTGGTAGGGCTCCGCCCCTGTTGCCAGGATCAGGACCCCGTGTTCAATTTTGCGTTCATACATGCCGGGACCCACCAGCACCTCTGTTGTGAAATTGCCCTTGAATCCGGAAAAATCAACGATCAGGGAGTTGGCAAGGACCTGGATTTTGTCATGGGCTTTTATCCGTTCGGCCAGATCCGCCAGATAGGCCTGGATATCAGCACCCTCTATGGTTTTGGTGAGCTGTCTGGCAAGGCCCCCCAGTTCCGCTTCTTTTTCCACCAGCACCACCTCGTAGCCCTGGTCGGCGATGCCCAGGGCCGCGTTCATGCCGGCCACGCCACCGCCTATCACAAGAGCCCGCCGGGTTATGGGGATCTGCCGTTCCTTGAGCGGACTCAGCGAGGCAGCCCGCGCCACGGACATCCTTACCAGTTCCTTGGCCTTCTGGGTCGCCTTCTCCGGCTCGTTGGGATGCACCCAGGAGTCCTGGTTGCGGATGTTGGCCATTTCAAAGAGGTATTTGTTGAGCCCGCATTTTTCCAGGGTGTCCATGAAAATGGGCTCATGAGTCTTGGGTGTGCACGAGGAGACCACGACCCGGTTGATGTTGTGCTCCTTGATGGTCTCCTTCATCTTGTCCTGGGCATCCTGGCTGCAGGTAAAGAGGTTTTCTCCGGCATAGACCACGTGGGGCAGGGTTTCGGCGTATTCGCGCACAGCGGGGACATCCACGACCCCGGCAATATTGATGCCGCAGTCGCAGACAAATACTCCGATGCGGGGAGGTTCGCCCTCTACGTCGATCTCTTCGGGGATCTCTACGGTTTGAGTCCTCGTGTCGCGGGCGGAGGCCAGGTTTCTGCCGGCAGCGCAGGCCGCCGCGCTGGCTTCTGTAACAGAGCCGGGGATGTCCTTTGGGCCCTGGAAGACGCCGCAGGCAAAGACGCCGGGCCGGCTTGTGGAAACCGGTTCAAATGGGGGGGTAATGGCAAAGTTGTTCCGGGTGAGCTCCACTCCCAGCCGGGAGGCGGTTTCGATGGTGGACGGAGAGATCTCCAGGCCTACAGAGAGCACCACCATATCAAATTCTTCTTCTGCCAGCTCTCCGTTTTCCTTTGCGTAGCGCAGCCGCAGATCTCCGGTTCCGGAGATTTCGTCAATGGTGTGGATCCGGGCCTTTTCAAAACGGACGCCGGCTTCGTTCTGGGCACGGAGGAAATAGCGCTCGTAGTCTTTGCCGAAAGTACGCATATCCATGTTGAATATCGCCGCATCCAGTTCCTGGCTGGAATGCTCCTTGGCAATCATGGCCTCTTTTACCGCGTACATGCAGCAGACCGAGGAGCAGTATCCGTTTCCGCAGCGGTTGGTATCCCTGGAGCCGACACACTGAAGCCATGCGATTCTGCGGGGTTCCTTGTGGTCCGAAGGCCGCACGAGGTGGCCCATCGTAGGTCCGGAGGCGCTTAAGATCCGTTCAAACTCCAGGCTTGTCATGACGTTGGGTGCGCTCCGGTAGTGGTAGATATCCTCCAGCCTGGAGGGGTCAAACACCTCGTTGCCCGGACAAAGGATGACGGAGCCCACCTCCAGGTCTTCTTCCGTGGCACTCTGGCTGTGATCAATGGCTTCTGCCAGGCAGGCCTCCACGCACTGGTAGCACTCCGAGCAGATGCCGCATTTCAGGCATCGCTCCGCCTCGGTTCGCGCCTCGGACTCGTCATAGCCAAAGGAGACCTCAAGGAAATTGCATTCCCGGGCCTGCGGATCCAGGCAGCGCACGGGCACGCGGGGCTTGTGCGGCTCGCCGATGATATCCGGCTTCTCGTAGGTCCAGTCCGTTTCGCGGTTCTCCCTGAGGTCCAGACCGTTGACGTAGCGGTGGATGCTTTCCGCCGCCTCCTTGCCGCAGGCCACGGCATCCACCACCGACTTGGGCCCGTAGAAGGCGTCCCCTCCGGCGAATACCCATTCAAGGGGTGTCTGCAGGGTGACCGGGTCGGCCTCCAGGCCGCCGGGCCGGGAAATGGGGATTTCCTGTTCGGTGATGCCGGAAAGATCCGCTTTTTGTCCTATGGCGATGATCACTGTGTCGCCGAAATAGGACTCGCATGCATTTTCGTCATATTGAGGAGCAAAACGCCCGTTTTCATCGAATACGGCCGTGCAGGTCTTGAATTCGATGCCGGAGAACCGCTTGTTCTTGTCGATGAAGAAGGATTTGGGGCCGAAGCTGTTGACAATTTCAATTTCGCTCTCAAGGGCCTCCTCGATTTCATGCTCCCAGGCCGGCATCTCCTCGCGGGTTTCCAGGCAGACCATTCTGACGTTTTTCGCGCCCTTGCGCTTGGCCGTAAGGGCAACGTCAATGGCCACGTTGCCGCCGCCGATCACCAGCACGTCATCGCCTGTCGGGACCTCTTTTCCCATGGCCGCATCCCGCAGAAACGCGACTCCCTGCAGCACCCCGTCGGCATCCTCGTTCTCCACGCCAAGGCTCCTGCCGCCGTGCAGGCCGATGCCCAGAAAGACCGCCGCGTAGCCTTCCGCCTTCAGGCCCTCCAGGGTGACATCCTTGCCGAATGCGACCCCGGTGCGGATGGTCACCCCCATCTCTTCGATCACCCGGATCTCGTTTTGGAGAATATCCCTTGGCAGTCGGTATTCCGGGATGCCCACGGCCATCATGCCGCCGGCCACCGGGAGCTTTTCAAAAATCGTCACCCCGTAGCCCTGCCGCCTCAAAAAATAAGCGGCAGACAGCCCTGCCGGACCGGATCCGATAACCGCGATTTTTTCCTCGCGCTCCCGGGAAGGCTGCGGTACATAGGGCTTTTCCTGCTCCAGTTCCCAGTCTGCAAGGAAGCGGTGGAGTTCGCGGATGGCCAGGGGATGGTCATGGTCGCCCCGGGTGCACACGCCTTCGCAGGGATGATGGCAGACCCGGCCGCATATGCCGGGAAAGGGATGCTCCTGTTTGAATAATTTCAGCGCTTCTTCATATCTTCCGTCGTTAATCAGTGCAATATAGCCCTGGATGCTCACATGGGCGGGGCAGGTGGCCTTACACGGGGCCGTACCTCTTTTGGTGATGGCGTAGGCCCCGGGAATGGCCTGGGCGTATTTCTTATAAACGGCCTTGCGCGTGGACAACCCCTGATCATACTCGTCGGGCAGTTCGATGGGGCATACCTTCGCGCATTCCCCGCAGGATGTACATTTATCGGTATCGATGTATCGGGGCTCCTGGCGGACCCGCGCCTGAAAATGCCCGGGCTCCCCCTCGAGCCCGATGATCTCCGTCCCGGTTTTGAGCTCGATGTTTAAGTGCCGGCCGACCTCGACCAGTTTCGGCGAGATCACTCACATGGCGCAATCGTTTGTGGGGAATGTCTTGTCCAGCTGGGCCATCATGCCGCCGATCGCAGAGGATTTTTCCAGCAGATAGACGAAGTACCCGGAGTTACCGAGGTCCAGGGCGGCCTGCATGCCGGCGATGCCGCCGCCGACCACCATTACGGAACCAACGGTTTGTTCCGTGTTTGCAACAGCTCCATCTTCGCTCATAGTTGATGCTCCTGCTTTATTTCACGCCATGGATAATGTCCGGGAGCTTCTCTTCCCAGCCAATGCTTGCGATCAGGGCACCGGAGAACCCGTTGTTTTTGAGCGCCCGGACTGTTTCCGAGGCAACCAGGGTGCATTCTTTTGCCTTGTCCGGGGCTTTCTGGATGCGCTTGATCAGTTCATCCGGTATGTGGACGTGGGGCATGTTGCGGGCCATGTAGCGGGCCATGCCCACGGATTTGAGCAGTACCACGGTGGGCAGGACAAAAACCCCGCGATCCCGGATTTTTTCCATAAATTCGGTAATGGAGGCGGTGTCAAAAAGCGGGGGGGTAATCACAAAGCGGGCGCCGGCATCAATTTTGCGCTTGAGTCCGTCGATTTCCTGCTCCAGCGCCTCTCCCTGAAGGCCGGCGTTGGCTGTTGTGCCGACGAAGAAATGCGGTTTTCCGGCAAGCTCAATGCCCGCCATGTCCTTGCCCTCCTGCAGGCCATCGATGGCCTGCAGGAGCTGGTCAAGGCTTATGTCGTAAACGGCAGCCGCCTGGTGATGATCGCCATAGCTTGGATCTTCTCCCGTCACCGCCATGATGTTTTCGATTCCGCAGGCGCTGGCAGCCAGGAGATCGGCCTGCAGGGCGATCCGGTTGCGGTCCCGGCAGCACACCTGCATGATCGTCTCCATGCGTTTGTTTGCAAGGAGCATGGCTGCTCCCAGGGCGCTCATCCGCATGACGGCATTGCTCATTTCCGGGATAATAAAGGCGGCTACGTCTTCTTTGACCTTTGTGGCGTTTTTGAGCATGGGAGACGTGTCCACGCCTTTGGGGGGTTCGATTTCAGCAAGAAGAGCAAATTCGCCTGCCTCCAGTTTGCGTTGCAACTGCATGCGTTCCTCCAAACAAAGATGGGATGAGATGGATAAGGCAGTGGTGATTTTGGATGCGGCAACGGATTACAGAAACCCGGCCATTTGTTTATTACTAAATTATAATAACGCTGTCAATAGGGATAAACAAGTTTTCTGTTTACAAACAACTCATTCTATAGCAAACATAGATTGGAAAAAGACAGCCTGTTGGCGGCACTGAAGCAGGATACCCCCCGCCAACAGATCATCTGCGGAATTATTATATGATGAGCAGCAGTGCTTTGCAACCAGGAGACCCTCATTATTCCGGCTCCGGTGTCAGCGGATCCTGGCGGGTTCTGGTGATTGACGATGAGGTCGATATAAGAACCGTTCTGCAGCTTGTTCTGGAGGATGCCGGATTTTTGGTGGAGCAGGCCCCCGACGGAGAGGCGGGGCTGCAGCTGTGTGCGGAGCATCCGCCGCATATCGTGATTACCGATATACGTATGCCAGGCATCGACGGCATCTCCGTGCTGGAGCGGATCAAAGGCCGGCAGCCGGAGATCGAGGTGATCGTCATTACCGCATTCAGCGATATGGATGTAGCCATCCGGGCGCTGCAGCTGGACGCATCGGATTTTATTACCAAGCCCGTCAATGAGTCCGCTCTTCACGTTGCCCTGAACCGCGCTATGGAGCGCTATGGGGCGAAGAAGGAGATCCGGGAATACACCGCACTTCTGGAGCAGCAGAACGCCCGCACCCTAAAAGAGCTTATAGAAAGCCATGCCTTTCGCGACAAGTTGATTGAATACTCCATGGACGGAATTCTGGGATGCAACGCCGCCTTTCAGGTGGCCATCTGCAACCAGAGTCTCAGGCAGATGCTCGGCATGAGCCCGCAGGCGCACACCAGGGGGCTGCGGCTAGCCGACTTTTTTTCCGCAAGGGACTACGAGGCTTTTCTGCAGGCATTTGCCGGCCCTGATTACGGGGGGACGGACCGGCTGTTCCTCTATGAAACCCTGCTGCTGGCGGAAACAGGGGACTCTGTGCCCATGCAGGTTTCTGCGGCCAGGCTGCTGGACGAAGGGGAAAATGCCGGCATTGTCTGTTTTTTCCGCGATCTTCGCAAAATCCGGCGCCTGGAGCAGGATCTGGCGGATCAGAGCAGAATTCTGCACCAGGACAAAATGATGTCATTGGGTCGTCTGGCTGCAAGCATCGTCCATGAGATCAACAACCCGCTCTCCGGCATGCTCAATTATATGCGCCTGATGAAGCGGATCCTGGACCGGGGAGCCTTGTCCGGCAAGGATCAGGAGAGCTTCCAGCAGTACCTGTCTCTTGTGGAGAGCGAAACCAGCCGGTGCTCCAAGATCGTATCGAGCCTCCTCTCCTTCTCCCGTGCCGCATCCCCTGCTTTCGGGGCCGTGGACGCGGCCGAGCTGTTCAATCGCTGCCTGCTGCTCAGCCAGCATAAACTCGGCCTGCAGAATATCGCCTGCAGTACTTCCGTGGCCGAGGGGCTGCCCGCGATAAAGGGGGATTTCAACCAGCTTCAGCAGTGTGTCATCAACCTGATCTTCAATGCCGCCGACGCCATGCCCGAGGGCGGGAGCCTGCAGTTGGCGGCAGGTGTTGGCGAGAAAAGGAGCGAGGTCGTGATAGAGGTCTGCGATTCGGGCCCCGGTATAGCAGAAGAGGATCTGACGAATCTGTTTGAGCCGTTTTTCTCCACCAAGCCGGATGGCTATGGGGTAGGACTGGGGCTTTCGACCGTGTATGGCATCGTAAAAAACCACGACGGCCATGTCACTGCGGCCAACCGTCCCCAAGGCGGCGCATGCTTTACATTGGTGCTCCCGGCCTGTCAGGACCCGTTTTCGCAGGCCGGGTGATTTTTTCGCCAAAACCTGAGGATCTGTTCTTGACCCTGGACTAGTTTATGGCATATGCTAAGAAAAAATATAGTAAGGAGACGGGGCGGCGGGGTTTTCCTCCGCATGCAGTCATCACCTCTTGCAAACAGCCTCTTTACATGCCTTTGTTCGCACAATTTCCGCCTTCCCCGTCTTTTGTCGGTTTAACCTTCCCTGACAGAGGGGGGTTCAATGGCTCCTAGAATCGGTTTCTACGTTTGTCACTGCGGCATCAACATCGCGGCCAAGGTACGGGTTGAAGAAGTCGCGGAATTTGTCAGCCACTTAAACAATGTGGTCGTTTCCCGGGATTACAAGTTCATGTGCTCAGACCCCGGTCAGGAGCTCATTGAGAATGACATCCGGGATTACGGACTAAATCGCGTGGTAGTCGCCTCCTGCTCTCCCCGCCTCCATGAAAAAACCTTCCAGGGCGCCTGTCAACGGGCGGGCCTGAACCCTTACTACTTCCAGATGGCATCGGTTCGCGAGCAGGTATCCTGGGTAACCGAGGATCCGGAGATTGCCACCCAGAAAGCCAAAACCCTGGCCGCTGCTGCAGTCAATCGGGTTCAGTTCCATTTTCCCCTGGAAACCCGGGAAGTCGGGGTTCATCCCGATATTATGGTTGTGGGCGGCGGCATTTCCGGCATGCAGGCAGCCCTGGATCTTGGCAACTCCGGGCACAAGGTTTATCTCGTGGAAAAGGATTCCACTATCGGCGGCCATATGCTCCAGTTTGACAAGACCTTCCCCACGCTGGACTGCGCGGCCTGCATCGGCACGCCGAAGATGGTGGAGGTGGCCCAGAACGAAAATATTGAGCTGCTCTCGTATTCCGAGGTGGAGGCGGTGGACGGCTATATCGGCAACTACCGGGTGACCGTGAGGAGGCATCCCCGTTATGTCGTCGAAGGCGTCTGCACCGGCTGCGGGGAGTGCATGAGCGTATGTCCGGTTACCATGCCGAGCCGCTGGGATGAACGTCTCTCCAGCCGGACAGCCATTTACCGCGAATTTCCGCAGGCGGTCCCCATTACATACCTTATTGACAAAAGAGACCGGGCCCCGTGCACGACGACCTGCCCGGCAGGCATCAACGTGCAGGGCTACGTCCAGATGATCCGGCAGGGCAAATACCGGGAAGCGGTGGAAATCATCATGAAGCGGCTGCCCCTCCCCGGCGTGTTGGGCCGGGTCTGCCCCCATCCCTGTGAAGCCGCCTGCCGTCGCTGTGAAGTCGACAGCGCCGTGTCCATACGGGAACTCAAGCGCTTTGCCGCAGACCAAGTGGATGTGTCCCAGCTGCCGGTGCCCGAAATCCAGGATCGGCCGGAAAAGATTGCGGTTGTCGGCTCGGGCCCGGCGGGCCTGACAGCGGCTTATTACCTGCGGCTCCGGGGGTACCAGGTCACTATCTTCGAGGGCCGGCAAGTGCTGGGGGGTATGCTCCGGCTGGGAATACCGGACTACCGGCTGCCCCGGGATGTACTGGAGCGGGAAATCGACTGCCTGCTCAAGACCGGCATTGAAACCCGATGCGGAAAGTGGCTGGGAGAGGATTTCACTTTTTCCGGCCTTAAGGAAGAAGGCTTTTCCGCCGTGTTTGTGGGAACAGGCGCGCATTTCCCCGTAAGGCTGGGCATAGCGGGAGAAGACGCGGCATCCGGGGTGATGGATGCCACCGTTTTTCTCCGGCAGGTCAACCTCGACGCGGCGCCGGAAACCGGCAACTCCGTCGTGGTTATCGGCGGCGGCAATGTGGCCGTGGATGCGGCACGGTCCGCCCGACGGCTGGGAGCGGAGCGGGTAACCATTGTCTATCGCCGCTCGGAGGCGGAAATGCCCGCTTATGCGGAGGAGATCACGGATGCTCTGGAGGAGGGCATCGAAATTTCTTATCTCACAGCCCCTGTAGAGATCATCCAAGACGGAGATCGTGCAACAGGGCTTTCCTGCATACGTACCGAGCTCGGCGCGCCTGATGCCAGCGGCCGGCGCCGGCCCGTGCCCGTGGAAGGCTCGGAATTCGAGATTTCCTGTGATCTGGTTATTCCCGCCATCGGCCAGAGTACCGGGCTCGACGGGCTGGGGGAAAAAGATCTGGAAATTTCCAGGCGCGGTACCATCCTGACAGATCCTTATACGCTGCAGAGCGGTCTGCCCTGGGTTTTTGCGGCAGGTGACGCGGTAACCGGCCCTGCTTCCGTGATTGAAGCCGTGGCCCAGGCACATCGGGCGGTGGAAGCCATCGACCGGTATGTCGATGGCAGGGATCTGGAACAATACAGGGCTTCGGTTGCGGAGGCCGAGCCCCCGGGCACCGACTGGATGCCGGTGCCTTCGGAAGAACCGTTTCAAAAACGTAGTGTACCCGGGCATTTGGAAAGTTCCAGCTGTATCCCCGGCTTTGCAGAGGTGAATGCGGGCTTCACGGAAGAGGACGCCCGACGGGAGGCCGGAAGATGCCTGAATTGCGGCGGATGCTGCGAGTGCATGCAGTGTGTAACCGCGTGCCAGGCAAACGCGATTGATCACAGCATGCAGCCCGAGATCCGGGAGGTCCAGGTGGGCAGTATCATTGTGGCCACAGGCTATGACCTGATGGATCCGTCGCCGATGGAGCCCTACGGATACGGGAAATACCCGAACGTTTTCACCGGCCTCGAGTTTGAGCGCTTAAGCAATGCCACCGGTCCTACCGGCGGCGAAATTCTTTGTCGGGACGAGAACGGCGAATTTACCAGGACTCCCGAAAGTGTTGCCATTCTGCACTGTGTCGGAAGCCGGGATGTCAATTATCATGAATACTGCTCCCGTGTATGCTGCATGTACGCCCTGAAGTTCGCCCATCTGATAAAGGACAAAGCCGGTCATGACACGGCCGTCTATGATTTCTATATCGATCAGCGATGCTTTGGCAAGGGCTATGAGGGTTTCTACCGCAAGTGCCAGGAAGAGGGCACAACCTTTATCCGGGGCAAGGTAGCGGAGATCACCGACCAGCCTGAAACGCCGGAGGAGGAGGGCAAGCTGGTAGCGGTCGCCGAGGACACCCTGATGGGACGGATGGTCCGGGTCCCCGTGGATATGGTCATTCTCTGTTCGGCCATGGAGGCAAGACCTGAGGCCCAGCAGGTCAGCCGAACTTTCGGGATGAGTGTGGGCGCCGACGGGTTTTTTCTGGAGGAACATCCCAAGCTGGGTCCGCTGGACACCCCGACCGGCGGTGTGTTTATCGCCGGGGCCTGCCAGGGGCCGAAGGATATCACCGATAGCGTCGCCCAGGCCTCGGGAGCCGCTGCCAAGGCTCTCTCTCTTGCCACCCGGGGGACCGTGCAGATCCCCTCGGCCATTTCGTATATCGATCCGGACCTGTGTGCCGGCTGTCAGATGTGTCTTGCCTTGTGCCCGTATTCCGCAATCGAGTTTGACCACCGCCGGAATGTCTCTGTGGTCAATGAAGCGGTCTGCAAGGGATGCGGGAGCTGTGCGGCGATATGCCCCTCGGGGGCGGCGCAGATTCGGCACTTCAAAGAAAAGCAGCTCTTCTCCGAGATAGATGGACTGATGAATGCCATTTATCTGGTTGATCAGCAAACGGGGCAGGCAAACTGACGCCCGGAACCCAGTAACGCGCAAAGCTGCATGAGGAGGTCCCATGGAAGAGGAATTTGAGCCCGTCATCCTTGCTTTTGTATGCAACTGGTGCACCTATACCGCAGCGGATCTGGCCGGTACATCCCGTTTGATTTACCCCCCCAACGTGCGGCTGATCCGGGTTATGTGTACCGGCATGGTGGACCCGAAGTATGTGATCAAGGCATTTTTGGACGGCGCTGATGCGGTTCTGGTAAGCGGCTGCCATCCCGGGGACTGTCATTATATCAACGGCAATTTAAAGGCCCGCCGCCGCATGCGATTGCTAAAGGAGATTCTCCCGCGTTTCGGTTTTGAGCCGCAAAGGCTGCGCCTTACCTGGATCGGCGCGAGCGACGGCATTCAATTCGCCGATACCGTCAAGGAGATGGTGTCGCAGATCAAGGAAATCGGACCAAATGCCTGCAAACAGCAGATGGTCGTATAAGGCGGACGGGCAAACAAATTATGGAGACGTGCAATGGCTGACTGGTATAGACTCGACAGGCAGGGAGAGGATCTGCTTACAGACATACGGCAGTTTTTGCAATCGGTGCTTGCGCAGGATTCCATTGGCGCTATGCTGGTACCCCGGTATCTGCCGGAACAGAACACCGTAATGCCCGCGCTGGTTTCCCGCCCGGAGCTTTTGCAGCAGGCAGACCCGCTGGCCCCGGCGTTTGCCGTAAATTCCGCCAAGAATCTCTCACAGCTTACCCGCAAGGGGCTGAACGCAGAAATCGCGGCGGTTATGCGTCCATGCGAGATCCGGGCCCATGTGGAGCTGGTGAAACTCCATCAGAGCGAGCAGGAGCCGGTTGTCCTCATTGGCATGGATTGCCTGGGGGCGCTGCCCAACCGCGCCTGCCGGGATTATATGAATCAACACCGGGAAGGGGCGGGCAAGACTTTCTGCGAGGCCATGCTCTCCGGGCAGGAGGGCGTGCAGACGGCCGATTTGAATTCCGCCTGCAGAATCTGTGAGCATCCCGTGGCCGAAAGCGCGGATATCCAGATCGCTCTCTACGGGGTGGACCTGGATTCGGGGCTTTTTCTGCAGGCCCGGACGGAGAAGGGGGCACAGATCCTGGAGCAGATCGGGGCCAAGTCGGTAAAAGCCCCGGAGAAGCGGGAAGATGCGGTGAAAGCCTTGATTGATGAGCGAATCGCCGAGCGCGACCGGGTATTTGCAGAAACAGAGGAAGCGATCAACTCCATCGAAAAGCTCTCTGCCTACCTGGCCGGCTGCATTAACTGCTACAACTGCCGCGTGGCCTGCCCGGCCTGCTACTGCCGGGAGTGCGTGTTCACGACCGATGTGTTCGATCATGACCCTGCGCAGTATATGCAGTGGAGCGAGCGCAAGGGGGCGCTCAAGATGCCCTCGGATACCATCTTCTATCATATTACCCGGCTTGTGCACATGAGCACGGCCTGCGTGGGCTGCGGCCAGTGCTCCAATGCATGTCCCAACGATATTCCCCTGACGGAGCTCTTCCGGACGGTTGCACACCGTACGCAGGCGGCATTTGACTACGAGGCCGGCCGAAGTCTGGATGAGCCGCCGCCGCTTCTGGTTTTCAAAGAAGACGAATTCACCGACATCGTTGGCATCGGCTCATGAGGGAGGCATAACTATGGCGACCAACTCCGGATCTGTATTGGTGATCGGGGGCGGGATCAGCGGCATGCGCTCAGCCATGGATCTGGCCGAGGCCGGCTGCAAGGTTTACCTGGTGGACAAGGCGCCGCATATCGGCGGCATACTGGAGCAGCTGGATTACCAGTTTCCCACGAACCGCTGCGGTATGTGCAAAATGCTGCCTGCCGTGGAGCCGGATCAGGCGGTGCAGCAGTGTCTGCGCCGCGGCCTCTTCCACGAAAATATCGAGGTGCTGCCGGCAACAGAGGTAACAGGGGTTTCGGGGGAAGCCGGCGATTTCACGGTCGAACTCCACCAGCATCCAACGCTTGTGGATCCCAATAAATGCATGGGATGCGGCAAATGCGCGGAGGAGTGCCCGGTTGAGGTAAACGACAGTTTCAATGCGGGACTCTCCAGCCGCAAGGCCATATACCGCCCGGCCCCGCAGGCACTGCCCGGCACTTACGTCATTGATCTTTCTGCATGCACGCACTGCGGCAAATGCGTCCCTGTCTGCCCGACCGGGGCTATCCGTCTGGCCACGGCGGAGCGGGAGAAGTTCTCCATTCTGGTGGTCGATGATGAGCTCATCGTGCGCGACTCCCTCCGGGCCCTTCTGGCTGATGAAGGCTTTTCCGTGGATATGGCCGAGTCGGGAAAGGAGGCCCTGGAGAAGCTGGGTGCCGGCAGCTATGATCTGATGCTGCTGGACATCAAGATGCCCGGTATGGACGGGGTGGAAGTCTTAAAGGAGGCGCTCGCGGTTTGCCCCGGCCTTCAGGTGGTGATGATGACCGCTTATGCGGCAATCGATACGGCCGTGGAAACCATGAAGGAAGGGGCTGTGGACTACCTGGTCAAGCCCTTTGAGCCTGAATCCCTCCTTCCGCAGATTTATCGTCTGTACGAGGAAAGCGGTGATGCCAATCTGCGGGAGATTGCGGCTGATGCCGTGGTTGTAGCCGCCGGCTGCCGCTATTTTGATCCGGCAGATGACAAGGATGTGTTTGGCTATGGTGCCTATGCGGATGTGATCACGCATCTGGAATTCGAGCGCCTGATCAGCGGCACCGGCCCCTGTGGAGGACAGCTTCTGCGGCCTTCCGACGGCCGGGCCGCCGGAAGGATTGCATGGATTCAGTGTGTGGGGTCCAGGGATCTGCAGTCGGACGCGGATTACTGCTCCAGTATCTGCTGTATGTCGGCCGTGAAAGAAGCCACGCTTGCCCGTCGGATGAATTCCGGGCAGGTGGAGACCGTTATTTTCTATATGGACATGCGGGTTTTTGAGAAGCCCTTTCAGAAGTACCTGGAGGATGCCGTTGATGCAGGCGTCCAGTTCGAACGCTGCCGCGTGCATTCGGTTACAGCAGCGGATGACGGCAGCCATCTGGTACTCCGCTACGTCGACGCCGAGGGAGCCCGCGAGTCCTTTTTTGACCTGGTTGTGCTCTCAGTCGGCCAGCGGCCTGCTGATAGTGCCGATACGTTTTCGGAAATGCTGGAGCTGGAGCGCAACCGGTGGGGCTATCTTTGTCCCCAGCCCTTTTCCCTTACCCAGACAGCAAAGCCCGGTGTATTTCTTGCCGGTGCAGTCGCCGGTCTGACCGATATCAATGAATCCGTTATCCGCTCCAGCGCTGCAGCCTGCCAGGCTGCAAGGACGGTCTTTTCGGCCAGGTCCGGCTCCGCGGAGCCGGAAGAGGCGGAAGGCAGCAGGCAGGGCGGATATCAGGAGGAGATACAGATCCGTATCTGCGTCTGCATCTGCACCTGCGGCGGCCGTCTCTCGGAGGTGCTCGATACCGGGGCCCTCTCCCGGAGCCTGGAGAAGGACCCGCTTGTCAACAGGGTGGTGGAGACGGAGAGTCTTTGCACGGAAGAGGGGCTGCAGCAGCTTGCAGAGGAAATCGGGGAAACTCCGCCCAATCGCATTCTATTGGCTGCCTGCAGGCCCCAGACTTGCGGTCCCCGTCCCTCCGAGCTGGCCAAAGCACTGGGCTTGGAACAAAAGGCGCTTTGCGTGGAAAATATTTATCTGCCGCATTGGATTGCCGAAATCACCGAGGCCGCCCAGGAGAAGGCAAACAATACCGCCTATGCCCGGCGCCGGCTGCAGATGGCGCTTGCCGGCCTGAAACGGGCGGATTTGTTCTCTGCGCCGGAGGCTGTTGTGTGTCAGTCCGCTCTCGTGATCGGCGGGGGCATCGCCGGGATGACAGCAGCGCTCGCTATCGCCGGGCAGGGTATCCACGTGGACCTGGTCGAGCAGAACGAAGCGCTGGGCGGTAATCTGCAGTGGCTTTCCCGCACGATTGACGGATCCGACGTGTCTGCCCTGCTCGAATCCGTCCAATCCCGGGTAAACGGGCATTCCTTGATTGATCTGCATCTGAGTGCCGCTGTAAGGGAGCTCCGGGGGTCCGCCGGGAATTTCCGGAGCATTGTAGAAAACGGGGAAGGCGAGCGGGAAATCGTACACGGGGCTGTAGTTGTGGCAACGGGCGGCAGCGAGGCGGAAACGGAGAGCTACGGGCACGGCGGGAGTCCGGCTGTGATGACGCACAAGGAATTTGAGCAGGCCAGAAACAGCGGCGCCATGGATCCGCAGGCTCTGTCTGCGGTTGCCATGATTCAGTGTGTGGACTGCCGTGAGGCGCCCAGAAATTACTGCAGCCGCATTTGTTGTGTCTCTGCCCTAAAGCACGCCCTGTATTTGAAGGAGGAGAATCCCGATGTCGCGGTCTACATTTTCTACCGGGATATGATGAGCTATGGCTTCTCTGAGAGCTGGTTTACTGAAGCCCGCAGGAAAGGGGTCATTTTCTTCCCCTACAACACGGAGGCAAAGCCCTCCGTCAATCTCGCAGGGGAAGGCGGCAGCGAGGGGGCACCGGTCAGCATTACCGCCACCGATCCCGTTCTCGGTCAGCCGGTGGAGGTCAGCGCGGACCTTCTGCTGCTTGCCCCGGGAATTTCGCCGGTGCTTCCGGAATCCCTGCTGGAGCAACTGGGAACAGAAGTGGATGAGCACGGCTTTTTCCGGGAGGCGGATTTTAAATGGCGGCCCGTGGAATCCCTTGCCGCTGGTGTCTATGCCTGCGGGCTGGCGCTTTCCCCCCGCTCGATCGACGAAAGCATAGCCTCGGCCGAGGCTGCTGCCATGCGCGCGGTTTGCCTGCTTTCGCGGAAAGAGGTCCATGCAGGCAGAAGGGTGGCGGTGGTACGCCATGCCCTTTGTTCCCACTGCCAGCTCTGCATGATGGTCTGCCCCTATGATGCCCGGAGAATTGATCCCGATAGCGGAGATATCACGGTGGACCCCATAAAATGCCAGGGCTGCGGCGCCTGTGCAGCGGTTTGTCCCAACAGCGCAACCATTATGGCCAGCGGCTCGGAAGGCGAGATGTTTGAAATGATTGATGCCGCACTGGATTTGTCCTGCTAGAGGGGGCCTGGCTGTATTCATCGATACCTGAGAGGAGGCCGATTATGCCGCAAGCTGAAGGCATTATCTACATGGGAGCGCAACAGAAGGAAAAAGGGCTTCTGGGGCGGCTGCAGAAAGAACTGGCGCCCTGCATCCAGTGCGGCACCTGCACGGCTTCCTGCAGAAACGCGTATTTAATGGATTTTACCCCCCGAAGGCTCTGGCGCCTGGTGCTTATGGGCTGCAGCGAGGAGATTTTCCAAAGCCGGACCTTTGCCCTGTGTTCCTCCTGTTATTACTGTACCCTGAGGTGCCCCCGGGGCATTGCCGTAACCGAGGTCATGGACGGCCTGAAGCAGTTGGCGGCCGCCCGGGAGGCCCCGCAGTACCGGGCAAACAGCAGGTTTTATGCAAGCTTTATGGATTCCGTGCGCCGCCATGGGCGGGTCAACGAAATGGAATTCATGCGCCGCTATTTTATTTCGATGAAAAATCCGGTGATGCCCCTGACGTTTGCCCCCCTTGGCCTTACCCTTATGAAAAAAGGCAAGATATCCCTGCGGCCGGATAAATCCAGGCCCGAACACAATCTGGACGAGCTTTTCAAGCGCGTGGAAGAGGTGGAGAATCAGCCATGAAGTATCTCTATTATCCGGGCTGCTCGCTTGAGGCAACTGCTGCAGAATATGACCGCTCCACCCGTGCGCTTTTCGAGGCGCTGGGGGCTGAGCTCGTGGAAATTCCCGGCTGGACCTGCTGCGGAGCCTCTGCGGCCGAAGCTGTCAGCGATCTGCTTTCCGTTGTTCTGCCGGCCCGCAGCCTGGCGCTGGCCGAGGCCATGGAGAATTCCCCGGAGGATATACTGGTACCCTGCAGCGCCTGCTATCTGAATCTCAAACGGGCGGTGGAAAGGACCAAAGAGGACCCAAAGCTTCTGGAAAAGGTCAATGCAGCGCTGGAGCCGGAAGGCCTTGAATTCAAAGGCAGAAAGCGGGTGCGGCACCTGCTGGATGTGCTGTCAGCAGATATCGGCGGAACCGGGATCGCTGCGCATGTGAATACCTCCATGCAGGCCTACACAGTAGCACCCTACTACGGATGCCAGTGCCTGCGGCCCTATGTGGTGTTTGACGATCCGGAGGCCCCGTCTTCCATGGAACCCCTGATCCTTGCAACAGGTGCCTGCATCCACCAGTGGCATATGGCCGCCAAATGCTGCGGGGCTTCACTGATGAACATCCGGCCGGAGATCGCCGGCAGGATGGTGGAGGCGATCCTGGCAGGGGCTGCGGGGGCCGATGCCATTGTGACGGTATGCCCCATGTGCCAGATGAACCTGGAGGGATATCAGGGGCGGATTTCACGTACGGCCGGCAGGGATCTGCACAGACCCGTAATTTATCTGCCGCAGTTTCTCGGGCTCTCCATGGGGCTGAGCCCGGCCGACGTGTTTCTGGAACAAAACCTCTCGGATACTTCCGCTTTCCTGTAAGCGCCTGCCCCGGCTACTGCCGGGGAATGGTTACCACGAAGCGGGAGCCTTCCCCTCTGGTGGATTCCATCTGGATTGTACCGCCGTGTTCGGATACCACCTTGTTTGCGATGAAAAGACCCAGTCCGGTGCCCTGCCGGCCCTTTGAGGAGAAGAAGAGGGTGAAGATATTCTCCTTGGTTTCCTCGTCCATCCCGATCCCGTTGTCTTCAATGACAAAGCGGATGTGTGCGTTTTCTGCAATGGCGGAAAAACGGATCCTGCCCGGCTTTTCCTTGTCCGCCGTGCATGCGTCCATGCCATTTTCCAGGATATTGACCAGGGCGGAGCGCAGCATGGCCGCATCCACTGAGAATTCGCCGGAAGCCTGTTCGAAGTCCAGTATAAATTCGATCTGCTGCCATTGGAATTTGGACTCCACCACGGCTGCCACGTCTTTTGCAAAATCGGCCACACTGACCGCCTGTTTTGTCAGCTCCCGCTTTTTGGCATAAAACAGAAGATCCAGCACAAGGTTGCGGATCCTCTCGGTCATGGATTTCACCATTTGCAGGCCTTCTTTTGCCTGTTCGGTATCGGCTTTGGCAAGCCCCGAGTCGAGCATGTACATCCCGCCGTCCAGCCCGGTGAGAAGCCCTTTTAAGCCGTGGGAGACAGAGCCCACCATAAGGCCCAGCGAGCTTAAATGATCCTGCAGGTCTGCCAGTCGGTCAACGGGGGTGGCCATCACCAGCACCTGATGGATGACGCCCTCCGCATCGCGAAGCGGCGAGGTCCACACCAGCACCGGATACTGCCTGCCCCCGGTGGTGGTAAAATCGCTTTTCGCCTCGTGCGGCTGGCCGTCGCCGAATGTGGCGGCAGCCGGGCATTCCCTGCAGGGCTGCTGGGTCTGTTTACAGATTTCGTAGCATCGCTGCTCCTGCAGACGGCCGTTGAACGTGTCCTTGAACCAGCGGTTGGTCGTCGTAAAATAGAACCTGCGGTTGAGCACGGCAATAAAGCAGGGCAGTTCCTCGAAAGCGGCCTGCGGGGAAAGGCTGGGGCTTTGGCTGTCTGCATCTTCCTCCGGACGGGAAACCGAGAGCTGCCTGGATTTCTCCAGTATCATGCTCTCCAGGTTCTGCGTATACTGCTGCATTTTCTCCCGCAGAGCGAGCTTCTCCCGGGCTTTTTTCAGCGCGGCATCCAGGGCATGGTCGTTGATTGGCTTGGTAATAAAGTCGGTGGCTTCGTTCTGGAGGCTTTTGATGGCAACATCCATATCCCCGTGGCCGGTAATCATGATTACCTCGGTTTCCGGGTATTCGTGCTTGATTTTCTCCAGCAGCTCAATGCCGTCCATCCCGGGCATTTTAATGTCCGTGAGCACGATCGGGGGGGCGGCTTCGTTCATGATCTCCAGGGCCTGTGCCGCGCTTTCCGCCGTATAGACCGTATAGCCCGCGTCTTCCAGGCTGATCGAGAGGACTTCCCGGATATCGGGCTCATCATCAACAAGCAGGATCGCTGGTGTCTCCATTTTCCTTCCTTATGGGAAAGGTGATGATAAAACAGGCCCCGTCTTCATCGTCTTCGACGCGGATCGTGCCGCCGCAGTCCCGGATAATGCCGTAGCTTATGGAGAGGCCGAGGCCGGTACCCTTGCCGGCTTCCTTGGTGGTAAAAAAGGGCTCGAAGATGCGGTCCTTGAACTTTTGGGGCACGCCCGGCCCGGTGTCGCAGAATTTCAGCCGCAGGCTGTGCTGCTCCACTGCTGCGCTGATGCGGATTCTTTTGGCGTCTTCCGGAGCCGGGGCGTTGGCCCATTTTTCCTCAATGGCATCGCGGGCATTGACGAACAGGTTGATAAATACCTGCTCCAGCCGGTCCGGATCGCCGTTGATCCGGGGCATTTCAGAAGGCAGTTCCCATTGCACGGCGATCTCGCGGAGCTTTAATTGCTGATGGAACATTTCGTGGGCTTTTTGGATGACAGAGCCCAGCTCTACAGGCTCAAGGTGCAGCTCGGATTTTCTGGCAATGTCGCGCATGTGATTGATGATTTTTGTTGCGCGGTCGATGTTGCTGTCAATTTTTCCCAGCATGGACTCTACGATATTGTCCCCCAAAGCCGCCCCCTGCTGCTGTTTTTTGATCAAAAAGCTGCTTGCCGTTTTGATCACGGAAAGCGGCTGATTGAGTTCGTGGGCAATGCCGGTGGCCATTTCGCCGAGGGTGGCCATTTTTCCGGCCTGTACAAGCTGCTGCTCTGTTTCCAGGCGCTGGGTGATATCGCTTGTGGTGATGAGGTAGACTTTGAAGCCGGCATATTCGGAAGGCGATATCCGGATATTGACATAGAGCCGGCTGCCGTCCCTGTGAAACTGCTTGACCTTGTTGATGATCGGCTGTTCCGCAATTTTTTCTTTGTAATAGTCGGCTTCGTCTTCATGGAACAGGTAGGTAAACGGCCTGCTGATAAGCTCCTGCTTGCCGTAGCCGTATACCGTTTCCACGGAATCGTTGCAGTCGAGGACTTCAAAAGTTTCTACATCCAGCACGAAAACGGGGTTGGGGATGTTGTTGAATATGGCATAATATTTCTTTTCCGAGGCACGCAGCTGCTCTTCCAGGCGTTTTCGCGGGGTGATATCCAGGCACATCTCCATGGCCGCGATGACATGGCCGCTTTCATCGGTAATCGGAGAGGTGCGCACAATCCAGTGGCGGGTTTCCCCGTACTTGTCAAGGCCTGATTCTTCCGCAAAATGGGACCTGCCGTCGGAAAAAGTCTTTTCCACCGGACAATTATCGCATTTTTCCTGCCGGCCTTTGTAGGCAAAATAGCAGGGATCCTGGCTGTTTGGTTCGAAATGCGCGGCAAATTCCCGGTTAAATCGTGTGAGGTGAAAAGTGCGGTCCACCACCGTGATGAAACAGGGCACCTGCTCGAAGAGTTTCTGGTATTCCTGTTTCTGGCGGTTGAGTTCCGCCTGCTTTTTTCCGATCTTGTCCGCCATCTGATTGATGGCAGCGGCAAGCCGTCCCATTTCATCCGACTGGTTGACCGGGACCTTGGCGTCGTGTTCGCCCGTGGCGATACGCCGGGTGCCCCGGATCAGGTTCTGTATCGGCTGGTTGACAAAACGCATCAGCACCAGCCATACGATCAGTGCGACAGCCGAGAAAAGGATGAGACTAAACCCGATGGTCCATCGCTCCAGCATGATGATGAACCTGTCCTGGTTCTCCAGGGAAACAACGACGTCCAGGATGCCCAGGATGCTCTGGTCCTTGTCATGGAAATGGCAGGCGGCGGTACTGCAGTCTTTTTCATTTTCAATGGGGGTGATAATGCCCATCAAGCGGGGGCCGTCTTCCTGTTTGACAAACCGGGTGCGCCGGGAAATCGGAAGGTCTTTAACCGGGGGCTTGCTTTGATGGCATATGCGGCAGGCCTTGTCGTTGGTGTTCATGTGCTGGTTGAGCTCACCGCTTTTATTGGAATACTTGATTTCTCCGGATTTGTTGTAGATGCGGATGGCCTGGATTTCTTTCTGCCTTGCGATGTCGTTGATGATCTGGGTGATATCCGGGCGGGCGTTTAGCATCATGGCGTAGCGGGTGCCGAGTTTGATGGTGGTGCTCAATCGGTCAATATCCCGGACAAGGCTCTGGGTGAGCTTATCCCGCTGATGATGAATGGTAAACCAGGTCCAGGCGGCCAGACAGAGGGCAAGGACGATGCCGAGCGAGACAATCAGCTTTGCCGCCAGGCGGTGTTTGAAAATGTTGGTTATCTGGCCCATAGGGGTGTTTTCTCAACCGCAAAATGCCAACACACATACAAGGGAAAAAATCTCGGGATGCCCCAGGGCATTTTTCCCACAGGCCGGTGGAAACCCTTGCGAAGACGCCTATCCAATGATTTCCCGCACGCTTTTTAAGACTTCTTCCGGATCAAAGGGCTTGCTGAAATAGGCGGCCACCTTTTTGATTGCCAGATGGCTGCTGGGCATACCGCTTATGACGATAATCGGCAGATCCTTCCATTCCGGATCCTTGGACAGGCGCCGGTAGAAACGGGTTCCCCATTCCTGCGACATCTCCAGGTCCAGCGTTACCAGGTCGGGTTTTTCGGCTTTGACCACATCGTAGCCCTCCACCCCGTTTGCAGCGCTGCAGGTTTCGTAGCCGTTGTCCTGAAAAAGGGTCTCCAGATATTTCACGGTATACGGATCATCATCAATGACCAGAATTTTTTTGGCCATATCCTCTCCCTTTTCTATGCTGCGTCACTTTTTTTTATGGCATTGGCTGCACAGGACAGGCCCCGTCCCTTCCTCCAGATGGCAGCCCCGGCACTGCCGGTGATAAGCGCTGATTACTTCCATGGGCGGATTTTGGCCTTTCTCCTGATGGCACGCAGAGCATTCCATGCCGATAGAGGCCCTGTCTTCAAGCAGTTTGCCGTTTTCGTACATATGATGGCAGACGTTGCATTCAAAGATCCCGGCCTTCTGATTATGGGCGTCATGATCAAAGGGGACCGGCGGACGCATGTGGCTCTCCAATGCCGAGTCCTGAACAAAAGGGGATCCGCCCTGTGAGGCTGCGGTGATTACCGTGGCCAGCAGGATCAGCCCGGCCATGGCCAAAAAGGGGAGAATTCGTCTGCCGCCCATGCAATGCTCCTTTTATTCCTTTTTCATGCCTTCATAGATGATATCGCCCAGAAATTTGAGCTCCATGTCAAGTCCGTAATGCTTGATAATGTCTTCCAGTCCGCCGTGGCAGTTGTGGCAGGGCGCGATAACAGTTTGCACGCCTTTGGCCTTGACCTCTTCCAGCTGCTGCGCCTTGACCCTGTTGCCCGTAACCCGTTTGTCCCGGAAAGGGGGGCCGCAGTTGATCACCCCGCCGCCCGCGGAGCAGCAGTAATTGTGCTCCCGGTTGGGATGCATCTCGATAAAGTGCTCGCATGTTGCGGCAATAACAGCCCGGGCCTTCTCATGCAGCCCCCGGCCGCGGACGATATTGCACGGATCGTGAAAGGTTACCGGCTTTTCGTATTTTTCCTCGATAACAATGCGGCCTTCCTCCAGCAGCTCGTAATAGAACTCAATGGCGTGCACAACCGGGATCGGGGCCATCTTCCAGCCCAGGTAGCGGTTGCCCACGTCATGGACGGAACGGAAAGCATGGCCACACTCGCCCATGACGATCCGCTTGGTTTTCAGGCGCATGGCGGTCTCGAAATGGACTTTTTTGAGCCGCGCCATCATTTCCACGTCCCCTGTGTACATGCACATATCGCTGTTGTCCCAGCCCGGTGTCGCCGGCATGGTCCAGCTAACGCCGGCAGCGTGCATGATGGCGGCTGCCTGGTATATGAGCTGCGCCCGGAATTTGGGCTCCGGGCCGATCACCGAGTAGAAGACATCCGCACCCTCCTTTTCCAGGGGGATGCGAAGATCGGCGAATTCATCCCGGGCTTCTTCTTCCTGCCACTGCAGGGTATCAATCCA
>CAZWNV010000027.1:0-24333 GCA_964635265.1 uncultured Desulfobacteraceae bacterium
GCGCCTGTATTTCCGCACCGTCGCCGTCGCCCGCATGGATGAGCATGGCGTGGTCATCCGAAGCGGCATCCAGAAAGGGGATCAGGCGGTGGTATCCCCACTGAAAGGAGCCACTGACGGAATGCAGGTCCGCCACGTGAGCAGCGGCGGCAAGGAGGCTTCATGAGAGCCCTGGTCTCCTGGTTTGCCGGCAATCATGTGGCTGCAAACCTGCTCATGCTATTTATTCTCCTTGCCGGGATTGTCACCGGCTTGAGCATTAAGCTGGAAATTTTTCCGGAAACAGAGCTGGATAAAATCAGCATCCGGGTTGCCTATCCCGGCGCCTCTCCCTCCGAGGTGGAGGAAGGCGTGGTGCGGCGCATCGAAGAAAATGTGGCCGGCATAGAGGGCATTAAGCGCATTGACTCTGTCTCCCGCGAAGGCGCGGGCAGTGTCACCATCGAGGTCATGAAGGGCTGGGATGCAAAAACGCTTCTGGATGAAGTCAAATCCGAGGTTGACCGGATCACCACCCTTCCCGAGGAATCCGAGGAGCCCGTCGTCCGGGAAGTGACGCGCCGCATCCAGGTCATCAGCGTGGCGGTCTACGGCGACGCCCCCGAGGACGCCATCAAGCATCACGCCCAGACCATGAAGGATGAACTGACCAACCTGGAAGGCATTACACTGGCCGAACTCTCCTCGGCCCGGGACAACGAGATCCATATTGAAATCTCGGAGAAAACGCTTCGCAAATACGGAATCACCCTGCAGACCGTGGCCGATGCGGTGGCCAGGAGCAGCCTGGATCTTCCTGCAGGCAATGTGGACGCCCGGGAGGGGGAAGTCCTGATCCGCACCAAGGGCAGGCGCTATTTCGCCCGGCAGTACCGGGACGTGCCGATCATCACGCAGCCTGACGGCACGCAGGTGACCCTGGGACAGATCGCCCGGCTGAAGGAAGGCTTTGCGGACGTGAATATGGCCGCCCGCTTTCAGGGCAAGCGCTCCACCATTATCAATGTCTACCGGGTGGCGGATCAAAGCGCCCTGGATGTGGCCGCCCGGGTCCGAAATTATGTCGAAAGGGCTGAAAAGGCTCTGCCTGCCGGCATTCAGGCCCAATACTACCAGGACAGGTCCACCATCCTGAAAAGCCGTCTCGAGCTTTTGTCAACAAACATGCTCCTGGGGCTTTTGCTGGTGATCCTGCTGCTGGGCGTGTTTCTCAACCTCCGCCTGGCTTTCTGGGTCACTCTGGGCATTCCCGTGAGCTTTGCCTTTGCCATGATGCTGCTGCCGCACTATGACGTCTCCCTGAACATGATCTCGCTTTTTGCCTTTATCATGGTGCTGGGCATTGTTGTCGACGACGCCATCATTGTCGGCGAAAACGTCTTCAGCCAGCAGGAGGGAGGTTCGCAGCAGCTGCAGGCTGCGGTTGAGGGCACCCTTGAGGTGGGCCGCCCGGTGATCTTTTCCGTTCTGACCACCATGGTGGCCTTCTGGCCGCTGCTTATGGCCGGCGGGACCATGGGCAAATTCATGCGCAACATCCCTCTTGTGGTCATTCTCGTCCTTCTCGGCTCGCTTGTGGAATCCCTGCTCATCCTGCCCGCCCATCTTGCCCGCAGCAGGGCGGCGTATCAAGGCGATGCAAAGCCCAGGAAAATGACCCGGATCCTGCACTGGATCATCCAGCACCCCTACCGCAGAACCATTTCCCTCTGCCTCAAATGGCGCTACGCCACCATCGCCTTCGGCCTCTGCGTGTTGATGCTCACTGTCGGGCTCTACGCAGCGGGCAAGATCAAATTCACTTTTTTCCCGAAAGTGGAGGGCGACACCCTGGAGTGCCGGATCACCATGCCGGCCGGAACGCCCATGGAGCGTACGGAGGAGGTAGTGGACTATATCGAGACAAAGGCGGAGGAACTGATCGCCGAAAAAGACCGCGGACGCGCTGCGGACGCCCCCTCGCTTTTGGAGCACACGGCCTCCATGATAGGCGCTCATATGGGCCGCCGCAGCGGGGAGTCTGGCGGCCACCTGGCCCAGATATGGCTGCAGCTTCTCGAGGCCGAAAAACGAGAGATCAGCGCCGGCGAACTGACCCGGCAGTGGCGGGAAAAAATCGGCAAAATCCCCGATGCGGAGTCGGTCACATTCAAAAGCGAAATCCACAGTGCCGGCAACCCCGTGGAGGTGGATCTCTCGCTCGATGACCACCAGCAGCTGGTGGAAGCCGCGGAGGCCCTGAAAACGGAGCTGAAAGGCTTCTCCGGCGTATTTGACATCAGCGACTCCTACCTTCCCGGGAAAATGGAGATGCAGCTCAAATTAAAGCCCCATGCCGCAAGCCTGGGTCTCAAACTCTCGGATCTGGCCCGCCAGGTTCGCCACGGGTTTTACGGGGCTGAAGCCATGCGGTTTCAGCGGGACAAAAACGAGATCAAAGTGCTTGTTCGATACCCGGACAAGGAGCGGCGCTCCCTGGCCAATGTCGAACAAATGCGCATCCGTACCCCGAACGGCGGTGCAGTGCCCTTCTCCGAAGTCGCGCAAGTGCATATGGAAAGGGGCTATACCTCCATTGAACGCGCCCGTCGCATGCGTGTGATCACGGTTACCGCGGATGTGAATGAAAACGTGACCAACGCCAACGAAGTCCGCCAGTACCTGGAGCATGAGTATCTGCCGGAAATGAAGAACCGATTTGCAGGACTCCGCTACAAAATCGAGGGGGAAGGCCAGGAACAGAAGGAGGTGCTGGGAGATGTGGGCAAATGGTTTCTTGTTGCTCTTTTCTGCATCTATGCCCTGCTGGCGGTGCCCTTTAAGTCCTTCTCCCAGCCTTTTATCGTCATGGCGGCCATTCCCTTCGGCGCAGTGGGGGCTATGCTGGGCCACCTCCTGATGGGGTTCAACATCAGCTTCATCAGTCTGTTCGGAATCATCGGCCTCTCAGGCGTGGTGGTAAACGACAGTCTGGTCCTTGTCCACCGGATCAACGAACTCCGGCAAAAAGGTATGGACATCCGGGAAGCGGTCATTACAGGAGGGAAACTGCGCTTCCGGGCAATCATTTTAACCTCGGTCACCACCTTCGGGGGACTTACCCCGATGCTTCTGGAGAAAAGCCTGCAGGCCCGCTTCTTGATCCCCATGGCCATCAGCCTGGGTTTCGGTGTGCTGTTTGCCACACTGATCACCCTGATCCTGGTCCCATGCGGCTACATGGTCCTGGAGGACCTGCACAAAATCGCGGGCAAAGTACAATCCCTGACAGCGCAGACACAGTCACAGCCACAGGAGTCCGCCTAGAGCAAATTGCCCTCCGCGAAACAAAAATTTTGGGGATTTCGCCAAAGAATGGTATAAATACGCAGATAAAATAAATGGAATCAGGGCCGGCCCGATGAACAGCAACTACTATGAAATCCGCTACGAATTTGCCTTCCCCGACGGCAGCAGCCATGAATTCGAGCTGATGCTCGATGAAAACACCATGTCGCTGGTGAATTTCAACGGGGAATCCAAGCCCCCGTGGACAAAACTCTCCCACAACCAATGCGCTTGCTGCACCCTCGGAGAAGACAGGCATCCGTGCTGCCCCATCGCCGTCAATATCGCGGAGCTCGTGGATCACTTCAAGGACCGCCAATCCATCGAGGAATGCCTTGTCAAATGCAACACGCCGGAGCGCACATGCATGAAGAATACCACTGTCCAGGCCGGGCTGTATTCGATTCTGGGCGTCGTAATGGCCACCAGCGACTGCCCGGCCATGAGTTTTTACAAACCCATGGCCCGGTTCCACCTGCCCTTTTCCACCACCAAGGAAACGCTTTTCCGCTCCGCTTCCGTCTACCTGCTCCACCAGTATTTTGAATACAAGCGCGGCCGCATGCCGGATATGGAAATGGAGCAGCTGGGCAAAAAACTCCAGCAGGTGCAGCAGGTCAATTCCGGGATCCTTGCCCGGATAAGGGGAATCAGCGCCAAGGATGCGGACGCCAACGCCGTCATCATCCTCGATTCCTTCTCACGGCTTTTCGAGATGGATATCGAGAACAGCCTGTCCTCGCTGGAGCATCTGTTTCTGGCGGAAAGATAGGGGCCCGGCTGCTCAGCTCTCGTCCAGGTCCAGCCAGATATCGGCCTCGGAGCCGCAATTGCTGCAGACGGCGTGTGCCGGCACAGCCCCCTCCTTTTTTTCCCGGGAAACCGATACATCCTTTTTTTCCAGCTCAGAGGCGTCTGTTTCGGCAACAAGCTGACAGGTGATCTCCATTTCCGCCTCATTGCCGCATTTGTCACAATGGCATACCTGCCGGAATTTCTTCTCAGCCATAAATTCCTCCGTGAGATTATCCGGGAAGGGCTCTTCCCGCCGATTCGGTTGCACCGTCCCATCCGGGCCGGTATATTAGCTATAATGTTTCTGTCCGGGCTTTGCAAATGCAGCGGGAGGCTTTTTCAAAAAAACGAAATCCTTGGCAGGACCCCATTGTTATGATTAGTCTATAAAAAACAAAAAATGCCAATCCCACATAACGGAGAAGACAGCTATCATGTTGGAACTCAAAAACCTTACATTTCTGGCTGCGGATACGGAGGCATCAGAAAGCGCCCCTCAACGGCGGGCCATTGTCAATGACATCAATTTCACCTTTGAGACAGGCGGGTTTTATGCCATTACAGGCCCGAACGGCTCCGGCAAATCCACCCTTGCCAAGCTCATCATGGGCATTAACGAGACAAGTGAGGGAAAAATCCTGTTTGAAGGAGAAGAAATCAACAAACTGGCCATCAATGAAAGATCGCGGAAGGGCATTGTGTATGGCTTCCAGAATCCCGCGCGATTCAAGGGAACCACTTTCCGGGATCTCTTGTCCATTGCAGCGGGAACCGAGGACGAGGACAGCCTCGTAAAAATTCTTGCACGGGTGGGCATCTGCTCCTATGACTTTCTGGACAAGCCCGTGGACAGCAAACTCTCCGGCGGAGAAATCAAAAAAATTGAACTGGCCACCGTGATAGCCGCAAACCCCAGGGTAGCGATTTATGATGAGCCGGATACCGGCATTGACCTGTGGACCATCGGTCCGATGGTGGACCTCTTGAAACGCGAACAGCAGCAAAACAATACCACCACCATTGTGGTAAGCCACAACAAGGCCTTCCTGGAGGCTGCCGACACCCTTATGCTCCTCAGAAACGGCCGGATCGCCTATACCGGCGACCTCGAGGGCGCCATGCCCCTGCTGGAAGATTTAAGCCTCTGCACGTTCAGCGACACATGTGAAGGAGAAACAAATGTTCGATGCTATCGATAAACAGGTATTGAAACAAGTGGCCGACCTGGAGGAGGTCCCCAAGGGCGCTTACAATATCCGCAAAAACGGAAAGCTCCTTGGCCGGGAAGTCTCGGCCAACATCAACATCGAGGCCAACGAAAAAGGCGATGGAATCGTTATTGACGTCAAGCCGGGAACTGTCAACGAGTCCGTGCACATCCCGGTTATCCTGTCGCAGGCGGGGCTCCATGACGTTGTCTACAACACCTTTATCATCGGGGACAACTCCGATGTCACCATCGTGGCCGGCTGCGGCATCCACTGCGGCAGCTCGGAAGCCGAGGGACATTCCGGCATCCATGAGTTCCGGATAGGCTCCGGCGCCCGGGTGAAATACGTGGAGAAGCATGTGGCCATCGGCGAGGGAACCGGCAGGCGCAGCTTAAATCCCACGACCCGGGTTTTCATGGAAGACAACGCAAGCGCGGAAATGGAGTTGACCCAGCTTGGGGGCGTGGACGAGGCCAAACGGGCAAACGAGGCGAGCATCGGGGCCGGCAGCGTCCTTCTGATTACCGAGCGGGTCATGACCGAAGGCAATCAAAGAGCGGAATCCCAAAACGAGATCGAGCTGGCCGGCTCGGACAGCAAGACCAATATCGTATCCCGCTCCGTATTAAAAGGAGACTCCAGGCAGGACTTCTATGTCAACCTCACCGCCCGGGCCAGATGCTACGGCCACATCGAGTGCGACGCCATCATCATGGACAACGGAAACAATCAGACCGTGCCGGCCTTGAAGGCATTTCATCCGGATGCCGAACTAACGCACGAGGCCTCCATCGGCAAAATCGCCAATGACCAGTTAATGAAGCTGATGAGCCTGGGTCTGTCCTATGACGAGGCCGTAAACCGCATCATCCAGGGATTTCTAAAGTAAGCGGCCGCGAAAAATACGTCTTGATTTTGCTGCGCAAACTGCTATAGTAGAAACTCTCAACAAGGCCTGCCTTGGGCAGTGCGGTTTTTTCTGAAGGAACCCGCGGTTTTCCGGTGGTTACATCCTCCAGGCAAAAATTTTGAGTATCTTAAAGAAAGGAGGATGTCACCATGGCCAACGGAACAGTGAAATGGTTCAACGACCAAAAAGGTTTCGGTTTTATTGAGCAGCAAGACGGACCGGACGTTTTTGTGCACCATTCGGCGATCAATGCAAGCGGTTTCAAAAGCCTCAACGAAGGCGACCAGGTAACTTTTGACATCGAGCAGGGGAAAAAAGGTCCTGCCGCAGTCAATGTTACCGTAACCTAGTGCCGGCAAATCCAGACAAAGGCATGTCCCGCTGTAAGCAGAGGGGCATGCCTTTGTCGTTTACAGGGATTCGTATCCGGGCAGGCGGCGAGATGCCCGCATATCATCAAAAAAGGCCAAATCAGATTATATGAATATATATATCGGCAACCTATCATATAGCACCGCAGAGGATACCCTGCGTGCTATGTTTACCGAATTCGGCTCCGTGGAAAGCGTAAAGCTCATCAAGGACCGATTCTCCGGCCGACCAAAAGGATTTGGGTTTATCGAAATGCCCAGCAATTCCGAAGCCGACCAGGCCATTAAGGCCTTGAACGGAAACCGGGTGGACGGCTATAATATCACGGTAAAGCCTGCGGATTCCGGCAGGAAAAAACGCAACAAACGGACATCCCGCAAAAGACGCTACTGAAACCCAGCGGCGGCAGCTGCCGATTCACTGCCTGCTCTATCCCCCTCCTTGCCCGGAGACCTCCCTTGGACTGTAATGGCGGCTCAGCCAGGAGCCCAGGCCGTCCAAACCGGGAAACAACACGCGCTCGGTGATATTGCACTGGTCGAGTTTGTCCCGGAACTCCCATTTTTTTGCCGCCGGGATGACAATCCGGCGAAACAGGTCCGGGTGTTTCTCCAGCCACTCATCCACGGCCCTCTCGCAGTTGGGCATCACCGAGAACAGGGCGAACTGATTGACGATGCGTTGATCCAGGGAGGGCGGCTCGAAAAACAGCAGAAATTCCCCGTCGGTTGCCAGTTCGTCAAATTCCTGCAGCGAACGGATCACGTTGGAAAAAGAGGCCTCTTCAACGGAAGCCTCCTCGCCCGCCCGCCGGGTCAGAGTCGAGAGCAGCTCCACGGTAAAGGCCTGCGCCCCTTCCGCGTTAAGGCACCTGCGAAGGGCATCCGGGAGCAGTTCATGGGCTTCCTGGAAATTGACCACCCAGATGACCCCGTCCAGATGAAATTTTTCGTGATTCGCGGTGGCAAAATGGAGAGCGACATACGGCGAATAGGTCCAGTCCAGCAGTCTGGTGGGCAGGCTGTGATGCTGCGCAATGCCCAGAAGGTGCCAGAAAGAGGTGAAATGCTGCGACGCATCCTGCCCGTATTTTCTGAAATTGCGCAGCAGATGCCGCTCCAGCGAAGCATAGGGACCGCCCAGCCGCATTAATGAGGTGGCCAGGCGGTAGGTCTTCTCCGAGAGGCCCCGGAATACAAAGGGCGAACGAAAGCGCTGAATGCTTTCATCCCAGGAATCCCGAAAAAGCTCTTCCTGAAGCTCACTCCAGGTGTTTACCACGATATCGCTCTGCATGAATACGCCCCCGGCTTGCTGATTTGCCTCTGGAATCAGGATATCACCATAGCAGCGGGCGCGGCAAAGAAAAAATGTCCGCCAAACCGCTTCGAAAAATCCCGGCGAGCCTGCTGGAGTTGTTCTCTGCGGCGAGCGGTGTTATACTGATTTACAGATTTGCCGGGGAATTTTCCGGGCTGCCGCCAAACTGCCAGTGAAAGGAGAGGGGAATGCGACGTCAGATCCGCAGCATTTTCTGCGCCACGGACTTTTCCGAATTTGCCGGGGTTGTCGTGGCCTATGGCATTGCCATGGCCAAACGCTTTGAAGCCACCCTCTATATCTGTCATGTCGTGGATCTGCCTACCGTTTCCGCATATGGCGAAGCTGTGTTTGACCCCATAGAATACCAGCAACGCTTCATGGATACCGCACTCCGGGAAATCCACAGCCTGCTGGAAGACTCGGGCGTGCGCTACGAACCGCTGGTCACCATCGGCAGCACCACCGAAGAGATCACCCGGCTGGCCAAAGATTATACCGCCGAACTGGTGATCACTGCCACGCATGGCAGATCCGGACTGAAACGCTTTTTTCTCGGATCGGTCACCGAACGCCTCATGCGGACCCTGCCATGCCCCCTGCTCGTTTTGCGGGGCTCGGAAGAACTGACGGATCATATGGACTCCCCCCGGGTTCCCTTTAAAAAAATCCTTGTGGGATGCGACTTCTCCGAGGATGCCAATGCCGCCCTGAACTACAGCCTGAGCCTTGCCCAGGAATTTGAAAGCGAACTGCACCTGGTACATGTGGTCGAGCCCTCCGGATACAAGGATCTTTTCCGGATTCAGCAGGAATCCGGGGAACAAATCCGGCAGGACCTCTATCAAATGATCAGGGACCGGCTGAATTCCCTGGTGCCCGGGGAGGCGCTAAACTGGATCACGCTTGAAAGCCGGGTGCTGGCGGGGAAACCCTATGCAGAGCTTATCCGCTACGCAGACATCCATGACATGGATATGATCGCCCTGGGAATCCGCGGCCATGGCATGGTGGAGGAACTGCTGGTGGGCTCCACAACAGACCGGGTAATCCGGCAGGCCCCCTGCCCGGTGCTCTCCATCTGTCCGGATTAAGCCCGGGCTTCGGGTCCTGCCGCGAAAACATCAGCCCGCACCGGCAGATCGTTTTTCCGCCGGGGTTTTTGCGGTCGTGTCGGAGAGCACGGCGCCCCTGGTGCTGATCAGGACCTCGCGCAGGGGCAGGGTTTCTCCGCCGGCTTCCAACGCCTTCTGCACCATCCCCGCAAGACCGGAACAGCAGGGAACTTCCATGGGGACCACGGTAACCGAAGCAATGCCGGCCTGCTGGAAAATCCGGGCAAATTTTTCCTCATACGCCTTTATGTCCTCGAATTTCGGACAGCCCATCATCACGACCCTGCCTGCAAGCAACTCCGAATGCAGGGCCGCATAGGCAACAGCAGCGCAGTCAGCCAGCACAAGCAGGTGGGCGCCTTTCAAAAACGGGGCATCCTCCGGAACCAGGCGGATCTTAACCGGCCAGTGCGAAAGCCGGCCTGCCACGGTCCCTGCCTCTGCAGCCCCCGCCGATTCCGCCGGAGAGGGGCTGGCGCCGAACTCCTGCATCCGGCCGGAGGGGCAGGCCCGGGAAGTTTCCGCATCGGATGGCTCTTTTCGGGCTTCGAGCCGGGCCAAATGGTCTTCCACTGCCTCCGGATCGAACTCTTCCGCCTCGCGCTCCACAACCTGCAGCGCCCCTTGCGGGCATTCCCCGATACAGGCGCCGATTCCGTCGCAGAGAT
Source organism: uncultured Desulfobacteraceae bacterium (assembly GCA_964635265.1). Taxonomy (GTDB): domain Bacteria; phylum Desulfobacterota; class Desulfobacteria; order Desulfobacterales; family Desulfosalsimonadaceae; genus M55B175. Next base: position 9,719 of record CAZWNV010000027.1, read on the forward strand.
TATCGGAAACCACCCGCGCTTTGCCATCAATAATCTGGAGCGCGCCTTCTGCACAGGATATTACGCACTGGCCGCAGCCGTCGCAGAGCTTTTCGTCGATTGCAATAATTTTTCGCCTGGTCTTCATAACACTCCTTCTTCCGGGTGGCTTCCAAACAGCTTACGAAGCCGTCAATACCTGCCGGGCAACCGCCTTGCCCGCCCCGGTATACAACTCGGTTTCCATCATCCGCCCCGCCTCATCGGCGGCCAGCGGTTCTTTTTTGTTCCGTTCCTCCAGGGCAGCGATGCGCTCCGCGTCATAGAACACCATAAAATTGCGGCTTTCCTTCTCCTGCGGATGACGGCGGCGGGCGATAATGGCGCAGACCTCTGCAATCAAGCCCTCTGCAGCACCCAGCCGTTCCAGGATTTGCCGGGCAGCCGGGGCGTCCTGCCCCCGGAACCGGCCGGCTGTTTTTCCGGGGGGCTTTTCAGCCCCTGCAAGGTCTACCTCATGAAGATAGGCAGCCGCCATGATAACGGCTGTATCCCCGCCTTCCCCGGCACCGATACGCCCGGCATGACGTGCCACCCGCGTGGCATGACTGATGCGCCGAAAGTCGCGGCCGAAATGCTTTTTTACCTCGATGGCAATGCGGTCCTTTAACAGCTCTTCACGCTGAGCCAGAAGTTCCGGGGGCATACTGCCGATGCACTGCTCCGCGAATTTACAGTAAGCCGCACAACCGAAATCCATATGGGGATTGACAAACTGGTGCCCGCAATTCGCGCATCTTCGGGTGGTATCATCCTTAAAAAACTCCACCGTAGACGCACACCGGGGGCAGGGGACTTCATATATGGCGTCCTTCTTCCAGAACCGGCTGTCCTGTCCGGGACATTTCATAAGATTCCTCCTCTACAGAAACCGGGAAAAACATGTTTCGTTCATTTCTTCTTTAGCGGCCGCACGCATTGCTTTAGGCCGCTTTTATCTGTAAAATAAGACAGGTATGATCGGGAAGCATTGACTTATATCAAAAAAATCTGCAGAAAAAATGAACAAGAACGCAATACCAGGCAAACACCGAATGCGGAGGCTCCAATTATGACCATTGAATTCCGGAAGCAGGACAAAAAGGCGCGCTTTTTGAATCCTTTTACCAATTTTTCTCCATCCGAGGTTACCTGTCAGATCCGCTGGGACCCGCTTACAAAGAGAAGCGGAAGACTGGCCCATTTTTTGGGCACATCCCTGCCCCCGGCAGACCTGTCGGCAATCATTGAAGGTTCAGAGAAAAACTGCCCGTTCTGTCCCCAAAGCGTCCATGAACGGACCCCGACATTCGAGGCCGGCCGGATCCCCGAGGGCCGTTTGATAAAAGGCGAATCGGTGCTGTTTCCCAATCTTTTGCCCTATGATGAACACAGCGCCATTGCCGTACTCTGCGAAAAACACCATCGCAGCCTGGACGAATTTCCCGCCTGGATCTTTGAGGACGCCCATGCCAACTGCCTGGCGTATCTCCAGCGGGTGGTCGCGGACAAAACCACGTATGCGCTGGTTACCTGGAACTATATGCCGGCTGCCGGCTCCAGCCAGGTGCATCCGCACTTTCAGGTCTACGCAACCAAGACCCCCGGCAATTTTCTGCAAAGCATGCTCACTGCCGAAAAAGACTACTACCAGACAAACAACAGAAGCTATTGGGAGGATTACCTCGGGGCCGAGACAGGCAGCGGGGAAAGACTGATAACAGAAGCAAAACACAGCATATGGCTGACGGATTTTGTACCCCTGAGTGCCCTGAGCGACATTATCGCCGTATTTCCGAACAGGCAGACACTGTTTGATTTAAACGAAAACGAGCTTGCGGAGACTTCCCGCATGCTGGGTTCCATGCTGCAATATTTGGGCAGCTACGGGGTCTACAGCTTAAACATGGCGTGGCTCCCGGCGGTCCCGGAACAAAAGGAGCACTGGCTGCAGCTGCGGATTTCTCCCCGCCTTTATCTGGCCCCCCATGTCTGGTGCACCGAAACCCCGTCCCTGGTTTACCAGTATCAGGAATCCTTTTCGATATGGTCTCCTGAGGAGACCGCAAAAGAACTCCGCGAATTTTTGCAGCAGCCGCAAAACCCTTGAATACAGACGGGAGAACCCACCGGCTGACATGGGAACAAAAAAGACCGGGCGCAAGGATTAAACCGTGGTTCCGCCCGGAGCCAGAATTTTGATCATCTTCCGGAGGGCTCTGGCGAATTCTTCCTGAAACTGCCGGCTTTCCCGGTCCGAAAAGGAATCAAAGGCCACAAGGGAGAGATCCCTCATCACGCCCAGAAAGCGCAGCAGGGACTGCTCGGCCATCTCGCTGCGCTCCGCCTCCTGCTGCTCTGCATCGGCAATGCCGGCTATGGCGGCAAGCTTTTGCTCAAGCTCTGCCCCGGGCGCGTTCACACGGCTTCGAAAAACCTCCAGGATCAGGGTAAAAATGGCGTCAATCCGGTTGCTCTTGATGAGTACAGGTGTATGGAAAAACGAAGCGTCCTCCTGCACGCTAATATCACCCTTCCCCACCGTCAGAACCCGCTCAAACCAGTTGACGGTGTAGCGCACGTGCGCATCCAGGCTCCATTTGCCCTTCTCCCAGACATGGGCCCGGAGGATTTTGTTCAAGCTGTCCAGACACTCCCTCTGCCCCCCGAAGTCATAGGAGCCGAGCAGCGCCCCGTCCTGAAAAATATCCACACCGGGTTTTCGGGCTTCATCGGAAATCTCCGCGCACAGGATGCGGGCCTCGTCCCCGGCTCTGGCCACCAGGATTTTCCACGACGGCCCGCCCGGTGCAGCCCGCTGAAGTTCTGTCGCGGATTCCGGGGGCGCAATTTTGTCAGCGATTGCCGGCTGCAAAAAAACAGCCCGCAAATGCGGGCTTAAATCAATGACCTCCAGGGCCCGGGAGAAAACCGGGAAGTCTGTTTCCTCCAGCGGCTGCGCAGGACTCAGCCGGCCGGGTTCCAGATAGGGATCGAAAATCTCCATGATCGATTCCAGCCCCGCCTGCCAGTGCGCACTCCGGGGATCCCTGCCCTGCTCAATCCATTTTCTGGCTTTCTCTGCTGTCTGCGCCATTGCCATTCCCCCTGCTCTTGATTGCAAAACCCTCAGCGGATTCTCTGTTTCTGCCGCCCGGAGGCAATCTGCACTTTCTCCCCGCTGCTTATGCGCTGCGAAAATCCCTGCCCGAATTTGTGACAGCCGGATCCATTTCCAGCGGCAGAAACAGACAAAAAACAGCGCCGCGCTCCCCGGCCCCGCTGCGAACCCCCACTGCACCATTTTGCGCCCTTGCTATCCCCAGTACCAGGGAAAGACCGAGCCCGCGGCCGACAAATTTTGTCGAAAAAAACGGATCAAAGATTTTATCCAGCATGTCCGGATGGATGCCGGAGCCGGTGTCCCCGATTTCCAGGCATGCAAAGGCCTCGCCTTCAGGCTTCCAATCGCCCGGATAGATCCGGAATTGTCCGATCCGCGAGGATACGACAACACCGGTGCGCACATATACCACGCCCTCCTGGCCCTCCAGGGCTTCCCATCCATTGACCACGAGACTTGCCAGCGCCTGGGCGAGTTCCGCAGGATTCCCGCGTACGACGGGTCCCGGATCGGCGAGGCGGGATTCGAGGCGGGCCGCCGCCGGCATGTCTTTGCGCAGATCGGGGACCTGCCCCCTGCACAGCTCCGAGAGATCCACCGCATTCTTTTCCCCGCCTGTTTTTCCCAGATAGGTAAGCATCTGTCCGCTTACATGGGATGCCTGCCGACCGGCGTCTCTGGCTTTTCGGATATAGCCGCGGACAGTGTCGGATGGGAACTGCGGATCCATCGCCATCTCCAGATTCCCTATCACGACGCTTAACCGATTATTGAAATGATGGGCCACCGCTCCCGCCATACGGCCCAAGGCTTCCATTTTCCGGGCCTCGCTGAGTCTTTCCTCGAGCCTTTTTTTCTGTTTTTCCGCCTGTTTGCGCCAGGTGATATCGCGGGAAACGCCGGTGAAGGAGAGCGGCTGATTGCTGCTGTCCCGATGCAGCACCGCACTGATCTCCATCCAGACACCGGAGCCGTCCTGATGCCGGTGCAGTCCCTCCATTAAAATGCGGTCGGTACCGGCCTCGCCTGTCATCACCTTGCTGAAATTAGTGAGCACCTGCTTTTTGGTCTCATAAAAAAACACATCGTCGAGGGTGGCGCCAATGGCTTTCTCCTGCGGGATCCCCAGGATCTGCTCCACAGAGCGGGAACAATAGGTCCAGCTCATGGAGGCCAGATCAAAGGTCCATATGATATCGCTGGACGCCTCCACCAGGAAACGGTAGCGCGCCTCGCTCTCCTGCAGCGCCTTTTGCGCCTCCTTGCGCTCGGTAATGTCCTCTACCATGGCCACCCCGCCCTTGATCACTCCGCAGGGATCGACAAGCGGCGTAAACATTGCCCGCACCGGTGTAGCCTTCTCGGCCGTAACGGAGCGGTATATATCCTCATAAAAGCCCTGCCGTCCCTGAAGTGCTTCCCGGACTGCGGCTACAGCCCTTTTATCCTTGAGCGCCAGCATGTTCAGCCCGATCAGCGCCTGCCTGGAGGAGCCGATTATCCGCACAAAGATATCATTGCAGTCGGTAATGCGGCCGTTTTTTTCGAAATGCAGGACACCGAAGGGGGCGTTTTCAAAAATCAGCCGGTATTTCTCCTCGCTCTCGCGCAGGGCCATTTCGGCCTGCCTGCGCCGGGTGACCGGCATCAGTACCCCCTGGACTCCCGCTATACAGCCGTTTTCATATATCGGCCGGGCGCTGTTCATCAGCCATAACACACCGCCATTTCTGGTTTTATAAGGTGTCTCCACCACCAGTTCGGAACCTTCCAGAACTTTCCGGAAATTCTCCCTGGCGGCATCGGCCCAGTCCGGATCCACAAAGGAAAAATACCCGCGGCCCAGAATCTCCTCGGGCCTGTAGCCCGTCAAACGCTCTACATTCGGGGAAACATAGGTTATTCGTCCCCCGGAATCCGCTCGGCACAGGATTTCGCTTAAACTCTGGACGAGTTGCTCGCACTGTTTTTCCGCCTGCTCAAGCCGCTTTTCCAGCTCTTGGTATGAGGGTTTCTCTGCCATGCACCATTTCCCGCCGGGCCATTATTTCCGTCTTTTATACACGAAAGCGGCGTTTTGCAGCCCCGCCGCCTCGTGTGATTGTTGTGTAGCATAAGCCGGCAAGCCGGGCAAACATAAAGAAGAAAAGCCGCGTTAGGATTTGACAAACAGCCGGTCTTATAATAAGAGCCCAATATTATGCCGGAAAAAAAATTACAGGAAATACTGGGCAACAGGCAGAACCTCGTCCGGATCCTGGACAACCTCAAAGAAGGCATTATCGCCCACGATCTCGACCGCCGGATCTTTTTTTTCAACCACGAAGCCGAGCGCATCACCGGCTACAGCCGGGACGAAGTTCTCTACCGGGACTGCCATGAAGCCTTTGGCGGCCCGTTCTGCGGTGAACGCTGCCTTTTCCGGGAGCCCGGCCAGGTCATTCCCGATGAGAAGGAATATCCGCTCAATATTGTCACCAAGGACGGCCGCACCCGGCATGCGGAAATGCATGTAACGGCCATGAAAGATGAAGCCGGGGAAACCTTCGGCGTGCTGGCATGCATCAAAGATATCACCGACATTGTGGAACTCAAGCTCAAAACCGGCCAGTTGAGCGGATTTTCCAATATTGTGGGCCGTGACAGCCAGATGCTGCAGATCTACAAGCAGATCCAGGATCTGGCCGGCTATGACTACCCGGTCCACATCTATGGAGAGACCGGAACCGGCAAGGAACTGGTGGCGGAAGCCATTCACGACAGCAGCCGCCGTTCCGGGGCGCCTTTTGTGCCGATCAACTGCGGCGCCCTGCCGGAAGGCCTTATCGAGTCCGAACTGTTCGGTCATGTAAAAGGGGCTTTCTCCGGGGCCATCCGCCAGAAAAAAGGCCGTTTTGAATTGGCGGACGGGGGCTCGGTGTTTTTGGATGAAGTGGCGGAGCTGCCCCGGGACCTGCAGGTGAAACTGCTGCGTTTCCTCCAGACCGGCAAATTTGAAAGGGTTGGCGGCGAGGAAACGGTTTCCGTGGATGTCCGGCTTATCAGCGCCACCAATGCAGACCTCAAGGAGGCGGTCAGGGTCAAGCATTTCCGGGAGGACCTCTACTACCGCTTAAATGTGATCCCCATCCATATTCCTTCCCTGCGCGAACGCAAAACCGACATCCCGCTGCTGGTCGATCATTTTCTCAAGCAGCTGGCGGCATCCGAGGGCCGAAGGGCAGTCCGGATCTCCGATGAAGCCCTTTCCATGCTGATGGACTATGACTGGCCGGGAAATGTGCGGCAGCTGCAAAACGTCCTGCAGTATGCGATCGTGAAATGCGCGGGCCGTATTATCCGGCCGGATCACCTTCCCATGGAGCTTGGCGGCCTGCATGCCTCCCAACCCCGGCGGGGCCCGGTCAAAAAACTGGAAATGGAATCCGTCCGCGATGCCCTGAAAAAAACCGCCGGCAACAAGGCCAAGGCGGCCCGCCTTCTGGGCGTGGGCCGGGCCACCCTCTATCGTTTCCTCAACGCCTATCCCGCTGCTGTGCCTCAGACACCGGAAAAGGAGTAAGCCGGCAGGGAAGGGGCCGCCCCAAAGCTATTTTTTCCAGGTCAATGATCGTGTCATAGGCGAGGACTTCCACGCCGGCGGCCACTGCCCGGCGCAGCTGCCTTCCGTATGCGGGATCGATATGGTCTGCAGGGCCAAAGGTCTGCGCATCCATTCGCTGTATCAAAAAAAACATGACACAGCGAGCTCCCGCAGCTACCAGGTTCTCAAGCTCCAGCAGGTGCTGGCGTCCGCGGGTGGTTACAGCATCCGGAAAACAGGCAGCCCCGTCTGCCACCAGGGTACAGTTTTTAATCTCCACGTAGCATTGCTCGCCCGCGTTTCCGGCGAGCAGCAGATCCAGCCGGGAGCGCGCCCCTACCCGAACCTCCGGCTGAATGCTGTCATATCCTGCAAGCGGGGGGACAAGGCCGGCGCCTATGGCGGCCGCAACCAGCCTGTTGGGCACCAGGGTATTGACCCCCACAAGGGACTGCGGCATATCAATGAGTTCCCAGGTATAAGCCAGTTTGCGCCTGGGACTGTTGTGATAGGAGAGATGCACCGGCCGGCCGGGCTGGCTGCAGCCCGTCATGCTCCCGGAATTGGGGCAATGCGCTGTCACCACCGTCCCCGAATCCAGTTCCACATCAGCGAGAAAACGCTTGTAGCGGCGCCGCAGAATACCGGGCAACAGCCGCGGCCAGTATATCCTGCCGTTGCGTATGTCCATGCTTGTTCACCCCCCTTTTGCTTTTGCCTGCACCCCCGATAAACGCCTGGAGAGGCCTCCATACCGCCGCGGCCCGGATTGGAGCTTTACTATAGCCATGCTCACCCGGTATTGCAAGCCGCTGTCATCTGAAACAGCCATGTCTCACTCCAACCTGAAACACTTCCGGGCGCACGTCCCTCCGGAACCAGCCCCTCCGTCAATACATAATCTCTTGTTAATTTTGAATATTTATCCACATTCCCCGCTTTTTTGAAAAACGGGGGATGTATCATCCCGGAGAAACTGCAGGGAGCCGGCTGCAGGCTCTCCATCCGGAAGGGCTGCCGCAGAATCCCCGATAATCCGCGGGGAAGCGCCCTCTCCCAGCCGGGCAGACCGCGGGGCAATGCCCATGGCATACAATTTGAAATAACTTTTCGACAAACGATCAAAGGACCTTAATTTGAAGTCTTGCAATGAAAATATTGAAAAAGCCATCCGGATTGCCGAGGCCATGATCGAACTGGCCAACGCCGGGGATATGGAGCGGGAGGATGTGGGATGCGGCATCCTGTACGGGATTGTGCGGGACGCTGCCTACCGCATCAAAAAAACCGCGGAAGCGGAGAAAGCAGCCCACATGCGCAAGGGTACCTGGAAATAGGCCTAGCATGCGTGGGTTTTACCGGAATTGGCAAAAAACACCAACAACTATTATATTATTGCGCAAATGAAAGGAGGCCCGCATCTATGGCGAGCGTAAGAGGCACCAAAACGGAACAGAATCTTCTGACTGCTTTTGCCGGGGAATCTCAGGCACGCAACCGCTATACGTATTTCGCCGGTAAGGCCAAAAAAGAAGGCTATGAGCAGATCGCCGCCATTTTCCAGGAAACGGCGGAACAGGAAAAAGAGCATGCCAAGCGCTTTTTCAGCTTCCTGGAAGGCGGAGACGCCCAGGTTTCCGCGGCCTTTCCGGCCGGGGTCGTCGGATCCACCCTGGAAAATCTCCAGGCTGCGGCGGCAGGCGAGCAATACGAGCATTCCGACATGTATCCCGGGTTCGCCAAGGTGGCCCGCGATGAAGGATTCGAGGTGATCGCCAAGCTCTTTGAGGCGGTCAGCGTGGCCGAGATGCAGCATGAGAAGCGCTATCGGGATTTGGCCGCCAACATTGAAAACGACCGGGTTTTCAAGCGCCCGGAGAGCACCGTATGGCGCTGCAGAAACTGCGGATACCTGTCCGAAGGAGAGGAAGCGCCGCAGGTATGCCCGGCATGCGCCCATCCGCGGGCACATTATGAACTTCTGGGAGAGAACTACTAACAAGCGCCTGCCGGAGGTCCCTGTGTGGCAGGGGCCTCCGAAAACCGGCCTTCATGCGCCGGGGCAGCCGCACAATCTTCGGAGGAACCGCATGGCTTTTGATTTCAACGCCAAGGACATCTTTGAAATGGCAAAAGAGATTGAACGAAACGGCGCCGCTTTCTACAAATCCGCAGCAGAGAAGGTGGAAAAGCCTGATCAGAAAAATATGCTCCTGGATCTGGCGAAGATGGAAGAAGGGCACGAGGAAACATTTACAAGAATGGAAAAGGATCTGACGAGCAAGGAGCAGAGCGAGACCATATTTGACCCGGAAAACGAGGCCTTCCAATATCTTAAGGCACTCGCCGACACCCGGGTGTTTTTTGAAAAAGAGGTGGATACCTCCTCGATGGAGGCAATATTGAAGACCGCGCTGGGCGCGGAGAAAGACTCCATCGTATTCTACCTCGGCATGAAGGAACTGGTTCCGGAAAAATTCGGAAAAAACCGGCTTGACGGGATCATAAAGGAAGAGATGAGCCATGTGCGGATGCTCAGCAAAGAACTCACCGCACTGCGATAACAGTATCCCCGGCGTTAAAAAACCCGAGACACAACACCTGAACAAAAAGGAGGAGAGATGACCCAGCGCAGAGAAATCTACAGATGCGAACTTTGCGGCAATATTGTCGAAGTCATGCATGCAGGAGACGGGCAGCTTGTCTGCTGCGAGCAGCCCATGAACCTTTTGACCGAAAACACCGTGGACGCAGCCAAAGAAAAACATGTTCCGGTGATTGAAAAAACAGGGACGGGGATTACGGTTAAGGTAGGAGATGTGGCCCACCCCATGGAAGAGAAGCACTACATTGAATGGATCGAGCTGATTGCTGACGGCAAAAGCTGCATTCAGTTCTTGAACCCGGGAGACGCTCCGGAAGCCACATTCAATGTCTCCGCAAACCAGGTAACAGCCCGCGAATACTGCAATATTCATGGACTGTGGAAATCCCAGGGATAAGGAGGAGAAGTTATGCCGAGCTGGAAGTGCAGCAATTGCGGATACACGTTTGAAGCAGAAGCGCCGCCGAAGCAATGCCCCTCGTGCAAGGAAAAATGTGAGTTCGTGGACAATTCCTGCTACACGCCGGATTGCGCGGACAAGGGCATGGATGAGCGGATCAAGTCCAAACACTAGAGAAACCAGAGAAAAAGGAATGTGATGGCTAAAGCGCTGGTTGTTTTTGCTACCCGCAAGGGGGAAACCGAGGCGATCGCCGGCCTTGTTGCCGAGGGGATGCGGTTTTCCGGCATCGAAGTCCAGAGCCTGAATGCCAACGCCGTAAAATCGGAAAAAGACCTGGCCGGCTACGACGCTTACGTCTTCGGCTCCGCCACCTACCACGGCGATATGATGCAGTCCATGAAAACCCTGCTGTTCATGGCGGAAAATGCCGAACTCGCCGGCAAACCCGGCGGCGCCTTCGGGGCCTTCGGCTGGAGCGGAGAGGCCCCGGACCGCATATATGATACCATGAAAAATATATTCCTTATGGATATGACGGAAAACCCGCTGCGGCTGAAAGCCAGCACCCTAGGCGGCGGGATGAAAATGGCCCAGGACTATGGCCGCGAAATCGCGGCAAAACTGCAATCCTAACCCAACATTTGGAGGCGCCATATGAGTACTCCTCAGCACTGCCCAGGTTTTGAACAGTTCAAGCACCTGAAGTCCTTTACCTGCAAATGCCCGGAATGCGGTAAGGAAATCGAAATTTTTTCGGACGAATTCGACAAACCGCATAAATGCAGCAATTGCGGCAGGGAAATCGACTTCACCCAGTGCACCCTGTCCGGAAACGCTTGAGGTCCGGCCATGGGGGTACAATCCAGAAGCCTTGCTGCTGCATGCATAATGGGATTTGTTTGTATCGGCCTGCTGCTGCCGGCGTTTTCATCCGGACAAAAAGAAAAGGCCGGACAAGGGGCGGGGATGATTCCGCTTGACGCCGGCAGACAGCCCCAGGTACTGTTTCCCCATCATTTGCATCAGAAAGCGACAAAAAGCTGCAGTGTCTGCCACAGCACTTTTCCGAAAAAGCGCAGCGCCATCCGGACGCTGCAGGAAAAAGGCGAACTGGCAAGACAGGAGGTGATGAACCAGGTATGCCTTGCCTGCCACAGGGAAAAAGCCCGGGCAGGGGAAACCAGCGGCCCCGTGTCGTGCAACAAGTGTCACGGCCGGCAGTGATGCCGGCAAAGACCTGTCCATAACCGAACAGAATCGGTGAGCGGAGCAGTAGGCAAAGAACGAAGAACAGAGGAGGAGTTTATGGACAAGTATGTATGCCAGATCTGCGGCTATATTTACGATCCCGAGCAGGGAGACCCGGAAAGCGATATCGGGCCCGGCACCCCATTTGAAAAATTACCGGATGACTGGGTATGCCCGGTATGCGGAGCCCCGAAAGACGATTTTGAAAAAGCCTGAATGCGATTAAAACCGGTTTCACCCGCCATTTCCATGAGACAGCAGCAGCGGCCGGGGGAAAAACCGGTTTTATTTTATGCCAAGGGAGGAATGCAATGAAACCGGTGGAAATTGCGCGCGGAATCTACAACGTCGGTGTTATTGACTGGAACATCCGGGATTTTCACGGATACTCCACAGAGTGCGGGACCACCTACAACGCCTACCTGATCGTGGATGAAAAGGTGGTCCTCATTGACGCGGTAAAAAAGGAATTTGCCGATCAGCTGCTGGCCAACATTGCAGCCGTTGTCGACCCCCGGAGGATCGACCTGGTGATCAGCAATCACACGGAAATGGACCATTCCGGCGGTCTGCCCCGGGTGATGCATGCCATCGGCGAGGAGAAGCCCTTATACTGCTCCAAGATGGGCCGCAAGAACCTTGCCCAGCATTTTGGCGAAAAATTCGCCTATCAGCCGCTGGAAAACGGACAGGAAATGGAGATCGGCAGCCGCACCCTGACATTTCTCGAGACCCGCATGCTGCACTGGCCGGACAGCATGTTTACCTATGCAAAAGAAGACCGCATCCTTTTCTCCAGCGACGCCTTCGGCCAGCATTACGCGGGCTATGAAATGTTCGATGATGCAGTCGATGAGCAGATGATCATGGGCCAGGCCAAGAAGTATTTCGCCAACATCCTGCTGCTGTATACAGCCAAAATTTTAAAGCTCGCCCAGCAGATTACGGACATGGGTCTGGAAATCGAGATGATCTGTCCGGACCACGGCATTATCTGGCGAAGGGACCCGGCCAAAATCATCAACGCCTACGTGGATTGGAGCCGGCAGGAAGCCGGGAAAAAAGCTGTTGTCATCTATGACACCATGTGGAAGAGTACCCGCCTGATGGCCGAAGCCATTGCCGGCGGCATTGCGGAGTCCGGGGTTTCGGTAAGACCCATTCATATCAGAAGTTCGCACCGCAGCGATATTATCACCGAGGTGCTCGATGCCAAAGCTGTTGTTGTGGGCTCGCCCACCCTGAACAACGGTCTGTTCCCAACGGTGGCGGATGTTCTCACCTACATGAAGGGGCTGCGGCCGAAAAACAAAATCGGTGCTGCCTTCGGCTCCTATGGCTGGAGCGGGGAATCGGTCAAACTGCTCCAGGAGGAACTTGCCGCAATGAAGTTTGACGTAATGGAGGAGGGCATGAAAATCCAGTACGTCCCGCAGGCCGAAGACCTGGAAAAATGCCGCGAATACGGCAAAACCATCGCCCAAAAGGTACTGGCGCAGGCAAGGTGAAGCATCCGGTTGTCGAATTGAGCGACTGCAGCGCATGCGGCGTTTGCGAGGCCGTCTGCCCGGAGGTCTTTTGCCTGTGCGATGCGGGCTACGTGCAGGTTGCCGATCTTACGGCGTATCCCGAGGAGTGCGTGTGCGAGGCCATCAAAAACTGTCCGGAACAATGTATTTACTGGCAGGCCAATGACTTCTGAAATCCCTTTATCCAATCTTTCCGGCCGCCGGCTGAAACAACGGGTCCGGGAGCTTCTGGACTCGGATGCCGGCCCGGAGGAAATTTTCACCGCCCTTGAGGCGCTCCGGCCGCGGCAGGCGGTCAATCCCCTGTTCGCCTGCTTCTACGCGGAATCCCCGCTTGTCAAGTGGCGGGCTGTGGCAGCGATGGGCCACATCGTCTCCCGGCTGGCAGCAGCGGATATGGATTCGGCCCGGGTAATCATGCGCCGGCTCATGTGGAACTTAAATGATGAGTCCGGCGGCATCGGCTGGGGCTCTCCCGAGGCCATGGGCGAAATCACCGCACAGAATCCCCGGCTGGCCGAGGAATACGGTTGCATCGTGGCCTCCTTCGTGCGCAGGGACCAAAATTTTCTGGAGCATGAAGGCCTTCAGCGCGGATCCATATGGGCTGTCGGCCGTCTGGCAGGCGTTCGCGCAGATCTTGTTGCCGACACAGCCGAGGATCTGCGGCTGTTTCTGGACTCCGGGGATCCCCTGCATCGGGGATATGCAGCCTGGGCCCTGGGCCCGCTGCAATACCCTCCCGCCTTTGCCCAATTGGAGCGCCTGCAGTCGGACCCCGCAGAAATCCCCATATTCCGAAACATGGAACTTGCAACCACCACAGTCGGCAGCCTGGCCCGGCAGGCCCTGGCTGCACCAGCCAATGGAGAAAAGCCATGCTAGTGCTCGGTCTACAGGGCAGCCCCCGGAAAAAGGGCAATACCAGTTACCTGTTGGAGCTCGTTCTCGAGCAGGCCGCAAGACGCGGTGCCGAAACCCGGCGGATTGATGTCAGTCGAAGCAATATCAGACCCTGCATGGGCTGTACCAACTGCGAAAAAAAAGGCTACTGTGCTATTGCAGACGATGAAATGGCCACCGAACTCTACCCGCTCCTGCGAAGGGCGGATCTGATTCTCCTGGCGACCCCCATCTATTTCTACAACGCCACCAGTCAGCTCAAAAAGGTTATCGACCGCTCGCAGACCCTGTGGGCACGGAAATACAAGTTCGGCCTTGCCGACCCGGGCCGGCCCTGGCGAAGGGGCATGATGCTGGCGGTGGGCGCCACAAAAGGCAAAAACCTGTTCGAGGGCATGGCGCTTACGGCCAAATACTTCTTCGACGCAGTGGGCGCCTCCTTTGACAGCCGCCTGACCTACCGGCAGATCGAACACCCCGGGGATATGAAAAACCATGCCGGCGCCATTGAAGACGTCCATGCCGCCATGGAGGCAATGGGCGATTTTTTTCATCGCAGGCGCATCCTGTTTGTCTGCAGGGAAAATGCGTGCCGCAGCCGCATGGCCGCGGCGTTTGCCCGGCACATGGCCGGCGGCACCCTGGATGTGGCCAGTGCGGGCTCCAGGCCCGCGGCCCAGAGCGATCCGGTAATGGAGGAAGTAATGGCGGAGATCGGATATGATATGGCCTTCCAGCCGCCCCGGGCGCTCTCCGAGGCGTTGGAATCCACCCCTCCCCATACGATTGTAACCATGGGCTGTGCGGAGCAGTGCCCTCATGTTCCCGGTGCTGAAGTTCTCGACTGGGACCTGCAGGATCCGGCCGGGCAATCCCGGGAGGTTATGCGGCGCACCCGCGACGAAATCCAGGCCCGGGTGGAAGCCCTCGTAAGCCGCATTGCCGGATAGCACCCCGGCGCTTGGAATTTTCCCTCTTGAAAAACGGCTTCGTTCTTTGTAATGTATCTGAACACTTTTCAAACTTTAAAACACTGATGCTCTCGTAAAAAACGATTGATTCCGCCGCGGCGGTATTTTTGCAGAAAGTAACGGAAAGTTATGGTCTAAAGCTATGGTCTGTTTTATAAGGCCATACCCGGTATTTACCCCGAGGCCTGTCGCGCCTTGTGCTATCTCTAGGGCTTGCTCCGCCAGCTCACT
>CAZWNV010000028.1:0-23578 GCA_964635265.1 uncultured Desulfobacteraceae bacterium
GATCTTAAAGGGGCTTGAACTTTTTACTTTGCCATCCCAAACTGACTTTTTACGAATCCATCATGGCCTGGCCGCCAAAAAAACCATTGACATATGAACAGCGTTTTTTTATTTATATAACATTTAAAAGCTTAAATAACTTTAAAAGTACCGCAGGACAAAAATAAGTCAAGAGGATTTCCCTGCAAGCCGGCTCCTTGCAAACAAAAACCGTACAAAGGAGGATCGCCGCCATGGTCGGAAAATTACGCTTTTTCCCGGAAAACTTGAACCAGATGAGCGCCGAGGAGCGCAAGGAGCACAAGGATGCGCTCCTGCGCCAGCACATCGATTACATGTATGCACGTTCTCCCGAATTTTTTCAGGTCAAACTGCGGGAATGCGGCGCACAGCCCGGAGATATCCGCACCATTGAGGATCTTCGCAAGCTCCCGGTTATAATGGACAAGGATGCCGAACGCGAGAGCATGGAAGCCTCCCTGGAGAAATACGGACACCCCTTCGGCCTGCATGTCTGCTGCGACCCGGCCGACATCATCAGTACCGGCGGAACCTCGGGCACTACCGGTCATCCCACCTACCCGTACTCCATGACAGCAAACGACTACGAGGCCGTCAGCCGACTGATTGCCTGGATGCACCAGATCGTCGGCCTTGGCCGCGGCGACAGGGGCTTTTTCCTGTTTCCCCTGGGGGTTTATGCCACCTCGGCAATTCTTCCGGGCATCCGCCGGGCCGGAATCCTGCCGCTGGACATCGACATCCGCCTTGGCACGCAGCCGGCGCTGGAACTGGTACGCTGGACCCGCCCAACCTTCTGGTGGACAGGGCCGACGATTTCGCATTACTTCATCGACCTGTTCCGCAAGCAGCTCCAGATTGATCCCAGGGACCTGGGATTCAAATGCCTGCTGATGACGGGCGAACTCGGCTGCGGCATTCCGGAATTCAAAAAAAGCATCGAATCCGCATACGGCTGCCCCATGTATGATTTCTGGGCCCCGTCGCTTACCTCTCCCTGCCTGTCCTGCAACAGCGAGCAATACCACGGCCTGCACCTTTTCGCCGATGACTGGGACATCTCCTACGAGGATCTCGTCGATCCGGCAACCCGGGAGCCCATCGAGGTCAAAGACGGGGCCGTGGGCGAGCCGGTGGTTACCCACCTGAAAAAGGAGGCATCACCGTATCTTCGCTATGCTACAGGGGACATCGTCGAGATTGCCACCTCCCAGTGTCCCGCCTGCGGGTTTACGGGCTACCGGGCCAGGGTGGTCGGCCGCTCAGACGATATGCTGACCGTCAAAGGGGTAAACGTCTTCGGCCGGACCATAAGGGAAACGCTGCAGCGCTTTACCCCGCGCATTACGGGTCGGATGCGGATAATCCGCGAAGATCCCGCACCGCGGGTGGACGTGCTCAAACTCCGGGTCGAATACGGCGAGGACATGGAGGCGCACCAGCTCGAGGATCTGGCCCGGGAAATCAAATCCGTCATGAAATCCGAACTGCGCGTCAACCCGGACATTGAATGGACGGAGCCCGGATCACTGCAAACCGCCTCACATAAACAGCCGATGTTTGAAAAACGCTATTAAGAAAATGCCGGGCCCCCCGGCGCTGGGGCCCGGCCCGGCATTCAAGAAAGGCTCTTGACAGAATATCTGTGCTGGGAAACCATGCCCCCAGTCAACCGGAAGAGCTATAGGGAGATGCGATATGGTTACGCTGAACTTTGACGAGAACAAGTGCCTGGCCTGCGAGACGCGCGACTGCCTGACCCGATGCCAGTACCTGGACCTTGATGTCGAGGAAGCGGGGGCTGAAATGGAAAAACTCATCGCGGGAAAAGACTCCAGGGTGCTTCACGAATGCAGAACCTGCTATGCATGCGAGGAGTACTGCCCAATGGGAAATCATCCCTTCTACCTGATCGTCAGCCGTCAGGAAGAACTGGACATTCCCCCCCTGCCGGAGCCCATTATCAAGCAGGGTGTGCAGCTGGGCATACCCTTCCGCGGCGAGCCGGAAATCGAGGAGGTCAACGGCCCGGTGCTCAACATGGGGGTTTTCAGCCCCCTCTATCCGAGCCTGATTCAGGGCAGCAAACTCTTCGAAGGGCTGACCCCCATATCCACGGACAGCCGGAAAATGCACCACTTCTTCTGCCAGTTGATGTATCTGCATTTCGCCCGGACATCTGTCATCAATGAGCGGCTGCCCGCGGTCATTGACACCATTGCAGCCTACAAGCCCACAAAAGTGGTTCATTTCCACGACGAATGCTACGGCGCCTATACCCACTATGCGCCCGCATTCGGCATTGATGTGCCCTTTCCTTCCGTCCACCTGTTCGATTTCCTCTATCACCGGCTGCTCGAATTAAAGGATCAAATCAAACCCTTAAACTACAAGGTATGCTACCAGCGTCCCTGCTCCTCACGGCTTTCAACGGATATGCACGCGTATGTGGACAAAATCTTTGAACTTGTGGGATGTGAGCACGTACGGCGCGAGCATGTGGATGAAAATGCACTCTGCTGCGGCAGCACCATTCTTTCGCAGCGCCGGGAGGGCAGCCGGCGCTTCAGCCTGGAGCTCCAGCAAAAAAACATCGCGGACATGAAACAGGCCGGTGCCGAGCTCTGCCTTTTCAACTGCCCGGCCTGCATGCAGACCATGGGAAAACAGGTGGCGGAAAACGGCATCATGCCCATTTGGATGAGCGACCTCTGCCGCATGGCCATCGGCGAAAAACCCGCCTGAGGAGGGATATGTATGGATTCGATATATAAAGCGCTGGCAGATATTGTCGGTGAGGACTTTGTCTCCGACCGGACCGAGGAGCTTTTTACCTATTCCAAGGACCTGGGCACATCCGAGCCCCAATGGCCGGATTACGTGGCCGCCCCCAAAACCGCCGAGGAGGTGAGCCGGATTGTCCGGTTCGCCAATGAAGAGAACCTGGCCGTTGTGCCTCTGGGCGGTGGTCTTTCGCTGGCAGGCCTGGCACTGCCGCTAAAGGGCGGCATTGAACTGGATCTCAAACGGATGGACCAGATCCTCGAATTAAACGAGCAGGACCGCTACATTGTGCTTGAAGGCGGCGTCTCACAAGGCAAGCTGACGGCTTATCTGGAAAAAAATGCCCCCCACCTCAAGCACTCGGAGCCCGGCGCTCCCCCCGCCGCCACCATCGGCGGAAATCTGGCGATCCACGGCCAGGGAGACCTGGGCCACCCTTACGGGTTCAACTCCGATATGATCAACGGCATGGAAGTGGTGCTGCCCACGGGCGAGATATGCCGCTTTGGCTCCTGCGCCCTGGGAAACGACTGGTACACCATGCATCCCCTTCCGGACGTGAATCTTTTCATGGGCTGGAGCGGCAGCACCGGCATTATTACCAAGGTATCGCTGCGACTGTTTCCCTGCAAAAAGATCGAGGAGCAGGACGTGCTTGTCCTGGATGATGCGGACCTGGTTCCGGAAGTGCTCTTCAAGCTCACCCACGTGGGCATGGCAGAAGACATCATCGTGGTCAGCCAGGAAATTCCGCCCCCCTTTAACCGGCTTCACTACATTCTGATCAACCTTGCCGGCGATTCCCGCCTGGAACTGGAATTCAAGCGGCAGATCATATTCGACACCAAGCTGGCGCCCTATATCCAGGACGGCCGGGCCGGCATCGGGGCCGGCGGCCAGAACATCGACCGGCCCGTGGTGAGCAAAACCTCAGATTGGCGCAAAGGCGGCGGCTTCGAATACGTAGGCGCAATCGTGCCCGTATCCGCTTATCCGCAGTGCTATCGGCACGGGGTGGATGTCTCCGGGCGCCACGAAATTCCCTATACCACCCTGGGGCGGGTGCTCGGAACAGGCCACAGCATGATGTTTTCCTGGACCTTTGCGTTTAACCGGGCGGACGAAGAAACAGTGCGTCATGCAAGGCAAGCTCTGCACGAGACCGACGAGGAGGTGCTCAAACTCGGCGGCACTCTGTGGAAGCCCGCGGTTTTCGGTCAAAAGCTCGTGATGGACCGAATGGACGCGGCAACGCTGCAGATGATGAAACAGGTCAAGCATCTGCTCGACCCCAACGGCATTATGAACCCCGGAAACTGGGAGGTGGCCTGATGGCACTCACACAACAAGATTATTCAGATCTTGAGCAAGGCTATCCATACATGGATATCATCCACCGCTGTTTTCGCTGTGGGTACTGCAAATTTCCCCAGGACTGGGAAGACGTGGACAACTGCCCGGCCTATGCCCGGCACCGGCTGGAGAGCTATTCCAACGGCGGCAGGCTCTGGCTGATCCGGGCCTGGATCACCGGCGAACTTGACTGGTCCGAGAATCTTGCCGAGATCGTTTATTCCTGCGTCGCCTGCAAGAACTGCGAGGAGAAATGCCCGCTCTCCTTTGCCGGAGATATTGTCAACATGGTGGTTGCCGCCAGAAACGCAATGGTGGAAAAAGGCCTTGTGCCGCCGGCTGTAAAGAAGTACCTGGAAAATGTCCAGCTCCACGGCAACCCGTGGGGGCTGGGGGCCAAAAAACGGAGCCGGTGGATGGAGGGCCTTCCCGTGGAGCCCTATAAGGACCAGGAGTTTCTCTATTTTGTGGGCTCCGAAGGCGCCTATGAGTCCCGGGCCCAGCTTGCGGCAAGAGCGGCCGCCGACATTTTCCGGCAGGCGGGCCTATCCTTCGGCGTTTTGGGAGACGATGAAACAGACGACGGCAACGAGGCGGAGCTTCTGGGCGAAGACGGGCTAACCGAAATGCTGGCGGAGAAAAATATCTCCCGCTTTCGCGAGCTGGGGGTGCAGAAAATCGTCACCTTCTCGCCCCACGCCTATAACGCACTGAAAAACATTTATCCGCGCTTCGGCGGCAGCTTTGAGGTCTATCACTACACCCAGCTTCTGCCGGAGCTCATCAAAGCGGGCCGGATCACGCCGCCCCGGCTTGAAAACGCCACCATTACCTACCACGATCCCTGTTTTCTGGGCCGATGGAACAACGAGTACAAAGCGCCCAGAAAAGCCCTTCAGGCCATTGACGGGGCGCAGCTTGTCGAGATGTCGCGGAGCGGGAAAAGCGCCTTCTGCTGCGGCGGGGGCTCAGCGGGCTTTTATACGGACATACTGGGTGGCAGCGAAAACAGCCCGGCCCGTATACGGGCCCGGCAGGCCCGCGCCACGGGTGCGGATATCCTGGCTGTGGCCTGCCCCAACTGCCTGACCATGCTGGAAGACGCGGTCAAGGTCGAGGGGCTGGATAAAAAGCTGCTTGTAAAAGACATCAGCGAGCTGCTCTCCGGCTCCGGCGAAGCAGACGCCTAAGCTGCAGCGGTGCTGATCGCCCCGGCGGCCGATCAGCACCCGGCTCTATACCACCGGGTTTTCCAGGGTACCGATGTTTTCGATCCGGGTGTCCAGGATGTCTTGGGGTTCCAGATACACCGGCGGCTTCCTGGTGAACCCGACGCCGCTCGGCGTGCCGGTGAGAATCACCGTGTCCGGCAGCAGGGTGGTGTCTTCCGAGAGGTAGGCGATGAGCCGGCTTACAGAGAAAATCATGTCCGACGTATGGCCTCTCTGCATGGTCCCGCCGTTTAAAATGCAGGTCAACTCCAGGTTTCCCGGATCCGGAATCTCCTCCGGGGTCACAAGGACCGGACCCAGGGGGCAGAAAGTGTCAAAGCTTTTGCCCCGTACCCACTGCCCCCCGCCGGCATTCTTCTGCCAGGAGCGGGCGGAAACGTCATTTGCCGCGGTATAGCCTTTTACATAATCGAGGGCCGCATCCGCGGATACATTTTTGGCGGCTTTTCCGATCACCACGGCAAGCTCCGCCTCATAATCGACCTGCGGTTTCTTCCTGCAGGATTCGGGCAGCACGATCGCTTCTCTGTGACCGATGGCGGCAGCCGGATTCTTCATAAACACCACGGGATATTCAGGCTCTTCAAGACCCGCTTCTTTTGCGTGCTCCCGGTAGTTTAACCCGATGCAGATAATGGCCGCGGGAGCAACGGGCGGCAGGATGCGCTGCACCCACTGCTTTATGCCGGTGTTCTCGTAGCTGCCCGGAGCGGTCTCCACCACTTCCTCGGCCCAATCGCCGGAGCTGGCAGTCCCAAGCCGGACCGTCCCCTGATCATCCAGAAAACGAAAAAACTTCATCATTGCCTCCTACTGGTGCAGACGGCGCCACAGTGTGCTGATGCTGATCCCCAGAATCTCCGCCGCCCGGGTTTTGTTGCCGCCGGTCTGCTCCAGAACATGGTTGATATAGCGGCGCTCAAGCTCTCTGCAGGTGGGAAGCTCGCCATCGGCCAGAAAGCCCGGACCGCTCTGCCCGCCTGCCTCTCCACCGGGGAAATGCTCCGGCCGGATCCGCTCCCCGGATTCGGCAAGTATGGTAGCATACGCAATCCAGTTTTCAAGCTCCCGGACATTGCCCG
This sequence comes from uncultured Desulfobacteraceae bacterium, assembly GCA_964635265.1. Classification (GTDB taxonomy): domain Bacteria; phylum Desulfobacterota; class Desulfobacteria; order Desulfobacterales; family Desulfosalsimonadaceae; genus M55B175. The sequence continues at coordinate 6,473 of CAZWNV010000028.1, forward strand.
GCCAGCTATAGGATTCCATCCTGCGCACGGCCTCCGGGGAAAACCCCCTGTTTTGCGGCCGTGCCCGGTCCAGGAAATACCTGGCCAGGGGCAGTATGTCTTCCCGGCGGTTTCTCAACGGGGGAAGCGCAATCGGGAATACCGCCAGGCGAAAATAGAGGTCCTCCCGGAAGCTCCCCTGTTTGACCATTTTCTTTAAATCCCGATTTGTTGCCGCGATGATCCGGGCGTTCACCGGCTGCGCGCGGTTTCCTCCCACCGGGCGCACCTTCTTTTCCTGGATCCCCCGCAGGAGCTTGGCCTGGAGTTCCAGGGACAGCGCCCCCACTTCATCCAGAAAAATCGTGCCCTGCCCGGCCGCAACAAACAGGCCGGTCTTCTCTGTCTCGGCGCCGGTAAAGGCTCCTTTCGCGTGACCGAAAAGCTCGGACTCCAGCAGGTCCGGCGGCAGGGCCGCACAATTGATCGCCTGAAACGGCGCCTCCTTTCTGCCGGAGCGCTCATGGATCATCCCGGCCACTGCTTCCTTGCCGGTACCGCTCTCGCCCTGGATCAATACAGACGCGCAAGTGGGCGCCACCTTCTCGGCCAACACCAGCACCTCCTCCATCGCCCGGCTCCTGAAGACAACGCTCCGGCCTGCGCCGGACTCAACGCCGCGTTTTAAGCTCTGTATTTCCTGCTTTTGCGTGGCAATAAAACGATTGGCGCTCTCAAGCTCAGCTTTCAGTTGATCGAGTTCCTTTTGTACCTCTTCCACCTGAAGCTGCTCCCGGAATGCTTCCGCGGAAAGTCCCCACTGTTCGATGCTTCGCCCTTCGAAAACGCAATGGGCATTTCCCTGGGCCTCGCATGAACACTCCTTGACAAGCACCTCGGTGCCCAGAACAGCACTGGCGTAGCCGCTGGCAAGGCCTTCCAGAATGCAGCATATCGGCTCTGTCGCCTGCCCGAACAGACTTCTCCATATAGTGGATTCAAAGGACTTCTTCCAGATGCCGTGAAACCGGATACGATTTTTCTGCGGGTCGAAGTCGATCTCGGTAAGCTCCTCATCCGCCAGTCCGGCCAGACGCCGCATGACCGAACCGGCCCGGAACCACTCCAGCCTGTCGTCAAATGAATACAGATCAGCAATAACCGATGCATGGCTCATACCCGAATCATAGCCGAAACGTTTCAGCAGGACCCGCATCTTCTCCCAGCCGAGACACTGGATAAGGTCCTGATTGAGCCGCCCCAGGCCCGTAAGCCCCAGAGCCATCATCCTGTAGGAGCCAAGAAGCGGAAAGCCGGTGGCCGGATCCTGGCCGAGCATTTCAAGGCCCCGTAAATCTTCTGCCCGCATGGTCCTCCTCTTGGTTTTGCGCAGCCTTATATCATTTTGAAATGGTATTTTTCAAAATGAAAAACCTTCTCTGGCACACTTTCTTTTAGCTCATAAACAATTTATTGATATTACAATAAATTGTTTATAGAGCACCGATCGGCATCCGCCTTGCAGAGTATCCAGGAAAAGACAAAACAGATGCGATGCCTTCACCCATCGCATGTCGGGGAAAGAAAGGAGGCGGCAGATTGCGGCCCTATCGAATTTGCGCAGGCATCCTGATCGGCGCCCTTCTCGTTGTTTTGGCGGCAATGCCGGCGAAAGCCGAGCTTGCCCGCTTAAACGACGAAGAGCTGCAGCATATCCGGGCAAAATCCGGAATCCATACCATCGGGGCGGATTCCTTTTTCACGGATCAGCCCGCCTGTCTGGCAGCAGGCCTGGAACAGGAGACATCCCGAAACCCGAAGAGACAATGGGAGCGGCTGAATCTCGGATTGCTGGAAGATGTGCCGCTTATCACAATGACGGATGTGCAGCTGCAGGCGCGGATCAACCCGGGCGAGAGCTGCACGGAGCTCGTTTCCAACAGCGCATCAGAGAAGTACCGCGTGCACTGCCGGCTTGAGGATTTCCGTATCAGCCTGGAGCATTTCTCCGCGGATGCCATCTATCCGGCCGGCAAAACGAACGGTCCGAGCTACGGCGCCATTGAAATATCCGGCGGTTCCATGCGCATCTCCGGTGATGTCTATATCGGCATAATTCCGTAAAGGCCGGCAGCCGCTCCGGGGGCAGCCGTCAGATTTTGCTCACGGGAGCCATATAGATGGTGAACTCGTTCTCGCCGTCCACGCCGAGCAGGGAATCGGCAAACTCCTGGTCATAGGCGGCAATGGCACAGGTTCCGCATCCGGCGGCTTCACAGGCCAAATACAAATTCTGGCATACATGCCCCGCATCCAGGGCGATGACTTTGTAGGAGGCGGATCCGTAGCGCCATTCCATCCGGTATGGAACGGTGGTCCAGACAAAGGTGGCCGCGCTTTTGGCGACAAAGGACTGGCCCAATGCCATCCGGGCCACCCTGTTCTCCAGATCCGCAAAAACCGAAACCTCCACAAGCTGATGACTGAGCGGCAGGTACCTGTATATCGCCTTTTCCAGACCGGTAACCCGGAATGCCGCGATATAGGTTTCAAAGCAATGGCGGCAGCCCGCCGATGGCACCGTTCGCAGGGCATGATACAGCCCCTCTCTTTTCCGTATCCCCTGTGTGGCCCATAAGAGGAACGAGAGTTCGGAGAGTTCGAGATCGCCTCTTGTCGGCGCTCTGCGGGACTTTCTGCCGGCAATGGCTTCGGCTACCGAGACCGGCTTTATGCCCGTCCACTCTTGGCTTCCGGGAAGCTCCACCCTCCGGGCGTTTTCCGGGCATGGCGTCTCAAGCGGCGGCGGCGCCAGCCCCCTGGACTGATCGGTGCGGGAGAAGTCCACCTTCTTGCGAATCGAGTCCTTTAAAAAATATTTGAAATCCTGCATAATACAATATCCACCGTTTCCTTGGGGTTTTTTGGCATTACCGCTCCAATGTATAATCATGTTTGCGGGAAAGGCAAAAAAAGGAGAGGCGCTTGGCGGCAGCAGAAGAACAATACCGGGAGCTGATAAAAAAGGCCCTGGAGCTGGGCGCAACGGATGCGGCATGGATTTCCGCGGACCGAATCGTCGTGGAAGACACTCTGGCAGAAAAATGCCGGCAGCCCCGCTGCCCCCATTACGGCCTTGCAAAAAGCTGCCCGCCCCATGTCGCCGGGCCTCCGGCCTTGCGCGAACAGCTGAAAGAGTTCGCCCACGCCATTTTCTTTGTCATCGAACGGCCCGCCGAAGAGCTTTACTCATGGAGAAGGCGGGAGCTGTTTCAACTGCTGCACGAAGTCGCCGCCGGAACCGAGCACGCAGCGGTGCGGATGGGATTTGCGGCTGCACGGGCCTACGCGGGCGGCTCCTGCAAGGACATTTTCTGCCGGAACTACCCGGACTGTCCGGCGCTGTCGGCAGCCGGCACATGCCGGTTCCCCCGGCAGGCAAGACCCTCCATGTCCGGCTTCGGAATCAATGTGGCAAAACTCTGCGAGGCGGCCGGATGGCAGATGAAACGGCCCGCTACAGATGCTGTGGCAAGCATTTGCGGGCTGGTATTGATCTGTTGAGCCCCTTATTTCTTTCCGCCCCGTTTGATCCGCGTGCGGTCCAGCGGGGTGCCCTCCCAGGCATGTTCCAGGACCATCAGGGCATCATCGGGCAGAAATTCCTCCGGGTTATAGAGCCGCGCGCCGTCTTCCATGGTTCTTTCGGCGATTTCCGACAAAATCCGGTGGGGCACCAGCCGGGCGCCCTGCCGGTCCCGGATCTCCTTTAAAAACCGGGGATGCCGGCCCCCGGTGGCATCATGGAGATCCTGGTTGAACTGCCTGCTTATGGCAATCACCTTCTCCGGGCGCTCCGATTTGGCTGTGGCCGCGTAGACCTCCGGGCCGGCCAGAGGAAACAGCAGTTCGCCGATGGTTTCCGCCCTGCGGTGCAGGTTGTACTCCAGCCCGTAGGGCAGCAGCACGGCCATGCATGTGCCGTGGCCGACGCCGCAGACTGCGCCGACCACATGCCCCATGTTGTGCACCATGCCTACCATGGAGTTGGAAAAAGCAGCGCCTGCCAGGGTGGATGCATTGGCCAGGGCAAGCCGCCCCTCCGAATCCTCCGGATTTTTTATCACATGGAGCAGATTCCTGCTGATCATTGCTATCGCCCGGATGGCAAAGGCATCGCTTAAAGGGTTCTTTTCAATACAGTAGTAGGCTTCACATGCGTGCACCAGGGCATCCATGGCGGTTGCGGCGGTGATGGTATCCGGAAGGGTCCGGGTCAGCCGGGGATCCAGTACCGCCAGATCCGGAAGCAGAAAATAAGAAAGAAACAGCATTTTCACATGCTTTTCCGGATCCGCGATAACCGCTACGAGCGTCATTTCCGAGCCCGTCCCGGAGGTTGTGGGAAGAATGGCCAGAGGATTGAGCTTGCGGCGGACCATGCCGGCGCCCTGAAACTCCAGCAGGGAACCGCCGCCAAGGGAGACCACAATATTCACGCCCTTGGCCGTATCAATCACCGAACCGCCGCCAACCGCGATAATGGAATCGCATTCGTGCTGCCGGTACACAGCGGCAATTTCATCCACCACCCGGCAGTCCGAATCGACCGGGACCTGGTTGTACACAGCTCCTATGGACAATTGCCGCCCCAGCACCGCCTTTACCACATCCACCAGGCCGGCCCCCTCAACGCCCTTATCGGTTATGATCAGGGGGCGGTTTGCGTTCAGTCCGGCAAGAAGGCCCGGAATCCGTTCCAGGGCGTTTTCTCCGGAGACGACTTTTGCCCGGCAGCAGAAATCATAAAAATCTGGCATGCGCATGAAAACCCTCTTCGCGTTAGATATTCTGATAGATCACCTTCAGCACGCCGGGAGACAAGGCCTTTAAATAAATCCGAATCCTGTTGATGTGTTTTTTCACAGGAGACAACTCCGACCATTTGGGGTAGCGCTTTACCGCAAGACTGGCAATCGGTCGGGGAAGGAGATAGACCTCGACGAGATCCAGCAGCCGCACGATGGTCAAAGCCTGGGGGAGGTTGCCATTAACCATGAAACGGTCATAACTATAGGCTTGGGCGGTGGATTCCTGAAAGGTGAATACCTTGATGGCCGACTCGATATTCTTGATCGTAAGGCTCAAATGGATCTTTCTGCCCTGGCGCCGCCAGCCCAGATACCGCACCCTGCCCTCCTTGTCCTTCTCCGCAAGCATCCAGGGACCCGCGGGAGAAACGCCGAGACAGAAGACAAAGCCGGCCGGAAGGGCGGCCAACAGTTTTTTCACGGAAGGATCCACCGCGGCTGCCGCCTCTATCGCCCGGCCCACAATCAGCAGCATCACGAAGGCGTAGGATTTTTTCAAAATCTTGCTCCTGGGTGCAATCTCGGGATACCTGCTCAGATTCATCCTGTTTTCCGCAGCTTTTCTCCGGCGGCTCATTGTAGGCCCCCTTTTTCCGCCAACTCCAGTACGGTCATAAACTGCTGCCCCGAATACCGCGCATCCAGCCTGGATGCCGCACTCTCACAGGCCTTCTCCAGCCGGTAATAAGGGATGGAAAGCGCGTCCAGCCTGGCCGGCAGTGCCCTTTTGGCTTCCCCGAGCAAGGCGCAGACAGTTTCCACCCCTTTTTCGGAACGCTTCTCCGGCGGGGTTTTTGCGTAGACATCCATACCGGCTGCCGCCAGCAGAAGCTCCTCTCGTACCGGATCCTCTCCCTGTTGCATGCTGCCGAGGAAAGCAGGGAGCAGAATGCCCGCAAAAACAGCACGGGAAACCTCTGTTTCCTTCTCCAGCTCCTCGGAGAGCACCCGCACCAGGCCGGGATCCGCGTTGGCGGCGGCAATGCCGGCAAGCACCCCGGCGCTTATCACTGCATGGCTGTGTTTCCTGTTTGCCGGCCGCCTCACAAACTCGCCCAGACTATTGGAGATAAAGCTCAGACTGGCGTGGACAAAAGCATCCTTCATGGGGCCGGGCTCATCGTCCAGGAGCGCGGCCAGCGCGTTGTCAATGGCAAGCACCGCCGATTCAGACGCAGACCTGCGCGATTTCGCAGGCGTCATGCGCTTGTCGATAACAATCACATCAGGGATGAAAATTTCCGAGCTAAGCCGCCTGTGCTCCACGGTAATGGTTTTGCCCGGCTCGGTGCCGTCCACGCGGCAGGCGGGTATCCATACAAGCGGCTTAAGCTGCCCGGGCAGCGACTGCCCGGCAAAATACGAAAAAAGATCCTCCGTGTTTTCCGATACCAGGATGTTCACCGCCCGGGCAACCTCCACTACCGCTCCGCCGCCCAGGGCAATGAGGGCATCACAGCCCCGCTGCACAAACAGGTCAGCGGCCTGGCGGATGAGGCTGATGCCCGCATAGTCCCGGACCTCATCGTAGATCCCGCCCAGCAGGCAATCAGAATCTGCAAAAGCCCGCACAAGGGCTCCGCCAAGCCCCCTCCGGCTGGCCTCCCGGGATGTAACAACCAGGGGTTTGCCCGCGTCATTGCATGCCAGTTCTGCGGGAATGCTTTCAAGGGAACAGGTGCCGGAGGCAATTTTGGGGTGGCTCAAAAACTCATACGCAAGCTGCTTCATGCCGTGTCTCCCTGAAGTAATGAATGCCGCGGGTTCCGCGAAGTAGGAAAATTTTACCGGTCTTTTTCTACTTAGGCTTTACATAGAATAAACTATTTCATAAAATCAACCAAAAGTAAATATTTTGCACCCGCGGAAATCGCTTTCGACCTCCGTGGCTGCAGCTGAACGGACTTTACTAAGGAGCTTGGCATGCAGGAAATTCTCGGGACGAGCAACAAGGTACTGGAAGTGGACCTCAGCAGCCGCAGCTTTTTCGTCTCCGAAATTCCGGACAAAGACCGGCGGCGGTATCTGGGCGGCAAGGGCCTTGGGCTCAAGCTGCTCTACGATCGCCTGCGTCCCGGTATCGACCCGCTGGGTGAAAACAATATGCTTGTCCTGACCATGGGCGTTTTCATGGGAACGGGGGCGCCCTGCTCCGGACGCTTCGAGGCAGTTACCAAATCCCCCCTTACGGGACTGATGAGTTCGAGTTCCTGCGGCGGCCCCTTCGGCATGGCCTTGAAAACCTCCGGCTGGGATGCCATGGTGATCAAGGGCAGCGCTTCCTCGCCGGTTTATCTGCATGTGGACGCCAGCGGCGTGCAGTTTAAAGCCGCTGACGGGATCTGGGGAAAGGGCACCGCTGATACCGAAAAAACTCTGCTCCAGGAAGGTTCCGGCTCCCTGTGCATCGGGCAGGCCGGCGAAAACCGGGTGCTTTTTGCCAATATCCGATCCGGACACCGCTTTCTTGGAAGGGGCGGGATGGGAGCGGTTCTCGGCTCCAAAAACCTCAAGGGAATTGTGGCCAAAGGCAGGGAATACAAAATCGTGCCCGCGGACAAAAAGCGCTTTGCCAGGGCCAACCGCCGGCTTCTGCACTACATCCAGAACAACGCGATCACCGCCGGCGCCTTCCGCGACTATGGCACCAACTCCAACCTCAATACCGGCAATGCTGCAGGCATTCTTCCGGTGCGCAACTTTACGGGCGGCAATCACGGCGGCGCCCGCAAAATCTCCGGAGAAGCCATGGCGGAAAAATTTGACACAAGCCACGACACCTGCAAGCCCTGCGCTATCCTGTGCGGGCACAGGGGAACGATAAAGGCAGAGCGGCGCCATATCCCCGAGTATGAAACCATGACCTTAATGGGGGCCAACCTGGAGGTTTTTGACCCCGAGCGCATATCCGACTGGAACGAGCTGTGTTCCGAGTACGGGATGGACACGATATCCACGGGCGGAACCCTGGCCTGGGCAATGGAAGCCGCGGAACAAGGACTGCTGCAAACGGAGCTCCAGTTCGGCTCGCCCGGGGGGATCTCGGAGATGATTACAGACATTGCCTTTTGCCGGGGTCTTGGCAGGGATCTGGCGCTTGGCTCCCGGGAGGCCTCCAAAAAATACGGAGGCGAGGATTTTGCCATCCATGTCAAGGGCATGGAACTGCCGGGCTATGATCCGCGGGGGTCCTACGGCCAGGGCCTGTCCTATGCGACCGCCAACCGGGGCGGCTGCCACCTGTCCGCCTACTTGGTCGGCCTGGAGGTCATCCTGGGCATGGCGGACCCGCATGCGCTCCGGTGGAAGCCCTACATGGTAAAATTCATGGAAAACGCGTTTGCCGCCCTGAACTCGCTGCACATATGCCTGTTCACCTCTTTTGCCGTATTTCTGGAACCGCCCCTTATCCGCTTCACCCCGACCTTCGTGATTAAACTGTTAAACCAGAACTTCTCCCGTCTGGCGCTGAACCTGATGGACGTGAGTCTCTACCCGGAACTCTGGCATGCCATCCTGGGCAAAAAATACACTCCCTACCTCGGCATGCGCGCATTCTACAAGGCCGGCGAACGCGTGCATGTACTGGAGCGCTACATGAATACCCGGGAGGGCATATCGAAAAAAGACGACACCCTCCCCCGCCGCCTGCTCACGGAAGGCCGCAGATGCGACGCCGGCGAGCACACCGTCCCGCTGGAGCCGATGCTGCGGAAATATTACAGAATGCGCGGTTATGACGAAAACGGCATTCCCCGAGAAAAAACCCTGCGACGGCTGGGCATTGCGGCAAAGTGACCAGCAGGCAGGCCTTCAGGCAGCAGCCGTTACCGAAACAGGTCCTTCAGCCTGCGCGTTTTCTCCGGCGGCCACTGCGTGCAATAGGCGGGTTTGCCCTGCATTACCAGCTGCATACAGACATCGCCGCAATCCGGGTCACAGGCGATTATCTCCTCCTCGCGGCCGTTTCTGACCTTCTCCGGCCATTCGGGATCCGCCCACAAAACCCTTGCCAGTCCCGCCAGATCGGCCTTGCCATCGGCAAGAATATCCTCCGCGGTGCGGCCGGAAGCGATACGGCCGGCAGCAATGACCGGCACCTGCACATGCCTGCGGATTTCTCCGGCCAGATCCGCCATGTAACCCTCCTTACGGGAATTTTCGATGATCTCCGGCCGAGTAAAGGACTCGTAGGTCCCGCCCATAACGGAAATATAGGCTATGCCCGCATCAGAGAGGGCGCCTGCAACCTTTCGCGACTCCTGCAGGCCAAGCCCGTCCGGCAGGTATTCATCGGCAAGCAGGCGGCATCCCGCCGGCATATCACCCGCTTCCTCTTTGACCGCTGCCAGCACCTCCAGGAAAAGCCGCATCCGGTTCTCCAGGGGGCCTCCGTAGGCGTCCGTGCGCTTATTGGTGCGGGGGGAGAGAAACTGGGCCAGAAGATAACCGGTACCTCCGTGGAGCTCCACCATGTCAAAACCGGCGGATTTGGCACGGGCCGCGGCCGATGCAAACTTATCCCTGATCCGGGAGATCTCGTCCACCGTAAGGGCCCTGGGGATCCGACCGAAGGTATCCACTGCGGACGGTGCAACCGGCTCCTCCACCCCGGCAAACCGGCCGGCATGATTGATCTGGATGCAGGCGAGCGCTCCCTGCTCCTTGATGGTGCCCGCCAGCTCACGCAGCCCGCTTAGGTTTTCATCCGTGTCCATCCGGAGGGTCCGGCCGGAGCCGGAACCCTCCGGATGGTCCACGGTGGCGTTTTCCACCGTGATCATGGCAGCCCCGCTCCCGGCCATCAGGCGGTAATGCTCCAGCAGAAGAGGGCTCACCGTACCTCCCTCCCCTGCATATCCCAAATACAGCGGCGCCATCACGATTCGGTTGGCAAGCTCTCTGCCGCCCACATCAATACCGGAAAAAAGACGCGTATACATGCAGACCTCCCTTCCTGGCGTGACTTATTGCCGAACTCCATGCCCGCAGCTATTATATTACCATACCCATTCGGGTTGCATGCAAATGCAATTCGCGCCGGGCACACCGGAAAATTCCTGTTTTGCACGCACGCAAAACAAATGTAGGATGGAGCGGTTCCGGCTGTTTTATACGAAACCGAATATCTGGGCCGAATATCTATATCCCCGGCTATTGGGAAAGCGGACTTTGTAAGGCAATCATGCAGACATCCATACTCGCAACCCTTCTATCCGCCCTGTTTATCGCCCTGGTGGGCATCGGAATTATTGCGCCGGTAATGCCCATTTACGCCACCGATCTGGGGGCCACCGGTTTTACCCTCGGCCTCATTGTGGCCGGTTTCTCCCTTAGCCGGGGCATCCTGCAGCCCTTTGTGGGAAACCTCGCGGACCGGCACGGCAGAAAACGCTACCTGATGTGCGGCCTTTTCATCTACGCCGCAGCCGGCTATACCTATACCCTGGCCTATGCCGTAAGCCACCTGGTTATCATCCGCATCTTCCACGGGATGGGCTCTGCCATGATCATCCCCATGGCCATGGCTTATATCGGAGACATGTCCCCGCAAGGCGAAGAAGGCAGATACATGGGCATGCTAAACATCGCCCTTTTTGCAGGCATCGGGGGCGGGCCCGTGCTGGGCGGATTTTTTCTGGATTTCTGGGGGCAGCACTCCGCCTTTTACGCCATGGCGGCCTTAAGCCTTGTCTCCCTGCTGCTTGTGGCCGCTCTTTTGCCCGGCCGGAGCAGCTCGCAGCAAATATTGGCCAGCGGGCCCATGCTGAGCGTTTTCCGGAGGATGATGCGCAGCAAAAGGGTAATGGGCATGCTCCTCTCCCGGATGGCCACCATGATCATCATGATTCCCTCCATTGCCTTTCTGCCCCTTCTCATGCAGGAATTCATGGATGCCACGGGCACGGAGATCGGGCTCGTGGTCGCCTGCAGAACCCTGATCAACGCGATCCTGCAGACCCCCTTTGGAAGATGGGCGGACCTGTGGCGCAAGAGCCGGATTATTTTTATCGGCAGCACCATCATCAGCTTCGGCATTTTTGTCGTCCCCTTTGCCGGCGGTCTGTGGCAGCTCATGGTGCTGTTCGGCCTGGTTGGCCTGGGTGAGGCCCTTGTCTGGCCGGCCCTCGGGGCCCTTGCCACCGAAGAAGGCCGCAGCTACGGCCAGGGTTCCATGATGGGAGTGTTCAACATGTCCATGAGCGCCGGGCTTTTCATTGGTGCCATGGGCGTGGGCGCCCTGGTGGACATCATCGGCATTGCCTGGTCATTCTATATCGTGGCCGGAGTCCTGTTTGCCTGCACGCTCGCCGCGGTCCCCCTGATCGGGCCTTCCCCCACCATGGATACAAACGCCTCAACAACCTGAGGATCGAAATGGGTGCCGGGATACGGAGATAGCTCACGCATCCGGATTACACAAAGCCCTCCCATCTCCGGATGAATTCGCGCTGGATGCCGGCTTCGGGGGAAGGAAGGTGGGAGAGCGGCTCATTTTCCCGGAGGCCGGCAATCTGCTCCAGCACATCATCTGCGCCGGCCATGCCGCGGTGGATCAGGAAACAGCCAACAACTGTGCCGGTGCGCCCGAGCCCGCCCAGGCAATGCACATAAACCGGCACCTGCCGGGCCAGACTGGCATCGATCGTGTCCAGGATCTGCCGCATTTTGCCCGGGCCGGGGGTACGCATGTCCGGTATCGGAAAACGCCGGACCTTTGCGGTTACGTTGCGCTGGCGGGCCAATTCCTGCAGCACATCCTCATACGGCGCAAAGACATTGCCGCTGAAATTGGTTTCATGGGGCTCCATCAGGTTGATAACCTGCCGCACCCCCGCATCCAGCAGTCGGCCGATCTTTTCGCGCGCGGCATCCGGCTTCGCCGAACCGGGATATTCCCCCGCCAGAAACAGGCCGGGTATGACCCAGTAAGAGCGGGAGAAAGGAACCTGCCCTGCTGTCAGCCGCCTGCTCACTGTTCTTTTTTCCCGCTGCGGGCCTCCGCGGTATCCAGGATCTCCTGAATCTGCTGCCGGACCTCGTCGGAGATCCTGCCTGCGGGCCCTTCATGTTCTTTGATGAGCGACTGCGTCCGGTCCACGACCTGCTCCGGCATGCAGGCAAGGGAGGGGGCGCCCGCATTCCTTCTCTCCGGGCTCAGCAATTGAGGGGAAGTCTCCGGACATACCTGCTCCTCCCGCAAAGTGGAGACTTTCCGATAGTCCCCTCCCGGTCCGGCGGCCTGGATTTCCTTTCTGGCCAGGGTTTCCTCGTTTACCACAACCCCTTTGGCAATAAACTCGCTTTTGGAAATCACCTCATCGGCCAGAACCAGTTGAAAGACGGATCCGCACATGCCGGATTCCATGAATCCTACGTCATGCACCAGGTTCGGTCCGCTCAGCATCGCAGAATGCAAAGAAAGCGTGCCTTCAATGGAGGCCTGTGCGTCCATTACTTTGGAGTCGCTGCACCCGCCTGCGGAAAATACCGGAAGTCCCATATATTCTGCCATTTCCGTAAGACCGGCCTCCAGGCTGGACAACTCCGGGGCCCCGTAGGCAAACACCATGTCCCGCATGTCCAGAATGGACTGCGTGCCGCCGATAATGATGGAGGCCCCGGGATTGACCACCTGGGAGACCACCACGCCGATCAGGGACTCGGCAAGGGTTACCGCTATATGCGCCGCATGGGTGGCCGGCACGGTTCCCCCGCCTGTGCTTGCCGGTGCGAACACCTGCGGGATATTCTCGCGGGCGCAGTAGATCACCTTGTCAATGGCGTTATAATCGGAGAGCAGGGGGGATATGGGTTCGTTATAGAACAAATAATTCGGGCGCTGCCGGAATTTTTCCGGCCCGCCTGCCAGTGCAATCCCGATTTTGTGAATATCCTTGCAGTGGTCCAGCGTAAAACACCACGCAATCGGGGGTTTGGAAGAATTCTGGATCATCTCCGCGAATTCGTAAAGTCCTTCCATCCCGTATGGAGCGTCGTTTACCAGCCCAAGGGACATGACAAAACCGATTCCCGGAAGGGCATCACAAAGCCGGGCCACCATGGCGGCATCCTCTTTTGTATACGACCGGCGCTCAAATGTGAAAGGATCGATAAAACTGGGACAGCTCGGCCCGGGACCAAAATAGGTGTGGCCGTGTTCGAGCCGCAGGCTTACCCGGCCCTGCGGGTCGTAGATATTGCTGATCGGCGGCACGGTGGCAAGGGCCTTGCTAACCACGTGCGCGGGCATGAACACGTGCTGGCCGTCTACCCTGCAACCGTTTTCCGCCAGCATCCGGCAGGCGACGTCGTGTTTTACCCGGACGCCTGTGTATTGCAGGATTTCCAGGACCTCGTTAAATATCATCCGCTTCTGCCCGTCGGACAGAAAGGAAAACCGCACATACTGCTCTTCGGTCAGATTGGTTCTGGTACTCATTGTATCCAGCCTCCTTAGCCTTGGGATGCTGCCAGGCTGCGCAGCTCCTCTACCAGTTTCGGATCCATCTCTTCGGGAACATGCTCGTCAAGAATCTGCCGCCGCTTTTCCATGGCCCTGTCCCGCAAGGTTTTTTTGCCGGCTGCCTCCCAGCTCTCATAGCCTTTTCTGTCGATCAAACGGGGGCGAAACCACTCCTGCCAATACTGAAAGGTATGGTCCTGGGTCAGATACTCGCCTCCCGGGCCCACCGATTCGATCAACTCCAGAGCCAGATACTCCGGATCTGTGCAGATGCCCTTGCCGATCTGCTTGATCATCTCGATGATTTCATTGCACATGACCATGCTGTCCATTGAGGCCAAGCGGCCGCTGTCGACGAGGCCCGCCCCGTAGATCATGTCCGCTCCGGAGAGAAACCCGTAATACAGGCTGCTCGTACAATCCGAACCGGCCATCTGGCCGACCTGCTGGTCATTGGTAATGCCGCCGGGAAATAGCATGCCCAGTCCCAGCCACTTGGATACGTCCGTGTTCGCTGCCTCGCTCAGGGGAAGTTCCGGTGCGCTGTAGCATGCCAGGTCCTCGCAGGGCTGGGGAATCGTCGTCAAACCGCCGCGAATAAGCGGCATGCCGGGTTTTTTCAGATAGGAAATCACAGAAGCCAGCATGGTTTCAGCCAGGGTCAGCACCAGCATGCCGGCAGTGGTCGAGGGAGCGGTAATCCCGGCAATCGCGTGGGAAGCGCACACACAGGGAATGCCTTTTTCCGCGCAGAACAGAAGTTTTTCCGCCTCCACCCCCGAAAGGGTGAGCGGCGTGTCGATCTGTACATAATGGGCAAAAAGCGGACTCAGGCGGAATTCGTTCTCTCCGCCGCGCACCAGCGAGGCCATCTGATACAGAAGCGCGAGTTCTTTTTGATTGCGGCTTCCAAGCAACAGGGGTTTTTTACAGCCCTCCATCATGGCAACCACTTTTTCCGGGGACCAGCCGTCCCCGCCTTCCGGGGCCTGCAGCAGAGGGCCGGTAATAAAGTCATAATTGGCCAGATTGTCCACTAGCCGGGCCGTGTCATAGACCGCTTCATACGCGGACTTCTCCGATAAATATTGCGTATCAACGGCTGCCAGGGGATGGATCGGCCCCGCCCCGAAAGCCAGTTCGTCCTTCTGCAGGCGCACCGCGCGCTCCCCGTTTCTGCTGCAAATGGCCATTTTCTTGGGGTGCCAGCGCAGCGCCGTTTCCACCAGCCTGGTGGGAATGCGCACAAGATTGGTATCGGTTACCACCGCATCGCTGTCCCTGAGCAGATCCAATGCCGGCTGGCTGTCCACCCGGGCGCCGTCGCTCTCGATAATTCCCAGCGCATCGAAATAGATGCGCTCAACCTCATCCTCGGATAACACCTGAAAATTGGGTGTGGTCTGTACAATTTCCCGGATTTTCATATAGCCGCCCCGCCCTTCTTTCGTAATTGCGTTGCCATTGTTCCCAAAAAAAATTCCTGCCCCGATCAGGCACAACATTTGGCAGGATTTCCTGCAAAACCGCTACATCATGTCTGACATTGCCTGTTATATAATAAAACACTTCCGCCGGATTTTGCAAACCCTCGCCCATTGATTTATTGTTACACCGACTGCGGTGGAAGTGCTTGGAAGCCGGAATTTTTTTGATCAGGACAACACGAGAGGCGGTCGATATGTCCAGGAAGAAGCGTTATACCGCCTGTATGGCGGTTTTTCTCGCAGTCGGGCTGGCATGGCTTGGCCTGCAGCCTGCCTGCGGCCCTTCCGGGCAAAAGCAGGGGAAAAAGTCCATGCAGGGGCAGATCCGGGCTTTTGTTTATCACCATGTCGGCATGGATGAGAAATACCCTTCCACAAGCGTCTCTGAGGAGCAATTCCGAAGACAGCTCGCCTACCTGAAAAACCATGATTATACCGTGCTCCCCCTCGGACGGGCTCTGGATCTGCTGTATTCCGGAAAGAAAGTGCCGGAGAAAACCGCGGTGATCACCCTGGACGACGGATACCGTTCAGTATGGGAAAATGCTCTTCCCCTGCTGGAACAATTCGGGTACCGGGCAACCATTTTCGTTGCCACGGCCAACGTGGGCGGCAGCAACTACATGAACTGGGAACAAATAACGAAACTGCAGCAGAGAGGCTTTGAAATCGGCAATCACTCCCACTCCCACGCCTATTTTGTCAACAAACCGAGAGAGGGGATCAAAGAGGCCTTTGAGGCGGACCTGCAAAGGTCGCATGAATTGTTCCGGCGGCATCTCAACAAGGTGCCCGAGCTTTATGCCTATCCCTTCGGCGAATACTGCCCTGAAATGGCCGGAATCCTGAAAGAATACGACTATCAGGCCGCAGCAGCCCAGAGATCCGGCGTTATATACGGCGGAAGCAGCCGGTTCGCATTGCCGCGGTTTCCGATGAATCTCCGGTATGGAAGGATGGAAGCATTTGCGAGGAAGGTCCGGATGAACGCCCTGCGGGTGGCTGCTGCCACCCCGAAAAGCCCCCTGGTTGCGGGAACAAATCCACCGGGACTAAAACTGCGCATTGCAAACAGCGCAATTGATCCCGCCGGCCTGCAGTGTTTCGTAAACGGGCAGAGAACCTGCACTATCGGGTCCGCAAAAGAAAACGGCGCGCTTTTTGTCACGGTGCGCGCCAGGGAGAAACTCTCCTCCAGGAGAAGCCTCTACACTATCACCGCCCCGTCAAAAGACGGCTCCCGCTGGTTCTGGTACTCGCACCCCTGGGTGATTCCCGCAATAGACGGGCGTTTTTAGTCCAGCCACTCCGCGACCTTTCCCGGATGTTTGTGCACCCACTGCACGGCGCTTCTATAGGACTCTCCGCTCTTTTGGATCCGGTCCATAACCTGGTGGATATCCTTCGGCCGCCAGCGAAAGTTATCGAGAAAACGATGCAACTCCGGTTTGTCCTGCTTCAGGCCTTTGCGGACCACGGTGTGGATGGATTCCTGCCCGCCGTAGACGTTTTCGGGATCCGACAGGTACTTGAGATCCCATCTGGCGAATTTCCAGTGCGGCGTCCAGCCGGTTACGACCACCCATTCCTGCTTTTCGATTTTATCCGCCAGGATCCTGGTCATGGCAGCGCCGCTTCCTTGGACAAGTTCCATGTGCCCCATATCGTAGACCTTGATCGCCTCCCGGGTAAGGCCCATGATCCCCGCGCCCGGGTCCACCCCGATGATCTCTCCGTTAAATCTGGCGGAATGGGCCTCCAGTCGGGCAATGGAGTCGAGCGGAACATAGTCCGGGACCACGAGCCCCACCTTTGTCCCTGTCAGGTTGGGCCCCAAATCCACCACATTGTCCTCCACCTTTCCGTAGTAATGCTGGTGGAGACTGGGCAGCCATGCGCAGACAAAGCCGTCCACATCCCCGCTGGCAGTGGAGAGCCACATGGCTTCAGCTCCCATCGGCATTAACCGGCACGCATACCCGGTTTTCTCCTCCAGTACGGCCTTGACCACCTGGGAGGCGGCCTCTGCACAGGACCACCGGGCATAGGCGATGGTGGCGCGCTTTTCTCCGGCAGAGGCGGTAGTGCTGCAGAACGTGATCAACAAAGCACCGGCTAAAATCCCGTAAAACAGTCTTGCGGCGGTTTTCATCGTTTGCCAATCCTTGCGCCATGGGGCGCGATGTCTGTCATGGTTTGCCGGAATATCCGTCCGGACAGCAGCGGCTTCCAGGGAACATTCGGCTGTGTCCTTTATTTTGGTCATACCCGGTGTTTGCCCAAGAGGCCATTGGCGTGCCTT
>CAZWNV010000029.1:0-23550 GCA_964635265.1 uncultured Desulfobacteraceae bacterium
CCGGATGTCTGCCGCCGAGGATTTGGGGGATCTGCTGGCTGAGGAGAATATCGGTCATATCCAGAAAACCCCCGGCAACCTGACCTCCATCGGCATTCGGGGATTCAGGACCTCGGCCACCGGAAACGACCTGCAGGGAAAGGTCCTGATCCTGCTCAACGGCAGAAGGGCGGCTACCGGCAACGCGGCCAAGATTATGACCGAAAACATCGAACGCATCGAGATCATTCGCGGGCCGGCCTCGGTGCAGTACGGCTCGGCCGCCATCGGGGGCCTTATCAACGTCATCACCAAGCAGGGCAGGGGCGACCCCTCCTTTTTTGTCGCAGGAGAGCTGGGCAGTTTCGGATACGAGGAGGCATCCGCCGGCTTCTCCGGCAAAACGGGCGGGTTCGATTTCTCCGCTGCGGTCAGCCGGAGCATGAAGGATGACTACGACACGGCTGATGATGAGGAGTATAACAATACCGGCTACGATGAAGAGGAGAACATCAGCATCAACCTGGGCTACGAGTTTTTGCCGGATCACAGGGTGGGACTCATATACACGGGCTATGATATGGATGATGCGGGCAGCCCGTACTATCTGAGCCAGAATGACCCGGATGCCCATGTGGACAATTCCAATGAATCCCTGGATTTCCTGTATGAAGGGCAAACCCGGGAAGGCCTCTTTTCCTGGAAAGCCCGCTACTTTACCGGCGATGACGAATACGGCTATTATGATCCCACCTACAGCATCGTATCGGAAACCGATATCGACAACCAGGGAGCCCAGGGGCAGGTGACCTGGAAGCCGGGCCGCTACAGGCTCACTGCGGGGGTGGATTGGATCGATTACGAAATCGACCAGGGGTTTGCGCCCAGGGAAACCGAGTATGAAAACCCCTCCTACTTCCTGCTGGGCCAGGCCAAGTACCTCGATGACCGCCTCATCCTATCAGGGGGACTCCGCTATGATGACTACGAGGTGGAGATCAAGCAGGGACAGGGAGGAACCGCGGATGATGACAATGTAAGCCCGAAACTCGGGGCTTCCTATTTCATTCTCGATTCTCTCAAAATCCGCGCCAACTACGGCCAGGGATTCCGCATGCCTTCGGCAGGCGAGCTGGCGGGGGATTATTCCAGTTTCGGCCTTCCCTACAAGGGCAACCCGGGCCTTGACCCGGAGGAGAGCGACACCTATGAACTGGGCCTGGACTGGTATCACCCGGTTGTCGATGCCTCCCTGACGTACTTTTACACGGATTTTGAAGACAAGATCAATACCGTCACCACTGCGGAAGGCTTTACCACCTGGGAGAATATCGGCGAGGCCACTGTTTCAGGCTTTGAGGGGGGCATTACCTGCCACCTGGGCAAATGGCTGCAATACCACTGGCGGATTGATCCCTATATTCACTTTACTTACCTGACCGAATACGAAGACGATGAAACCGGCGAGGACCTGAAATACGTCTCAGATCTTCTTATGTCCTACGGGGTGTCTGTATCCGATTTCGAGGGTTTTTCCATGCAGCTCAACTTTACCCATACCGGCGAGCAGGATGTGGATGACTACGAAACCGGGGGGTATCCGGCGCCTGTGGTGGAAAAGGACAAGTATGCGGTGGCGAGCCTGACAATGGAGAAACGCATCCTGGATTTTCCCGACTACGGGGGCCTTGCCTTGCGCGGCGAAATCCACAACCTCTTGGACAGGGATTATGCGTATGTCAAGGGCTATCCCATGCCCGGCCGAAATTTTGTTGTGGGCCTCCGATATGAATATTGATTCGGCGGCAGGGCCCGCCTGACCTCGCCCCTTGCAGGCACAGGGCTTTGCTGCGAAGCAGATCGCCATTTGCGTCCCCGGAGGGTTTTTTCATCAGCCATGTTTTACCCTCCGGGGGCAGCAGTGGCGATTTGTTTTTTTTATCCCCGCGGATGATAGGCTTCGTGCATTTTTTTCAGGTGCTCCCGGGCCACGTGGGTGTAGATCTGGGTGGTGGAGATGTCCACATGGCCCAGCATCATCTGCACGGCCCGCAGATCGGCCCCGCCTTCCAGGAGGTGGCTGGCAAAGCTGTGGCGAAGGGAATGCGGGGTTATGGCTTTCTGGATACCCGCCTGGCCGGCGTAGCCTTTCACCAGTTTCCAGAACCCCTGGCGCGTCATGGGGTTGCCCGCTCTTGCCACAAACATGTAGGAACTGACCCGGTCCTTTAGCAGCCGGGGCCGGCCGTAGGCGGCATATGTCCGGATTTTCTCGCGTGCATGGCTTCCAATGGGCACGAGCCGCTCTTTGGCCCCTTTGCCGAAAACCCGGACAAAACCGGATTCCAGGTTAAGCTCGGAGACCTTGACGTGCACCAGCTCGCTTACCCGCAGCCCGGCCGCATACAAGAGCTCCAGCATGGCAGCATCCCGCATGCCCTTGGGACTGCTCCCATCCGGTGCAGCAAGCAGGGCCCTGACTTCATCCAACCCCAGTACGTCCGGCAGTTTGACCCCGGACTTGGGAAGCTCCACCAGCCGGGCGGGATCCTTTTTCAGCTCCTTTTCCCGGACAAGAAAACGGTAGAAACCCCGGATGGTTACCAGGTGCCGGGCTCTCGAGCGGATGCCCAGGTCCTGATCCCGCAGGCGAAGAAGGTACTTCAAAATCACCGTGGTGTCATTTTCCGAGAGAGCGCTGATTTTATTGGCCCGCAAAAAACGCACATACCGGGCCAGGTCCCTGGCATAGGAATCAATCGTGGCTGTGGACAGTCCCTTTTCAACCAGCAGGTAGTTGAGGTACTGGTCCACAAGCTGGTTTAAAACGTTCATAAATACAGCATATCCATTCGGATTTGCAGCTTATTCAACACCTCGGCCCCGTGGCTGCGCACGACCACCATGTTCTCCAGCCGCACCCCGCCCCTGCCGGGGATATAAATGCCCGGTTCCACGGTAAATATCATGTTTTCACAAATTGTCTTCTCCCTTTCGGCAACCGGGCTTACAGAAGGGGCCTCGTGCACGGCAAGGCCCACCCCGTGGCCCAAACCGTGGCCGAAGCGGCCCGTATAGCCGCAGGCATCGATATGCTCCCGGGCTACGGCGTCCACGGCGCAGGTTCCGATGCCGGGACGGATGGCATCTATGGCTTTCTGCTGGGCGTCATAGACGGTGGTGAAAATTTTTTGCAATTCCGCGTCCGGCTCCTGCAGAAAAAGGGTGCGGCTCATATCGCTGCAATAGCCGTTCAGCCTTGCGCCCCAGTCGAAAAGAAGGGAATCATTACCGGCAAACCGGCGCTCCTGCGGGATGGCATGGGGCAGGGCGGCGTTGGGGCCCGATGCCGCAATAACCGGAAAAGCGATGGCCTCGGCGCCTTTGTCGCGCATGCGCTTCTCCAGCTCCCATGCAGCCTCTGTTTCCGAAGCCCCTTCGAGTTGTCCGCTTTGCAGAAATTCGGTAAACGCAGATTCCGCAAGCACCACTGCATCACAGAGGGCCCGGATTTCCGCCTCATCTTTTACCAGCCGCAGGGTCTCCACCATCTCCAGGCAGGGGACAAGCTCCACCGAAAGGCCGGTATCGTCG
Source organism: uncultured Desulfobacteraceae bacterium (assembly GCA_964635265.1). Lineage (GTDB taxonomy): Bacteria > Desulfobacterota > Desulfobacteria > Desulfobacterales > Desulfosalsimonadaceae > M55B175. The sequence goes on from CAZWNV010000029.1 coordinate 3,574, forward strand.
AGCTCCTTGCAGATTCTGGAATAGATTTCATGGGTCATCCGGCGGCTTTCAAAACCCAGGCGCCGGAATTTCAGCGACCTGGCAATCTCCGGCAGCTCCTTGACAAGCCCCTTCTGGTAGACCAGCACGTCCCAGCCGGATGCCTCCTGCCGGGCCTGGCTTTCGAAGCGGGAATCCGTGGCCAGAATCAGGGCATCCCTTGTAACCACAAGGGCCCCTGCCGACTCATCATATTGACCGTCCTCGCCGGTAAAACCACTCAGGTACCGGCGGTTTTCCTGGATTAATACCAGAAAGGCGTCCAGATCCGCGCTTTGCAGTTTCTCGCGCAGCTGTTGTATGCGGGTTTGGTAGGGTTCCATATCTCGCGCCTCTTTACATAACAGGCAAAACCTGGTAGAAAAATATAGTTTTATCCCTGTTTATCAGCCCCGGATAAAGGATTCAAGCATTGAAAATGATCAGCCCGGAAGCCTTGCAGTCAGGCGAGCGCAAGCTTCTCCGCTTTATCGCCGGCTACCTGGACAAAGAGGCTCTCAAGCAGGCGGTCAATCAGGCCTATGACATCTCGGTAAGCGACAGCCTGCGGCACCGGTCCGGCAGGATTACGGTCCGCGAAGGCGCTGTGGCCTATCAACTCGATTTCGACCTCACGGTAAACCTCTCCATCCTCCTGTCCCGATCCGGCGAGCTGCTGGCCATCCGGTCGCCGCAGCTCGATTCCCGGGCGGCCGAAAGGGCGGGAGAGAAGAGCAGAAAGGAGAAGGGGGAGGGGGCGATGAATCCCGATGATGCGCGCATGGCGTCCGATATCGCCCGGATGATATCGGAAATCAATGAGCCGGGAGACGGGGCAAAAGACAAGGGGCAGAATCCGGACGATACCTGAATTCTGCCCCCGCTGCTGCTGAATCTGTCTTGTCTTATTCTTCCGCTGCCCTGGCTGCTTCAATAATTTTCTGCTGCAGCTGGGCAGGGACCTCATCATAGTGGGAAAACTTCATGCTAAAAATGCCGCGTCCGCCGGTCATAGACCGCAGATCGGGCGCATAGCTCAACACCTCGGCCATGGGCACATTGGCCCGTACCACCTGGTTTTTGCCCTTGCCTTCCATGCCGAGAACCCGGCCGCGCCGGCCGTTTAAGTCTCCCATGACATCGCCCATGAAATCCTCGGGCGTGGTGACCTCCACCTCCATAATGGGCTCGAGCATGGTGGGTTCCGCCTGCTCGGCGGCCTTTTTAAAGGCCAGGGAACCCGCAATCTTAAACGCCATCTCCGAGGAATCCACCGAATGATAGGATCCGTCATATAAAACAGCCTTGAAGTCGATACAGGGATATCCCGCAAGAACCCCCTTCTGGGCGGCCTCGGCGATTCCTTTGTCCACAGCCGGGATATAGGTCTTGGGAATCACGCCGCCGACAATCTGGTCCACGAACTCGTAGCCCGCGCCCCTTTCCAGGGGTTCGAACTGGACCCAGCAGTCCCCGTACTGGCCATGGCCGCCGGACTGCTTTTTATGCTTGCCCTGAACACTCACGGTTTTCTTGATGGTCTCCTTGTAGGGCACCTTGGGAATGGTCAGGGTGACCTCCACGTTGTACTTGCGCTTTAACCGCTCCACGACGGTTTCGATATGGACCTGGCCCATGCCGGTCAGCAGGGTCTCGCGGGTCTCGTCATTGCGCTCCAGGGTAAGGGCGGAATCTTCTTCCATGAGCTTGGACAGCGAGGAGAAGATCTTGTCCTCGTCTCCCTGGCTTTTGGGCACGATCGCGTAAGAGACCGTGCCGGTAAGCGGGGCCGCGGACTCGAGCACCACCTTACCGGCCGGATCGCAGAGGGTGTCGCCGGTTTTGGTCTCCTTTAGCTTGGCCACGGCAACAATATCGCCCGGGCCGGCTTCGGAAATCTGCTTCTGCTCCTTTCCGACAAGGCGCAGAAGCTGGCTGTAGCGCTCCTTTACATCCCGGTTGGGATTGTAGAATGTGCCGTCACCGCCCATTCTGCCGGAAAATACCTTGAAAACCGTCAAACGGCCGGAGTAGGGGTCTGCAATGGTCTTGAACACCAGCGCGGAAAAGGGCTCTTCAGGGTCCGGATGCCGGAGGATTTCCTTTTCCGTTCCCGGCTCAAACCCTTTTTTGGGGCCGCGCTGGGAAGGGGCGGGCATGGCGTTGACAAAGAGTTCATAAAGCGGATCCACCGCGATCCGCCGGGCTGCGGAGCCGCAGACCACGGGGGCGAAAGTGCGGTTTGCGATGCCTTTCTGCAGGGCGGTGTAAAGGTCGTTCTGGGAGAGTTCCTCGCCTTCCAGGTATTTTTCCACCAGTTCATCATCGGCCTCGGCGATGTTCTCCACCAGGGTTTCGCGTTCGCTATCCGCCTCTTCCTTGAGGTCCGCGGGGATTTCGCCCACGGAAGCCTTTCCGTCGGCAAATGTAATGGCCTTCATGCTGAGCAGATCCACAACGCCCTGAAATCCGTCCTCTTTCCCGATTGGAAGCTGCAGGATAATGGGCTTTGGCTCGAAGATGTTTTTCGCATCCTCAAAAGCCCTGGTAAAATCCGCCCGCTCGCGGTCCACCTTATTAATATAGATCATGACCGGCAGCTTGAATTCCTCGGCAATGTCCCAGGCCTGCTCGGACTGTACCTTGACCCCGTCAATGGCATCGATCACCAGCAGGGCTGCGTCAGCCGCCTGCATGCACATGCGGGTATCTGAGAAAAAATTCTGGTCGCCCGGGGTATCGATCAGGTTGATCGTTGTCTTTTTCCATTCAAACGGATGGAAGGCGCAGCTGATGCTGGAGTGGCGCTTGAGTTCCTCCGGTTCGAAATCCATGACCGCGTTGCCTTCATCCACGCTGCCCAGACGTTTGGTGACACCGGCGTTGTGGAGAAGGACCTCTGCCAGTGTCGTCTTGCCGCTGCCCCCATGTCCAATTAGAGCGATGTTCCTCAGTTTTTCAGTCATATCCGCCATTACACTCCTCTCTGCTGAAATATTTACCAATCCGCTCACCCCCGAGCCTTTTTCAGGGGAATTTTTCATTCCTATCTTATTTGATCAAAAAAAATCAAGCCCAAAAAACCAGGATTTGCTAGTCTCCGGGCCTTATCCGGCAGGATTGCGCACCAGGCAGAGAAGAAACTCCCGGTTGCCGCGCGGCCCCAGAATCGGGGAGGTAAGCGCCGCCTGCCGGCGGAGGCCGCACTCGGCAAAAAACACGGTAAGATCCTCCAGAACCCGGGCATGCAGGCTCTCATCCCGGACCACCCCGCCTTTGCCCACCTGGCCCCTGCCCACTTCAAACTGCGGCTTGACAAGGGCGATGATCGCTCCTTTCGCCGGCCGCAAAAAGGGTTCTACAGCCGGAACCACGATTTTCAGGGATATGAAGGAGACATCGACGACGATCAGGTCAAAGGTCTCAGGCAGGATATCCGCCCCCGCATACCGGATATTGGTGCGCTCGATAACCGTTACGCGGCTGTCCCGGCGAAGGCGCCAGTCAAGCTGGCCGTAGCCCACATCCACTGCATAAACCCGTTCCGCGCCAGCCTGCAGAAGACAATCGGTAAAACCGCCGGTGGAAGCGCCCACATCCAGGCAGACAAGGCCGGCAACATCCATCGAAAGCTCGGTGAGGGCGTGGGCGAGCTTGAATCCGCCGCGGCTCACATAGGGCATCGGCGGCTTGCGGTTGACGATGCGGGCATCTTCGGAAATGCTTGCGCCCGGCTTGTCCACAGGCGTATCGTCGACCAGGATGTTGCCGCTCATGATAAGGCTGCGGGCGGCCTCCCGGCTTGGGGCCAGCCCCTGCTCCGCCACCAGGATATCCAGCCGTTTTTTCCGGGATTTTGTCATGAATCGGTCTGCGCGGATGAAGATGAGGATGAAAGCCAGTCCGCAGCCGCCCTGGCTATGCCTGCGGCATCAAGGCCGTAGCGGGCCCGCAGAAAATCCCGGGGACCGTGCTCCACGAACACGTCGCCGATCCCCAGGCGTTTGAGCCGGAAGCCGCCAATGCCGGCTTCATGCAGCGCTTCGAGCACGGCGCTGCCAAAGCCGCCCTGCAGCACATTTTCCTCCACGGTGAGGATATCGGGAATCTTTTCCGCCAGATCGCACAGCAGTTCCGTGTCCAATGGTTTGATGAAACGGCAGTTGACTACGGTTGCACTCAGGCCGTTTTGTTCCGATAAAATCTGTCGGGCCGCTACGGCATCGGCAACTGTTGCGCCCGCCGCCAGGATCAGGAGGTCTTTGCCATGGGCGAGGACTTCGGCGCGGCCGATGGGCAGGGGTTCTATGGGATCTTTAAGGGCTGCACCCGCAGCCGCGCCCCGGGGATAGCGGAATGCTGCGGGCCCCGGGTGTTCTATGGCTGTCAGCATCATGCGCCGCAGTTCGTTCTCGTCTTTCGGGGCCATGACCACCATATTGGGCATCATCCGGAGATAGGAAAAATCAAACAGGCCGTTGTGGGTGGGGCCGTCTTCGCCCACGATCCCTCCCCGGTCAATGGCAAAGGTAACGGGCAGGTTCTCCAGGCAGACGTCATGGATCAGCTGATCAAAGGCGCGCTGGAGGAAGGTGGAGTAAATGGCGACAACCGGTTTGAATCCTTCGGTTGCCATGCCGGCCGCAAAGGTAACCCCGTGCTGCTCGGCAATGCCCACATCAAAGAAGCGCTCCGGAAACTGCTCCGAGAATTTTACCAGCCCGGTGCCCTCGGGCATGGCTGCTGTAACAGCCAGGATTTTTTCATCAGAGCCGGCAAGGCTGACCATGGTGTTGCCGAAAACCTCGGTGTAGGAGGGTGCAGGCCGGTTCCTGGGCAGCCGGTCCCCGCTTTCCACCTTGAAGCCTCCAACGCCGTGAAAATACACGGGGTTTTCCTCCGCCGGGCCGTAGCCCCGGCCTTTTTGGGAGGCCACGTGCAGCAGCACCGGGTCCTCGAGGGATTTGATATTTTCCAGCATATCGATCAACTGATTGATCCGGTGGCCCTTGATGGGACCGAAATAATCGAAGTTGAAAGCCTCAAACAGCATGCCCGGGGTGACAAAGGCCTTTACCGACTCCTCCGCCCGTTTGGCGAACTGGTACGCGTCGTTTCCGATGCCCGGCAGCGAACGGAGGAGCTCGCCCATCTCCTTTCGCAGATCCTGCAGATAGCGGGCCGAAAAGGTACGGCTCAAAAGCGAGGAGAGGGCACCCACGTTTCTGGATATCGACATTTCATTGTCGTTTAAGATCACGATCAGATCTTTTTTCAGGGCGCCGGCCTGGTTTAAGCCCTCATAGGCCATCCCTGCAGTCATGGAGCCGTCGCCGATCACCGCGATCACCTTGCTCGTCTCCTGTTTTAACCGTTTGCCGGCGATCATGCCCAGGCCCGAGGAGATGGAGGTACTGCTGTGGCCGGTGGAAAAGGCGTCATAGATGCTCTCGCTCATCCTGGGAAAGCCCGCGATCCCCTGGTGCTGGCGGAGGGTGGCAAAGCGCTCCCTGCGGCCGGTGAGGAGCTTATGCGTATAGGACTGGTGGCCCACGTCCCAGATAATTTTGTCCTGCGGCAGGTCAAACACGTAGTGCAGGGCGATGGTGAGCTCCACCACGCCGAGGTTGGAGGCCAGATGCCCGCCGGTTTGGGAAACCACGTCCACGATGGCCTGGCGGATTTCCCGGGCAAGCTTCGGCAGCTCCTCGCGCGGCAGTTTTTTCAGATCGGAAGGGGAATTGATGGTTTCGAGTATGCTCAATTTTTTTTGCCTTAAAAAAGGGTACACATTTATCGCCGGCGCTCGATCACATAGTCGGCAAGGGCCTGCAGCGGCTCTGCTTTGCTGTCAAAAACGCCGAGGGCCTGCAGGGCATTGTCGGCCAGCTCCCGGCTGTATTTCCTGGAGTCGGCAATGCCCATCAGTCCCGGATATGTCGTTTTATCCCGGTCCTTGTCCGTGCCTGCGGCCTTTCCCATGGTTTCCGGATCGCCCTCCACGTTTAAAATATCATCCGCCACCTGGAAAGCGAGCCCGATCCGGCGGGCATAATCGGAGAGGGCCCGGATCTGCGAATCGTTTCCTCCGCCCAGGATGCCTCCCGCGAGCGCTGCAGCCTCGATCAGCGCGCCGGTCTTGCACTGGTGCATCCCCTGCAGCGAGGCGACATCCCGGGGGGCGCCCTCGGCTTCCATGTCCCGCATCTGCCCCTCGATCATGCCCTCGTAGCCGCAGGCTTTGGCAATCCTGTGCATGGCCGAAATCCCGGCCGGATTCTCCAGGCTGATCTCTGTTAACACCTGGAACGCGAGACTGAGCAGGGCGTCTCCGGCCAGTATGGCGGTTGCCTCGTCAAAATGCACGTGGCAGGTGGGCCTGCCCCGGCGCAGGGCGTCGTCATCCATTGCCGGCAGGTCGTCATGGATCAGGGAATAGGTATGGATCATCTCCAGGGCGCAGCCGCAGGCGGTTACATGCGGGTCATCCGGGGTTCCCACCGCTTCCGCGGCAGCCATGCACAGAATCGGGCGCAGTCGCTTGCCGCCGGCCATCAGGGAGTAGGTCATGGCTTGGCAGAGTCTCCGCCCCTCAGGGAAGCGCTCTTCAATAAAGGCCGCAAGCCACCGGTTTACCTGTTCGCGTCGTTTTTCCAGATAGCCCGGGAAATCCATCCGTATTCTTCTACTGCTCCCCGCCTTCTCCGGTATCACCCGCAAAAGGGGCTTCCTTGACATTGCCCGAGGCATCGGAGGTCAGCACCGTGATTTTTTGTTCGGTTTCTTCAAGCTTGTCAAAGCAGAACTTGGAGAGCCGCACGCCTTCTTCAAATTTTTTGAGCGCCTTCTCCAGGGCCAGGTCACCGGATTCGAGCTCCTGCACGATCTTTTCCAGCTGGCCCATGGCTTCTTCAAAGCTCTTTTTGGCCATCTTCCTGTTTTCCTTTCACCAAACTGGTAAGCTTGCCCCTGGCAAGGAGGATCTCCAGGATCTCGCCTGTCTCCACCTCGGCTGCGTCCCGTATAATGCACTTGTCCGACCGGCGGCGGGCAATGCTGTAGCCCCGCTGCAGAACGGCCGCCGGATTCAGGGCGTTTAAGCGGTCATTGAACGCGCCGGCCTGCATGGCCCGTGTCCGCACCAGGGAGTTTGCGGCGGAGCAGAGCCGCTGCTGCAATTGCGCCACGCGATGCCTGCGCTCCTGCAGGAGGATTGCCGGGCTGTTTGCATACAGCCTCTGCGTGCGCCAGTCAAGGCGCTCCTTCTCCCTTCCGAGCCGTCTTTGAAATGCCGCCTGAAGCCGGTTCGAAAGCTCATCCAGGCGAAGCCGCAGATCATCCAGCCGCCGCTTGGGGTGCACCAGGCGATCTGCAAGCTGGCGGATGCGGCGGCGCCTGTCGTCAATCAGCTTATAGGCTCCTGCTGCAAGCTGGCGGCTTAACTGGAGGCGCCGGTTTTCCAGTTCCGCTTTGACCGGAACCACCATTTCCGCCGCAGCAGACGGGGTGGGGGCCCGAAGATCGGCGACGAAATCGGCGATCGTGTAATCGGTTTCATGACCCACAGCAGACACAATGGGCACCCCGGAGGCAAAAATGGCGCGGGCCACTTCTTCGGCGTTAAAGGCCCGGAGGTCTTCCAGGGAGCCGCCGCCGCGGGCCAGTACGGCAAAATCAGCGTCATTTCTCCGGTTAAGGAGCTCTATGGCCGATACGATGTCTGGGACGGCCTGATCCCCCTGCACGGATGCCGGGAAAATCTCAATCCGGATGTTGGGATAGCGGCGTTGCATCACCCGGATCATGTCATGGACCGCGGCGCCCGTAGCCGAGGTGATAAGGACGATTTTCCGCGGCAGAAGGGGCAGTTCCTTTTTATACGCCGCATCAAAAAGGCCTTCCCCGGAAAGCTTGGCTTTGAGCTGCTCAAATGCCGCCTGCAGCGCGCCCACTCCCGAGGGTTCCAGGTACTCCAGAATGATTTGATAGGCGCCGCGCGGGGAATATACACTCACCCGGCCGAATCCGGTCACGCTCATTCCGTCCTCGGGAATAAACCGGAGGTTCTTGTTCTGGCCCCGGAACATGACCGCACTGATCTGGGCGTTCGCATCCTTTAACGTAAAGTAGTAATGACCGGAGGCCGGCATCCGGAAGTTGGAGATTTCCCCCTGTATCCATAGAAATGGATACGTTTCTTCAAGCAGTGCTTTAATTTTTTTCGTCAGCTCACTGACGGAATATATCGTTTTTGCCGCAGTTGTCATATGTATTACCGGAGCACAAGTGGACTGCTGGCTTTTGCAGGCAAGCGGCAGCAGGGGTTCGAATGGCCCGTCCTTATAAACATATAAAACTAGCACAGTTTGGTCCATCATTCAATGATGGCTTCGCAAAAAGCGATTTATTCCGCGTGCTATCTCTAAGGGCTTGCTCCGCCAGCTCACTGTGAACTCGCCCTTTCGGGCTCAGACAACAGCTCGCTTTGGCTGCGTTTCGCCTTGAGATAGGACCAAATCCATGCAATTGGCGGTTTCCGAGCGACACTCAAATTTTGTGCCCGTTTTATAACGTCTGATAAGATATATTATGTAAACTTTTATTTCGGGCCAAAAATCCCGGGCCTTTAATGGTTCCGCCTCACCCGAGGGGTGTAAATTATGAAAGGCGCCTGTCTCAGCCACGCTCCAGGTAGCTGCGCACGGCGGGTATGAGATACGTGTCCTCAAGGGACATGCCGCGAAGGCAGTCTGCCAGAATTTCCGCCTTCTGCCGTACCGGCAGGTTCTTGTCCATGATAAAAACCTGCCGGCCCTTGATCCTGCAGAGGCCGCTTTTGGCATTAACCCCGGTGGCACGGAGATTCTGCTCCGATACCGTGATATCGAGTTTTTCTGCGGCCTCCCGCAAATGCTGATAGAGCTGCGCGTATTTCATTGGCTTGCAGGCTGCTTTTTCAGGCTTTGTAAGCCTTGCAAAAATGGGTTTCTGTGTTATTATGCAAAACAGAACATGGGATTTTCAGCGCTAACATGGAATAAAGACTTTTTGATTGCAGGAGGAAAACAACTCTATGGCCAACATGGAAACCGCTCGTCCAACCGCTGGTGCCCGCACGCAGGTGCAGGTCAACAGTTTTATCCGTAGTGTATACAACTGGATGGCCATCGGCCTGGGCCTTACCGGCCTGATTGCATTCTACCTCGGCAGCACCGAGGGCATGGCCAATTTCATACGGACCCACCCCATGCTCTTTTTCGGCCTGATAGCCGCCGAGCTGGGCATGGTGTTCTATCTCAGTGCACGGATCCAGAAAATCCAGGCCTCGACTGCCACGGCCCTTTTTGTTATCTACTCCGCTTTGAACGGCGTTACCCTCTCCTTTATATTTATAGCGTACACGACCGCCACCATTACCTCCACCCTGTTTGTCTGTGCGGCCACTTTCGTGGCTTGCAGCGCATACGGATTTGTTACCAAGCGCGACCTCACCTCCCTGGGCAGCTTTATGTTCATGGGGCTTATCGGCATCATTGTCGCATCCCTGGTCAACCTGCTCATTCAAAGCTCGGCATTGACCATGATTATCAGCTACATCGGCGTCCTGGTATTTGTCGGGCTTACCGCCTATGACACCCAGAAATTAAAGCATATGGCCATGACCCAGCCAAGCGACGCCGAGGCAGGAGTTATCCGCAAGGGAGCCATAATGGGGGCACTGACCCTGTACCTGGATTTTATCAACCTGTTTTTGATGCTGCTCTATATCATGGGCGGCAGAGAATAACCCGATCCGCCGGCCTCCCCGTATTTTCGGGGGCGGCCGGCCCTTCCTCTAATTTGCGCCGATTTTGCGGCGGATTATATCCACGATCTCCGTGCAGTAGCTCCGGGTTGTCTCCGGGTCCGGCCCCTCCACCATGACCCGGCACAGGGGCTGTGTTCCGGAATACCGGACCAGCACCCTTCCCTGGCTGCCCAGCCTCTCCTCAACCCGGGATATGGCGGCTTTAATGTCGGGGATCTCCATAATATCCACTTTTTCGGCAATCTCGACGTTCCGGAGAATTTGGGGATATGTCTGCATGACAGAGGCCAGAACGGAGAGCGGAGTGTTTGTTTCCCGCATTACCTGCATCAGCCGCAGGCCGGTAAGGATGCCGTCGCCCGAGGTATGGCTGTCCAGAAATATCATGTGCCCGGAATCCTCGCCGCCGATCACGGCCCCCTGCTCCGTCATCTGTTCCAGCACATGCCGGTCGCCCACATCCGTGATTACGAGTTCAATGCCCAGCTGCTCCATGGCTTTATGAAAGCCCACATTGCTCATCACCGTGCTGACAACGCGGTTATTGGCCAGTTTCCCGTTGTTTTTCAAATGCTTGGCGCACGCGGCCAGGATCTGGTCGCCGCTCACGCTGCCGCCGGTTTCATCAACCGCAATGAGCCGGTCCCCATCCCCATCAAAGGCCAGCCCGGCACATGCCCGCGCCTCGACCACCCTTTTCTGCAGCAGGGCAGTATCCTGGGATCCGCAGCCCTGGTTGATGTTGCGGCCGTCAGGTTCGGCACAGATGGTTTCAACCTCTGCCCCCAGGCTGCGGAATACCTTCGGAGCCGCCTGCCAGACAGCCCCGTTGGAGCAGTCGAGCACGACCTTAAGGCCCTTCAGGAAACCGGCGGAAGGCATCTGGCGAGTCAGAAAATCCACGTAGGTATGGAAGAGCTCCGGCCGGTGTTGTACGGCCCCGATCTTCTCCGGCTGCGCGGCATACTCTGCCGGGATCCCTTCCGTGCTGTCGCCGCCGCCCGGCGCCTGTTGAATCTTTTGATCCAGAAAGGCTTCCATCTCCCGGCTAAGCTTAAACCCATCGGCGTTGAAGAATTTGATGCCGTTGTCCGCGAAGGGATTATGGGATGCGGATATCACCACTCCGGCATCCATGGATTCGGCCGTCGTCAAATAAGCGATTGCCGGGGTCGGCAGAACCCCGCAGATATGTGCATCGCCGCCGGCAGAACAGATTCCCGCGGCCAGGGCGCAGGCAATCATGTCTCCCGAGTTGCGGGTATCCCGGCCGATAAGTATCCGCGGGGGTGCCCCGTCCCTGCGGATTGCACCGGCCAGCGCGCGCCCTGCCCGAAGGGCGACTTCGGGTGTCATGGGATACTGATTGGCTTTTCCCCGAATTCCGTCCGTGCCAAAGAGCCCGGCCATATTCAGTTTCCTTTCTTCTTCCCGTATTCCGGCACTGCGTCCAGAACAGCCTGCACCACCCGGTCCACAACTGCCTGCAGCCACCGGCTGCCGCAGCTTTTTACAGAAGGAGGCAGGGATTGGATGGCAGCCAGGTAGGGCCCCCACCAATCCGATGTCTCCCCCTCCAGGTCCCGTGGCAGCCCTTCCAGAAACCGGGCCCGCAGGTCCTGCCCGTCATCGGGGCAAATGTTTTCCCGGCCCTGATAGGAGTTGAGGATCTCCAGAACTGCAGACCGCTTTGCGGGAAGGGGGCTGCCGGTATCGGCTTTTTCAAGATTCTCCATAAAGCCCTCCAGCCGCTTGATCCGCTCGGCCGCCGCTTGATCGAGCACGGTCACGAGCCCTTCATGCAGAAGCGCGGAGTAATGGTCCGATATAAACCGGCTGCGCACGTGCCGGTACCACTGGCCAAGGGCCAAAAGGTTGCCGATGTAGACCAGGTTGTTTATCAGGATTCGCCTTACATTGCGGTATGCCGCCGGTTTGTAGGCAATATTGCCGCCCCGTCCGGATCCGCCGAAAATCAGGCGGTTGGGTCTTGTTTCATCTTTTCGGCAGATGGTGCCGGCAGCAACAGTGACACCGTAGCCAAGGCGGCAGGGGCCGACAAGTCCGCCCTGCCCGCCCAGGAATACAGGCGGCTTATCCAGCATGACCCCACCCGGCACATCGCCTATCAGAGAGGGGGTTGCCTTGTCCTGCTGGGGGGTGTAGTTGAAATGAATATAGGAGCTGCCCACCTCGCTGTGGTTTTTGGCGTCCGTGCCGCCGGCCATGAAGCAATCGCAGAAATTGATCAGGCTGCCCAGGGTGACGTGGGGAAAGAGAATGGTTTGTTTGATTCCGACGCTGTGGGCGATGCTGGCCCCTTCCTCCAGGATTGTCCCGCTTCGGACATGGGAGCAGGAGCCGCATGAGGCCCTGTTCAAAAAAACCGCACCGCTGAAGAATCCCCCTTTCAGCGCTACTTCCGGGCCGATCCAACAGTTTTCCACGGTGGCCGGTGCTTCGGCCCCGATCCGGGCCCCGGCGGCAATGCAGGTTTTTTCCCCGTATATCCGGGAGCCCGGATATATGGTAACATTTTCGCCGCAAATCCGGTCCGGATCCACCTCCGGCCCAATATCCACCGTTTCCGGCACCGGCAGATGAACTCCGCTTTCCTGCAGCACTTTTTTGCGATCCAAACTCGTCTGCGCCATTGCTTCCTCTTGTGGCAGGCCGTTGGTTCCCGTTCTCCGGAGACGAATCTGCGGATTGCTCCCTGTTAAAGCAGTATTGCCGGTAAAATGTCAAGACAGATTTTGAAACCAATAATATATCAGGTTGTTAAATAATCCTAGCTTGCCGCCTCAAGCCTTTTCTGCTATGTGTATGGATTCTGGTGACACTTTCAATATAAGGATTATGCATGGATGATGCAGCCTGCAAATACCGCTTGTTAACCCGGGGGGATCTGGACGGACTGATATGTGCTGTTTTGTTGAAATACCTGGATTTAGTCGACGAGATTCAGCTGGTCGACCATCCCAGTCAGATGCAGGCGGGAGAAATCGCAGTAACAGAGAAGGACATTACCACCAACCTGCCCTATGTCCCGGGGGTTGCCCTGGCCATTGACCACCACCTTTCCGAAACCCTTCGCAACAAGCAGGCCGCCCGCCATATCATTGACCCGGATGCGCCTTCGGCAGCCCGGGTAGTCTACAATTACTATGGCGGCCGCCAGAGATTCCCCCGGTTTTTTGATGAAATGATGGCCGGTGTTGACAAGGCGGATTCCGGGCAGTTCACAAAAGACGAAATTCTGCACCCCGATGGGTGGCCCCTGCTGAACTTTCTGATAGACAAGCGTACCGGAATCGAGGACTGGGGCAAGTACAGGATTTCCGAGCAGCAGTTCAAGCTCGATATTATCGATTACTGCCTGCAGATACCCATCCGGCAGATCCTTGCCGTAGAGGATGTCAAGGAGCGGGTCAACGTATATTTTGCCTATGAACAGCTCTATAAAGAGCAGATCATGGCTTCGGCCGTCCGGGTGTCCAACGTGGTTGTGATGGATTTCCGCGGGCAGCCGTTTATTTATCCCGGCAATCGCTTTATCGTGTACGCCCTGTATCCGGACTGCAACGTTTCCGTATTCATTCGCAATGATGCCGACGGCGAACGTGTCAGCATTTCGGTCGGCAAATCCATTATCAACCAGACCTCCGGGGTCAATATCGGTGAGCTCATGCTCCGCTATGGCGGCGGAGGGCACCGGGCTGCCGGAGCCTGCCATGTATCGGGCGGGAAGGTGATGCAGGTATATGAAGAGATTATCGAGGCGTTGAAGGCCTGAAACGCATTTGAAGGAAATTTTCTATGACAATCCAGGAACTACGCAAGCTGCCGGCATGGCGCAAACTGGATGCAGGCGCGGAGAAAATGGCGCTTCCGGAGTACCATCTGAGGAACCTGACAGCCCAGAAAAACCGCCTGCAGCGTTTTTCCGTTTCCGGGGGCGGGATCTTTTATGACTATTCCCGCCAGCGCGTGGATGAGCAGGTAATGGAATATCTCTTTGAGTTGGCAGAGTCGCGCGGCCTTCTGGAAAGATTCCGGGAAATGACAAACGGTGCGCATGTCAACGAAACCGAAGATCGGGCAGCCCTGCATACCGCTGCGCGGCAATTCTCGGACACACCGGTCCTGGACAACGGCCGGGACGTAATGCCGGAGATCAGGGAGGTTCGCGAGCAGATAAAAAAATTCGCCGATGCCGTGCATCGGGGAGAAATCCACGGCTCCACGGGACAGCCCTTTCAAGACGTTGTAGTAATCGGCATTGGCGGTTCGTACCTGGGCGCCGAGTTTATCGCCACCGCCCTGGAAGCCGTGGCGGACAAGGGCATTGCCCTGCATTTTCTTTCCAATGTGGACGTGGACAATTTCGGCCGCATCGCCGGCCGCATCACCCCGGAGAACACGCTCTGGATTGTAATCTCCAAAAGCTATACAACCACCGAAACCATGGCCAACGCAAATCTTGCCAAACAGTTCATGAGGGATCAGGGGCTTGCGCCGGAAGGCCATCTGGTGACGGTAACGAGCAGGAACAGCCCGGGAGACGATCCGAACAATCCCGCCCTTGCCACCTTTCATATGTTTGACTATATCGGCGGCCGCTTCAGCGCGACCTCGGCTGTCGGCGGAGTGCCATTAAGCCTTTTTCTGGGCTGGGACCGATTTGAGCGGCTGCTGCGCGGGGCGGAGGAAATGGATCAGCACGCGGCAAACGCCCCGTTGCAGGAAAATGCACCGCTTGCCGCCGCAATGACAGGAATCTGGAACAATAACTTCCTGGGATATACGGCCCAGGGAATTATCCCCTATTCTTCGGCACTGGCGCGGCTTGCCCCGCATATCCAGCAGCTCTACATGGAAAGCAACGGAAAGGCCGTGACGGCCAAAGGCGCGCCTGTTGAGGTGGACACGGGAGTTATCATTTTTGGCGAACCGGGCACCAACGCCCAGCATTCCTTTTTTCAACTTGCCCACCAGGGCAGGCCCTTTCCCCTGGATTTTATCGGAGTACTCAAGCCCCACTACCATGAAAGGTATTCCGCCACCTCCAAAGGGGTCAGCAATCACCAGGAGCTTTGGGCAAACCTTATTGCGCAGGCCCAGGCCCTTGCCCTGGGAAGTGCGGGCGGCAGCCCGGCCGGCTCCTTTCCCGGCAACCGGCCGTCCTCCACAATCGTTATAGACGACCTGTCTCCGGAAAATATCGGACGCCTGCTCGCCTTTTATGAAGCCCGTACCGTATTTGAAGCCTTTCTTTGGGATATCAACCCCTTTGATCAATTCGGGGTTGAATTGGGAAAAACCATGGCTTCCGATATCCGCGGGGAGATCGCGAAGAAAAACCAGGACCCGGACCGGCAGGTCGAGGATCCGGATCCGATTCCGAAATTCTATATCGACCGGTTGTTCAGAGATTCTTAGGGGAAACGATAAATCACGGCACCCCAGGTCACGCCCGCGCCCAGGCCGGAAAACACCACTGTAGCATTCTTCTTCAACAGGTTCTGCTCCAGGGCCTCGTCCAGGCAAATCGGGATCGTTCCGGCAGTTGTATTGCCGTAGCGCTGAATGTTGTTAAACATCTTCTCCTCGGGCAGATCCATGGCCTTTTGGTAGAACTGGTTAATCCTGAGGTTGGCCTGATGCGGAAAGATCATGTCCACGTCATCCACTGAAACTCCGGCTTTTTCCAGGGCTTCGTACGTGACTTCCGGCAGCCGCTTTACCGCAAGCTTAAATATTCTGGACCCGTCCATCGTCGGAAAGTGACGCCCTTCCTGGAGCCCTTTTTCCGTGATGCGCGGATTCTGTCGGGAGGCGGGGAGTTCCGTCATTAAAGCCTCTGCATATTCTCCCTGGGCATGGAGGGTGGAGGCGAGGACACCAACCGGTTCATCGCTGTCCAGGGCTTCCAGGCAGACCGCTCCGGCGCCGTCTCCAAAAATTACGCTGACGTCGCGACCGGCAGTGGATATATTGAGCCCCGTGCTGTGCACTTCCGAGCCCACCAGCAGCACCCGCCGGGCCAGGCCGCTGCGGATATAGGCATCGGCGATTTCAATGCCATACAAAAACCCCGTGCATTGCTGACGGATGTCCAGGGCGGGCGTGGATTTCAGGCCCAGTTTATGCTGCAGCAGGCAGCCCGATCCGGGGAAAAAGAGATCCGGACTCAACGTGGCAAAAATAATCAGGTCCAGATCCTCCGGTTTCCATCCGGCGCGATCCAGAGCGGTCCTGGAGGCCTCCAGTCCCAGATCAGAAGCCCCTGTTTCTCCTTCTTCAGGAATCCAGCGCCGCTGTTCGATGCCGGTGCGCTGCTGAATCCATTCATCAGAGGTTTCCATCCACCGGGTCAGATCCTCGTTTGTTATGACGCGCTCCGGCAGGCAGCGGCCGGTAGAGCGGATAATGGTTCTTGCCATCTTCGATAACTCCTTCCGGGATAAACAGTGATACTCTCGCAGCCGGATCTTCCTTGGGGTTCAATTGTAACCCTGCTGGCGCTTTTTGCAAGCAGATTTTCCCTGCAGCGCGGGCAAAGCCATAAGACCTTAAGGTGTTACATGAATTATAATAAAATAAAGCGCGGAAATTTCTATAAAACAAAAATCCGCGCTTTTTTCTTTCTCCATGTTCGCCGCAAAACCCGGCCGTCCGCTAATGCCCTGCCCAGGGCCTCGGGGCAGTTCAGGGCAACCTGCTGACCGCTTAGGCGCCTTCCGGGAGGTTGATTTCTATATCGGCCTTTTTCTTCAGGGTTTCCACATACTCCGGCAGCCTTTTCTGGATCTTTTTCTGGCGGAGCTGCTTTTGAATATTGCCTTTTACCTCGTCAAAACTTTTTTTGGAAGCCGGTTTTTTGTCCTCTACCTTGATCAAGTGGTAACCGAAACGCGTTTCCACAATATCGCTTACATTGCCAGGCTCTGTTGAGAATGCCGCTTTTTCGAAAGGCGGCACCATCTGGCCCTTGCTGAAGAATCCAAGCTCACCGCCCTTTTTGCTGCTCTGACAATCAGATTCCTCTTTTGCGAGCTTGGAAAATTTTTCCCCTTTTTCCAAACGTTTCTGGATCTTCTCGATCTTTTTCCGGGCCGCCTGTTTTTCTTTTTCGTCCGCCTCCTTGTCTGTTTCCACAAGGATATGCCGGGCTTTTACTTGTTTGGGACTCTCAAACTCTTTGGTGTTGTCGTCATAATAAGACTGCAGATCCTCATCCGTGATCTCTACTTTCGAAGCGATCTCCTGGTCGATCAGCTGCTTGATCACCATGCTCTGCTCGATCTCGTGGAGCAGCTGATCCTCGGTATAGCCCATGCTGGCCAGCCGCTGCTGGTACTGGGATTCATTTTTAAACCGATTTTTAAAACCGTCCAGCCGCTTTTGCACCTGTTCCTTATCCACCTTTATGCCGAGTTCGCGGCTCTTCTGGTAGAGAAGCTCTTTTTCCACCATATTTTGGACAATGCTGTCCTTAATATCCGCCATCTTCTTCTCGTCGAGCTTCTGGCCCCTGCTGGCAAAACGCTTCTTGAGCATCGTCAGCTGCTGATCCAGACGATCCCGGGGGATTTTGGTTCCGTTGACAACGGCAATATAATCGTTTCCGGAGTCCTTCTCGGCTTGTTTGTCGTCTGCCGCAAACGAGGGTAACGCCAGAGCAAGGGCCAGGGTAAAAACCACAAGGGTTTTGGCAATGATACGCATAAAAAACGATCCTCCTTTTTTCGGTCGATTCCGATTCATACAGTTTGGTATGCGGACGCCGTATGCTTCGTGCGCCTTCTATAGCAAGAGGCCTGCAGCCCCATGGGCCAGGGAAATAATTGACGGCAGGATGATCGAGGAGAAACAGGGAGGGAATGAATATGGTCGGGACGGCAGGATTTGAACCTGCGACTCCAGCGTCCCGAACGCTGTGCTCTTCCAGACTGAGCCACGTCCCGACATTTGGTCGCCATTTTTAGGGCAGAATTCATCCGCTGTCAATTAAAAAATTATTGTAATGCGGCTCCCTGCCAATGTCAAGGCAGCCGTCGGAAATGCGGTGATAACAGCAGGCCATATGCCTTTATGCGCCCTGGGTAAAGGCATTTTTCAGCATGATGGTTTCATCTCTTGCAGGTCCCACCGATATAATGGCCACCGGTGTTTCCGTGAGCGCTTCAATCCGGCTCAGGTAATTCCTGGTATTTTCCGGAAGCTCTTCGTAGCTGCGAAGGCCGGAAATATCCTCTTTCCAGCCGGGAAGGCTTTCGTAGACGGGCTCACACTTTTCCAGCAGGTTCAGATCGGCGGGAAATTCCGTAATGCTTTCGCCCTGGCAGGTATAACCCGTACAGATCCTGATTTCATCAAGTCCGCCGAGCACGTCCAGCTTGGTAATGGCAAGTCCGGTAAGGCTGTTCAGGCGCGCTGCATTCTTGAGCATCACCGTATCAATCCAGCCGCACCTGCGTCTTCGTCCGGTCGTGGCCCCGAATTCCGCCCCTTTTTCCTGGATGCGCGCGCCGATTTCGTCAAAGAGTTCCGTGGGAAAAGGCCCCTGCCCCACCCGTGTTGTATAAGCTTTTGCAATGCCCGTAATATCGGTGATCACTTTGGGGCCGACACCGGAGCCGGCGCAGGCGTTGGCGGCAACCGTGCTCGAGGAGGTCACATACGGATAAGTACCATGGTCAATATCCAGGTGTGTGCCCTGGGCGCCTTCAAAAAGAACCTGACTGCCCGCTCTTGCACTCTGCTCGATAAAAACGGAGACATCAGAAACGTAAGCAGACAGCCGCTGCCGATAGACGGCATAGGATTCCCGGATCTGTTCTGCAGACACCTTCTCGGCTCCGTAATACTCGTGCAGGATGAAATTCTTTTCTTCAGCCGCAGTTGCACTCTTTTCCGCGAAAACCCGGGCATCGAGAAGGTCCACAAAACGAATCCCCCTTCTTGAGGCCTTGTCCTCGTAACAGGGACCAATACCGCGGCCGGTAGTGCCGATCTTTTCCTTGCCCCTCGCCTTTTGCTCCCGCGCCATGTCCAGCTGTTTGTGGTAAGGCATGATCAGGTGGGCCTTTTCACTGATTTTGAGTTTCTCGGGGCTGACATCCACGCCTTTTTCCTGCAGGTAATCAATTTCGGAAATCAGCACTTCCGGATCGACTACCATGCCGTTGCCGATGACACAGGTTTTTCCCTGGAGAATACCGGAAGGCACCAGGTGACTGATAAACTGCTCTCCGTCGACCACCATGGTATGGCCGGCATTGTTGCCTCCCTGGAAACGGACCACCACATCCGCATATTCCGCGAGCAGATCCACGATTTTCCCCTTGCCTTCATCCCCCCACTGGGTTCCCACGATGATGATATTTGCCAAGATCTTCTCCTTGTCGCCACTAGTGCCTGCAGCTAACCGGGCCCTGGTTTGCCGCACCTGCCCGGCGGGGACGAACCCCCTCGCTTTTGTTTGAAAAAATCCACAATGAGTTGTCTGCATGCAGGTTCCAGCACACCACCGAGCACCTCCGGCTGATGATTGAAGCGCCTCTCGGCCGCAAAATCATAGATAGAGCCCGCAGCCCCCCATCTTGGATCCCTGGCCCCGAACACGATGCGCTGCACACGGGCATGAATCAAAGCGCCCATACACATCATACACGGTTCAATAGTGACATACAGGGTCGTATGAGGCAATCGATAATTTTGGAGGCTGTGGCCGGCTTTGCGCAAAACCAGTATTTCCGCATGCGCACTGGCATCGCAGAGACCAATCGTCTGGTTGTGAGCAGAAGCAATCATGGCGCCGCCCGCATCCAAAAGTAGAGCTCCCACAGGAACTTCATCTGCGGCAAATGCCTTTTCCGCCTCGGCAAGTGCCTGCTGCATCCAGGATTCACAGCACATGAATTGTGCCCTCCAACTGATAAAAACGATCCGCATGAGGGTATAGCACTTCTGCAGAATCCAGCGCAACACAGATATCGGGCTTTTTGCAGAGCCATCAAACTTGGTGTTGACATTCCCGGATCAATCGCGTATGACAACACAAATCAAGCGCCCGTAGCTCAGCTGGATAGAGTGCCGGACTACGAATCCGTAGGTCGCAGGTTCGAATCCTGCCGGGCGCGCCA